>JAIXPL010000064.1 GCA_027486255.1 Comamonadaceae bacterium
AGCTCGACGGCGACCCGTTCAGCACCTTCGTGTCGGTCAACGACAAAGGCTCCATCGTCACCGGCAAGGTCAAGACCGTGGATGCCAAGGGCGCTGAAATCGACCTGGGCGAAGACGTCCTGGGCTACCTGCGCGCCAGCGAAATCTCCCGCGACCGCGTGGAAGATGCCCGCAACGTGCTCAAGGAAGGTGACGAAGTCACCGCCGTGGTGGTGAATGTGGATCGCAAGACCCGCAACATCCAGCTGTCCGTCAAGGCCAAGGACTCGGTCGACCAGGCAGAAGCCATGGCCAACCTGTCCCAGCAGAACCCGGGCAATGCCGGCACCACCAGCCTGGGCGCCCTGCTGCGCGCCAAGCTGGACAACAACAACGGCTGATCGGCCGTGTGACCGCACAGCGGGACAGGCTGCCCTGGTGGGTGGGCTGTCCCGCTTTTTCGTGACCCGTGATTTGCCAGCGCCGCCATGACCCGCTCCGACCTCGTTGAAGAACTGGCCGAACGCTTTCGCCAGCTCACCCATAAAGATGCCGAATCGGCCGTCAAGGCCATCCTGGACGCCATGGGCGAGGCCCTGGTGCGCGGGCACCGCATTGAGATCCGCGGCTTCGGCAGCTTCTCCATCAACCGCCGCCCGCCCCGCATGGGCCGCAACCCGCGCTCGGGCGAGAGCGTGGCCATCCCGGAAAAGCGCGTGCCCCACTTCAAGCCCGGCAAGGCCCTGCGCGAGGCGGTCGACGCCCGCACTGAGGCCATGGAAAAACAAGCCCGCTGACCCGCTTCGGCGCCCTACCCGCGCTGACTACAATTTGCAGGACCTGCACCCGCCACCGGAGCCCTGCGCTTGAAATACCTCATGTGGCTGCTCAAGGCAGCCATTTTTTTCACCCTCTTTGCCTTCGCGCTGAACAACCAGCACGTGGTGGAGGTGAACTTCTTCTTCGGCACCCTCTGGCAAGCCCCGCTGGTGCTGGTCGTGCTGGTGGCCTTCGCCGCCGGCCTGGCCTTGGGCGTGCTGGTCATGGTGCCGCGCTGGTGGCGCAGCCGGCGTGCCGCCCGCCAAGCCGCTTCGGCAGCACCGCCGGCCACCCCCGACCCCCCTTCAGCCCCCCAAGGTCCGCATGGAATTTGACTTCACCTGGCTGCTGCTGGGCCTGCCCGCGGCCTTTGCCCTGGGCTGGCTGGCCTCTCGGCTGGACCTGCGCCAGCTGCGCATCGAGAACCGCCAAGCCCCAAAGGCCTACTTCCGCGGCCTGAACTTCCTGCTCAATGAGCAGCAAGACCAAGCCATCGACGCCTTCATCGAGGCCGTACAGAACGACCCCGACACCTCCGAGCTGCACTTTGCGCTGGGCAATCTCTTCCGCCGGCGCGGCGAGTACGACCGCGCCGTGCGCGTGCACGAGCACCTGCTGGCCCGCGGCGACCTCACCCAGCCCGAGCGCGACCGCGCCCAGCACGCCCTGGCCCTGGACTTTCTCAAGGCCGGCCTGCTCGACCGCGCCGAGGCCGCCCTCACCAAGCTCGAGGGCACGGCCTACGAGCAGGAGGCGCGGCTGGCGCTGCTGTCCATCTACGAGCGCTCACGCGACTGGCCGCATGCCAGCGGCATCGCCGCCCGCCTGGAGCACAGCAGCCACGGCAGCTTTCAGGTCAGGCAGGCGCATTACCTGTGCGAGCAGGCCCTGGCCCAGGTGGCCGCGGGCGACACCGGCCAGGCCCTGGAGTTGCTGGCCCAGGCGCGGCAGAGTGCACCGCAGTCCCCCCGCCCCCTGATCGAGCTGGCCAAGCTGCACACGCAACTGGGGCGACACGCCATGGCCTTTGACGCGCTGCTGGCGCTGAAGGCCCACGCACCCCAGGCCTTGCCTCTGGCCGCAGGCCTGCTGGCCAAGCTGGCTGCCGACACCGGCCGCCAGGACGAGGCCAGGCAGCTGCTGTCGCAGAGCTACGAGGCGGCGCCCTCCATCGATCTGGTGGACGCCCTGATCAAGCTCGAGGCCGACCCACAAGCCGCACGGCAGCGCTACGTGCAGCACCTGCAGCGTGAACCCTCGCTGATTGCGGCCGGCAAGTGGCTGGCTGGCGAAAAGCTCGAGCACGAGAAACACCACGGCGCGGTCCAGCGTGCCCTGGACCGGGCCAGCAAGCCGCTCTTGCGCTACCGCTGCGCGGCCTGCGGCTTTGAGGCCAGCCAGCACTTCTGGCACTGCCCGGGCTGCCAGGCCTGGGACAGCTACCCGGCCCGCCGCATTGAAGAACTCTGAAAAAGCCCCGCCCATGAAGCCCAGCCCCGAACAGATTGCCCGTGCCCGCGTTTTGGTGGTGGGCGATGTCATGCTCGACCGTTACTGGTATGGCCCGGTGGACCGCATCTCGCCCGAGGCCCCTGTGCCGGTGGTGCGCGTCACACGCCAGGAAGAGCGTCTGGGCGGCGCCTCCAACGTGGCCTATAACGTGGTGACCCTGGGCGCACAGGCCTCACTCTTGAGCGTGGTCGGCGATGACGACGCCAGCCACAAGCTCGAGGCCCTGGTGGCCGGCACCGGCATCCGCCCGCACTTCGGGCGCGATGCACAGATGCACACCACCGTGAAGCTGCGCATCATCGGCCGCCAGCAGCAGCTGCTGCGCCTGGACTTCGAGAACAGCCCTGAAAAAGAGGTGCTGGCCTCCCAGACGGCCACCTTCGCCCAGCTGCACACCGAGCATGACGCTGTGCTGTTTTCCGACTACGGCAAGGGCGGCCTCGCGCACGTGGAGGCCATGATTGCCCAGGCCCGTGCGGCCGGCAAGGCCGTGCTGATTGACCCCAAGGGCTCGGACTACTCCCGCTACCGCCGCGCCAGCGTGATCACGCCCAACCGCAGCGAGCTCGAGCATGTCATCGGCCCCTGGCACAGCGAAGCTGAGCTGCGCCAAAAAGCCCACGCGCTGCGCAAGGAACTCGAACTCGACGCCCTGCTGCTGACCCGCAGCGAAGAAGGCATGACGCTCTTTGACGCGCAAGGTGAGTTCCACGTGCCGGCCCAGGCCCGCGAGGTGTTCGACGTGACCGGCGCAGGCGACACCGTCATCGCCACCTTGGCCACCATGATGGCCGCCGGCGTCCCCCTGCGCGAGGCCGTGCCCATTGCCAACCGCGCCGGCGGCGTGGTGGTGGGCAAGTTCGGTACCGCCACCGTGAACTACGGCGAGTTGTTCGCCCCCGCCTGAAGGACTCACCCCATGAAAATCGTCGTCACTGGCGCGGCCGGTTTTTGTTCCGGCATGACTTGCCTTGGCAAGTCACCCTCCACAGAAACCGTCCGGGGAATGCTGTCATGAAAATCGTGGTCACTGGCGCGGCCGGTTTTATTGGCTCGAACATCATCAAGGGGCTCAATGCCCGGGGCATCGACGAGATCATTGCCGTCGATGACCTCAGCGAAGGCGACAAGTTCCGCAACCTCGCCGACCTGCAGATCGCCGACTACGTGGACGCCGACGACTTCTACGAGCTCTTTGCAGAAGGCGCGTACGGCCAGGTCGAAGCCGTGTTCCACGAGGGCGCGTGCAGCGACACCATGGAACTCGACGGCAAGTTCATGATGGACAACAACTACACCCTGTCCTGCGAACTGTTCCACACCTGCCAGGCCCAGGGCACGCGCCTGCTCTACGCGTCTTCTGCCGCCACCTACGGCGGCTCCGACACCTTCCGCGAAAGCCCCGAGTTTGAGAAGCCGCTGAACGTCTACGGCTACTCCAAGCTGCTTTTTGACCAGCGCCTGCGCCGCGAGCTGGGCGCGGGCTTCCAGAACGCTCAGACCCAGGTGGTGGGCTTTCGCTACTTCAATGTGTACGGCCCGCGCGAGCAGCACAAGGGCCGCATGGCCAGCGTGGCCTTTCACCAGTTCCACCAGTTCAGGAACGAAGGCAAGGTCAAGCTCTTTGCTGAGTACGGCGGCTACGGCCCGGGCGGGCAGATGCGCGACTTCGTCTACGTAGACGACGTGGTGGCCGTGAACCTCTGGTTCTTTGACCACCCCGAAAAAAGCGGCCTCTTCAACCTGGGCACCGGCAGGGCTCAGCCCTTCAATGACGTGGCGCTGGGCGTGGTGCAAACCCTGCAGCAGCTCAAGGGCCAGACCCAGCCGCTCACGCTGGACAAAGCCCTGGCGCAGGACCTCATCGACTACATCACCTTCCCCTCGGCCCTGGTGGGCAAGTACCAGAGCTACACCCAGGCCGACCTGTCGGCCCTGCGCGCGGCCGGTTGCGACCTGCCCTTCGCCGATGTGGCCACCGGCGTGGCTAGCTACATGCACTGGCTGGCCGCGCAGACGGCCTGATCATCCCCGTCATGCGCGCCACCCTCTTGGCCAAGTTCTCGGCGCTGTTAGCAGCCCCGAAGCGGGGCCTGTGCCTGGCCCTGCTGAGCGCCCTGCCCCTGTCTTCGGCGCTGGCCGCCGTGGACGTGAACCAGGCCACCGAGGCCCAGCTCGATGGCCTGCGCGGCCTGGGCCCGGCCACCACGCGGCAGATCCTGGCCGAGCGCAGCAAGGCCCCCTTCAAGGATTGGCAGGACCTGCTCTCACGCGTCAAGGGCCTGGGTCCGGCCACCGCCCCCCGGCTGTCGGCCGAGGGCCTGAGGGTTGAAGGCCAAGCCTACCCAGGCCCCACCGCGCCTGGGGCACGCCAGGCCAAGGAGCGCTGAGTCATGAGCGCGGCCCTGGCCAGCATCGCCGCCGTGAGTGTTGGCGCCGCCGTCGGTGCCCTGGCCCGCTGGCAGCTGGGCCTGTGGCTCTCGCCGGGCGGCCTGATCCCCTGGGGTACGCTGGCCGCCAATCTGGGCGGCGGCTACCTCATCGGCGTGGCCGTGGGCGTGTTCACGGCCTTGCCCCAGCTCGACCCGCTGTGGCGGCTGCTGCTGATCACGGGGCTGTTGGGCGGCCTCACCACTTTTTCCACCTTCTCGGCCGAGGTGGTGGACATGCTCACCACAGGCCGTCTGGGCCTGGCTCTGGCCACCGCCCTGGCTCACGTGACCGGCTCCCTCCTGATGACCTGGCTGGGCCTCAAGACCGTGAGCTGGCTCCAGGCCTGAGCAGCTCCTCGCCCCTAAACGCGGCAAGAAGCCCTCTGACCCCCTCGCCCCTCTGGGGAGAGGGTGGGGGTGAGGGGCTCGCGCAAGGAAACGACGGCGTCGCGCGCTGCCCTCACCCCAGCCCTCTCCCAGTGGGAGAGGGAGGAAATCCAAAACTCGGTGGATGGTAATTAAGCGCTGCGCTGGATGCCGCAGACCAGCACGCCCGGGTCGTTGTGCACCACGGCGCGCTCGTTCTTGGCCTGGGCCACGTCCATGTCGCGCGGCAGGGTCACGCCGTTTTTGACGGCCAGCACCTCGGCCATCACGCTCACCGCGATTTCTGCCGGCGTCTTGCTGCCAATGTAGATGCCGATGGGCCCTCTCAGGCGGGCCAGCTGCTCGGGCTGCATGCCAAAGTGCTCGACCATGCGCTGGTGGCGCGCCTCGTTGTTGCGCCGCGAGCCGATGGCGCCCACGTAAAAGGCCTCGGTGCCCAGGGCCTCCAGCAAGGCCAGGTCGTCGAGCTTGGGGTCGTGGGTGAGTGCGATCACGCAGCTGCGGCGGTCGGGGCGGAAAGAGGTGACCACGTCGTCGGGCATCTCGCGGGTGATCGCGACGCCCGGCACGCGCCAGGCACCGCTGTATTCCTCGCGCGGGTCGCACACGGTCACGGCAAAGCCGCTGAAGAGCGCCATGGTGGCCAGGTACTCGGTGAGCTGGCCCGCGCCAATGAGCAGCATGCGGTACTCGGGCCCAAAGGTGTTGACGAGCTCGGTCTCGTTGATCAGCAGCTCGGCCGGGGTGTCGGCCAGCTGCAGACTCACCACACCATCAGTCAGACGCACGCGCCGCTGCATGAGCTGGCCCGCCTCCAGGGCCACCACCAGCTGCTGCAGCTGCGAGGGGTCGGGGTCGTATTCCAGCAGCAGCTCGAGCGTGCCGCCGCAGGGCAGGCCAAACCGGTGGGCCTCGTCGGCCGTCACGCCGTACTTCACGAAGCTCGGCGCGCCCGAGGGCATGCGCGAAGGCTCAGCCGCTGCCGTGGCATAGGCGCGGGTGTGCTGGTAGATCAGGTCGTCCTCGATGCAGCCGCCCGAGACGGAACCGACCACGGTGCCGTCTTCGCACAGGGCCATGATGGAGCCCACAGGACGGGGCGAGGAGCCCCAGGTGCGCACCACCGTGGCCAGGAGGGCGCGCCGACCGGCCTGGCGCCAGTCGCGCAAGGTGCGCAAGACCATGACATCGAGGTTTTCCATGGCAAAGATCCTGCAGAGCCTCAGTACAGCAGCCAGATGAGGGCCAGCATGAGGGCAGCACCACCGCCTGCAGCCACCAGCGATGGCAGCAGAACGGCTGGCTGCGCGGAGCCGCTGCGCGGGCCCGCGCCAGCGGGCTTGAGGCCGGACGCAGCAGCCGCGTCCAGGCCCTGGGCCGCAGGGGCCGGGCCGTAGCGGCGCTGCATGTCTTCGTCGAAGCGGCGGAAGAAATCCTCGGCCAGAGACTTGGCCGCGCCATCGATCAGGCGCTGGCCCAGCTGGGCCACCTTGCCGCCCACCGAGGCCTGCACCGTGTAAGCCAGGTCACAACCCGAATCCGTGGGGGTGAGTTGCACCTGCGCCTGGCCCTTGCCGAAACCGGCCGGGCCGCCCTGCCCTTCAAACATGATGCGGTAGCTGTGCGGAGGCTGGATGTCGGTGAGCGTGATCTGGCCCTTGAACTTGGCCGATACCGGGCCAATGCGCAAGGCCATGCCGATGGCGTATTGGTTCTCCCCGGTGGGCTGGACGCTGTCGCAGCCGGGGATGCAGGTCTTGAGCACCTCGGGATCGTTCAAGGAGTCCCAGGCCTGCGCCTGCGTGACGGCCAGCGATCGGGTGGCTTGCATGTCCATGGCGTGTCTATTCCTTTGTTGTTCGTGGGAGCGTGGAGGTCAGCACCGGATTGTGCAGCAGCAGACAGCCTGAGCGGTGGCTCAGGCCTTGAGGAGCTGGGCCAGGCTCCTGGCCAGGTCTTCGAGCTTGCTGAGGTTGTGCACCGCCAGCATGCCGTGCGCCTGCCCATGCAGCACCGCCGCGCCGCGCGCCAGCGGCGCGTAGCCCTCAAAGCGCAGCAGCGGGTTGAGCCAGAGCAGGCGCCGGCTGTGGAGCTTGAGCCACTGCAGCTCGGCCGCCAGGTCGGCGGGCTCACCCGTGTCCAGGCCATCGGTGATCAGCAGCACCACACTGCGCCGCCCCACCAGGCGACGGCCATGGCGCTGGCGCAACTGGGCGAGCGAGGCGCCCAGGCGGGTGCCACCGGCGTAGTCGGCAATGAGGGCGTTGCTGGCGGCCAGCATGGCATCGGTGTCGCTCAGCCTGAAGCTCGGCCCCAGATCAGTGAGGTTCATGCCAAAGGCAAACACCTCGCGCTGCCGGTGCCGGCGCGTGGCTGCGTGCAGGAAGGCCAGCAACAGCCGGGCATAGCGTTCCATGGAGCCGGAGACATCCAGCAGCACCACCAAGGGCAGCGGCTCGCGGCGGCGGGCCAGGCGCCGCAGCGCCAGCAGCTCCCCACCGGTTTGGGCGGCCCGGCGCATCATGCCGGCCCAATGCGGGCGCTCGCCCCGCCAGCCCGGCGCCAGGCGGCGCGAGGGCAGCTGGGGCAAGTGCAGCGGAATCTCTCTGGCTAGGCGCGCCACCAGGTGGTATTCGTCGGCCGAGAGGGTGTTGAAGTCGGCATGGCGCAGGCGCTCGGCGTCGCTGGCCGTCATGGCGGCGTCGAACTCGATCTCGCGCTCGCCAGGCCGAGGAGCCGCTGGCGCCGCCGCGCGCCGGGGTTGCAGCGCATCGCGCACCCGGGCGCGCTTGGCGTCGGGCTCGGCCCGGCCTTCTGCGGTGGGCAGCATCTGGGCCAAGAGCTTGTTGGCCATTTGGGGGTCGCGAAAGTAGATCTCGAAAAGCTCGCGGAACACGGCGCGGTCCTGCTCGCGGCTGACCAGCACCGCCTCCAGCGCCGCGGAGAGCTCCTCGCGGCGGCCCAAGTCAATCAGCCCGGCCGCCTGCTGGGCCAGCGCCATGCGGGAGGCATCGACCGGCACCCCTGCCCGGCGCAAGGTCCGGCCAAAGCCGACCAGGTTCTCGGCCAGGCGGCCACGGCGCGCGTCTCCCAGCGCCATGGCGTACTCAGGCGGCCCGCCCGCTCACGCGAGGTCCTCGGCCTTGAGGATCTCGTCGGCCAGCTCGGCCGTGAGGGCGGCCACGTCGTCGCGCTGCTTGAACAAAATACCGGCGGTGTCGGCCACCACCTCGGGGTCGAGCACCAGGGTGTCGAGCGCCACCAGGGCCTTGGCCCATTCCACGCTTTCAGCAATGCCCGGGGCGCGCTGAAAGCCGTCCTTGAAGGGCGCCTGCCGCAGCTTGCCAATGAAGCTGGCCACCTGCTGCATGAGCTGGGCGCTGGCGCCGGGCACCTGCGCACGCACAATGGCCAGCTCGCGCTCGCGGTCGGGGTAGTCGAGCCAGTGGTAGAGGCAGCGGCGCTTGACGGCGTCGTGCAGCTCACGGGTGCGGTTGCTGGTGAGCAGGGTCACGGGCGTGGCCTCGGCGCGGATGGTGCCCAGCTCGGGAATGCTCACCTGGTACTCGCCCAGGTACTCGAGCAAGAAGGCCTCGAAGGGCTCGTCAGCCCGGTCCACCTCGTCGATGAGCAGC
>JAIXPL010000003.1 GCA_027486255.1 Comamonadaceae bacterium
AGGCGCCCAGGATGCGGGGGTTGTTCTCGTCACCGCTGCGGCGCTCGAGCAGGCCCTCGGCTTCTTCACGGCCATCGCGGCCAAAGTGCTTGTGCAGCAGGTACACCATGGCCCAGAGGTGGCGGCCTTCTTCCACGTTGATCTGGAACAGGTTGCGCAGGTCATACATGCTGGGTGCGGTCAGGCCCAGGTGGCGCTGCTGCTCCACCGAGGCGGGCTCGGTGTCGCCCTGCGTCACGATGATGCGGCGCAGGTTGGCGCGGTGCTCGCCGGGCACGTCTTGCCAGGCTTTCTCACCCTTGTGGTCACCAAAGTGAATGGTGCGGTCCTGCTCGCCAGGGTTCAAGAAAATGCCCCAGCGGTAGTCACGCATCTTGACGTGGCCAAACTGGGCCCAGCCTTGAGGGTCCACGCTCACGGCGGTACGCAGGTACACCTCGGAGTCGGTCGAGCCGGTGGGGCCCATATCGTCCCACCAGTTGATGAAGTTGGGCTGCCATTGCTCAAGCGCGCGCTGCAGCGTGCGGTCTTCGCTCAGGTTGACGTTGTTCGGAATCTTCTCGCTGTAGTTGATGGACATGTCAGTCTCCTGTAGATGAAATCGATGAGATGAAAGTTTCTTCAGCCAGTGGATGCGGCGGAACCGGCTCAGCCGGGCCGCTCGCATCGTCCCCCAGGGGGGAAGACGCGAAGCGGCTCAGGGGGGAATTGTTCAAACCCTATTCCAGTCAAACTGGGCCTTGTCGCCCTTGCCGTAGACCTTGAGCGCGCCTTTTTCGCCGACGGCGTTGGGGCGCTGGAAGATCCAGTTCTGCCAGGCCGTCAGACGACCAAAGATGCGGGTGACCATGTTCTCGGTGCCATTAAAGCGCAGGTTGGCTTCCAGGCCGGTGAGCGAGTCGGGCGACATGGACATGCGCTCTTCAATGGCGATGCGCACCTCGTCGGCCCAGTCGATGTCGTCAGGGTTGGCCGTGACCAGGCCCACGGCGAAGGCGGCGTCGGCATCCAGCGGCTGGCCCGCCTTGGCGCGCACGGCGTCCAGGGCAGGCTGCTCGTCATAGAAACGGCGGCCCAGGCGGCTTTGGCCGGTGGCCATGGGGAAGAGGCCAAAGTTGGTGTCACCCACCGTGATGGCCGGTGCCTGCGCTTCATCGTCCGGCAGGGCCAGCATGTAGCTGCGGTCGCAGGCCAAGGCCAGTTCCAGGTAGGAGCCCGCAAAGCAGGAGCCGGGCTCGATGAGGGCGAACAGGCTGCGCGAGGACACATCCAGGCGGCTGAAGGTGCGGCGCAGGTAACCGATGGTCTCGCGCACCAGCCAGTGGTCCTGGTGGGCCATGAGCAGGGCGTCCATGGCCAGCACGGCCTGGGCATCGCCCGAGGTCTTGATGAGCCACAGGCCAATGTCGAGCTCGTTGGTGCGCATCTGCAGGATGGCGTCTTCGAGTTCACGGACCATGGCCAGCGGGAACCACTGCTCGCCCAGGGCTTCGATGCCGGCGATGTCGGTGGGCTGTTGGCCGCTGGGGCTCTTGACCACAAAGGTGGCCAGGCGCCGGGCGCGGTCAATTTCAACGGTGACGTGCTGGTAGCGCAGGGCATCGGCCTCGATCGTGCGGTTCAGGGGCGACAGGGCCACGGCTTTGGCGCTGTCGGGGCGCTGGCTCTTGGCCGCCAGGGCCAGGGCACGGGCCTTGACGCGCTCGCCAAACACGGCCGGCTTGGCCACCTCGTCGACCAGGCGCCAATCGACCGCCTTCTGGCCGCGCACGCCTTCCACACTGGTGCAGAAGATGTCGGCCAGGTCATGGCGCACATGGCGCTTGTCGGTCACACGGGTCAGGCCGCCGGTGCCGGGCAGCACACCCAGGAGCGGTACCTCGGGCAGGCTCACGGCGCTGGAGCGGTCATCGACCAGCACGATCTCGTCGCAGGCCAGGGCCAGCTCGTAGCCGCCGCCGGCGCAGGCGCCGTTGACGGCGGCCAGGAACTTCAGGCCTTCGTTCTTGGAGGAGTCTTCCAGGCCATTGCGGGTCTCGTTGGTGAACTTGCAGAAGTTCACCTTCCAGGCGTGGCTGGAGACGCCCAGCATGAAGATGTTGGCGCCGGAGCAGAACACCTTTTCCTTGGCGCTGGTCACGACCACGGTCTTGACTTCAGGGTGCTCGAAGCGGATGCGATTGACGGCGTCGTTGAGTTCAATGTCCACACCCAGGTCGTAAGAGTTCAGCTTGAGCTTGTAGCCCGGGCGCAGGCCGGCGTTCTCGTCAATGTCCACCTTGAGGGTGGCGACCGGGCCGTCGAAGCTCAGCTTGACGTGGCGGTATTGCGCCGGGTTGGTCTGGTACTCGACGCGGGGCATGGTGGCGTTGGTGCTCATGTGTGTCTCTCCGTGAGGATGTGGGTGTCGGTCTGTAGCCGCGGAAAATGCATCAAAGTGCACTTCTTGTAATCAGTGACACGCATGATAGTGCATTTATTGAGAGGGGGTCAAGCACTTTTTTTCACCCCACTCGGAAATTGTTCACAAAGGCAGTTGCAGGGCCTCACGAACCCGCTGGCGCAGCAGCACAAAACTAGGCTCCACGGCCTGGGCGCTGGTGTCCAGGCTCAGTTGCGCCTTGGAATAGAAGGCGGCACGGCCGGCCAAGATGCCGCGCAGGTCTTCCATGGCCTCTTTGCTGGCGGCCATGGGGCGGGTGTCGCCCTGGGCCAGCACCCGCTTCATGTGGTCTTCCGGGTCGGCCTGCAACCAGACCGTGGTGCAGTGCGTGAGCAGCTGGTTGAAAGTGGCCGCATCCGACACGATGCCGCCAGGCGTGGCAATCACCGCCTCAGGATAGATCTGGATGGCTTCCTCCAAGGCCCGGCGCTCGTAGCGTCGGTAGGCATTCTGGCCATAGAGCGCCTGGATTTCCGAGACGCTGCAGCCCGCGAATTTTTCAATCTCGCGACTTAGCTCCACGAAGGGAAAGCCCAGGTCGTCGGCCAGCATCTGGCCCAGGGTGGACTTGCCCGCACCGCGCAGACCCACCAGGGCAATGCGCGGGCTCACGGTGGCGCCGCCCCCCGTGCCCAGCAGCTCGCCAATGGCCTGGCGCACGCGGCGCATGTCCGCCTCGCTGCGGCCGTCGAGCAGCTCGCGGATCAGCAGCCATTCGGGTGAGGAGGTGGTGACGTCGCCAATGAGTTCGGCCAGGCTGCACTGAAGCGCGCCGG
>JAIXPL010000031.1 GCA_027486255.1 Comamonadaceae bacterium
CATAAACGGCGCAGTCCTTGAGGTCGCGGCCGATGGCGCCGGCGATCACCTCGCCCATCTTGAGGGCTGTGCCCGAGGGTGCATCCACCTTATGGCGGTGGTGGGCTTCGATGATCTCGATGTCATAGCCCGTGGCCAGGGCCTTGGCGGCCATCTCCAGCAGCTTGAGCGTGACGTTCACGCCCACGCTCATGTTGGGCGCCATGACGATGGCGATGTCCTTGGCCGCGCGAGTGATATCGGCCTTCTGTTCCTCGGTGAAGCCGGTGGTGCCGATCACCAACTTGACGCCCAGTTCGCGGCAGACCGCCAGGTGGTCCATGGTGCCTTCGGGGCGGGTGAAGTCGATCAACACGTCGGCACCGGCGAGGCCCTGGCGCAGGTCGCTGGTGATGGCGATGCCGCTGGACTGGCCCAGGCTGGCGGCGGGATCCTGACCGAGCTGGGGGCTGGCCGGGATGTCGAGCGCACCACTGAGGCGCAGGTCAGTTGAGCCGAGGACGGCCTGCACCAGCATCTGGCCCATGCGGCCACTGGCACCGGCGACCGCGATCTTCAAGGTCGTACCGGCGGCCAGGTTCACGGGCGGTTTCCTTCAAGGGGGGGATAGGTCGTGTTCGAAGGCGCGGCAGGTGATGCAGCGGGCGCTGCAGGCGGGCCTGCCGGGCGCGGCGATTTGGCTTCGGCGGCTTTGAGCTGCTCGGGGGTGGCTTCCAGCTGAGGGATCTTGCCCAGGTTGCGGCGCGTATCGAGCTGGGCGATGAATTCGGCCTCGGTGGGCATGGCGTCGCCTTCGAAGCGGCTCAGTTCGTCGCCTTGGAAGAACACGGCGTAGCGGTATACGCGGGGCTCACCGCCGCGGCGCTTGAAGCTGAATACGTAGTCCCAGCGGTCGGCGTGGAACAGGCTGGCAACCAGGGGCGTGCCCAGCAGGTTGCGCACCTGGACACGGCTCATGCCTGCACGCAGTTGCGCCACTTGTTCACTGGAGATGAAGTTGCCTTGCACCACGTCAGGGCGGTACGTGGTGAGCAGGGAGCCTGTGCGCGAGAGCAGGGTGCTGGAGCCGCAGGCACTCAGCAGCGCCGACGAGCCCATGACGGTGAGGGTGAGCAGCACAAGACGGGAGCGTGCGAACATGGGCAAGGGCATGACGATATGATGGTTTATTGTAGCGGCAGGGTCCTGCAGCAAGGCCTTGCACGGCCTCCTGCCTTCCCTTGCCGGTCTTAAGCGCGGCCCTGCCTCCTGAACACCATGAGCAACATCGACGAGCTGAAAAGTACGGGCCTGAAGGCCACCCTGCCGCGCCTGAAGATCCTGGAGATCTTCCAGAAAGGCAAGCAGCGCCACATGACGGCCGAGGATGTGTTTCGCGTGCTGCTGGAGGAGCGCTCGGACATTGGCCTGGCCACCGTCTATCGGGTGCTGACGCAGTTCGAGCAGGCCGGCCTGTTGAACCGCAGCAACTTCGAGTCAGGCAAGGCGGTCTACGAGATCAATGAAGGGCAGCACCACGACCACCTGGTCTGCCTGGACTGCGGTCGCGTCGAGGAGTTCTACGACGCTGAAATCGAGAAGCGCCAACAGGACATGGCCCAGGGCAAGGGCTTTCAGATTGCCGACCATTCGCTGTCCATTTACGCGCAT
This sequence comes from Comamonadaceae bacterium, assembly GCA_027486255.1. Lineage (GTDB taxonomy): Bacteria > Pseudomonadota > Gammaproteobacteria > Burkholderiales > Burkholderiaceae_C > Polaromonas. The sequence continues at coordinate 1,651 of JAIXPL010000031.1, forward strand.
TGCACGCGTTCGGACTGCCCACACCGTCCCGCCTCTGCGCGCCAGCCAGCTCACCAGGGCGCCCAGCGCCAGGACTGACCCCGGCTTGTCAGTCGCCGCGTTCCATGGCGCGGCGGTGCCGCTCCACGAACTCTTCATAGGTGTTGATGCCGCGCAGTTGCAAGATGGCGTTGCGCACGGCCGCCTCGACCAGCACGGCGATGTTGCGGCCGGCTTCCACCTGGATGATGACTTTGCGCACGGGAATCCCCAGGATGACCTGGGTGAGCGGTTCGTAGGGAATGCGCTCGTAATCGCGCTCCAGCGTCTCGCGGCGCACCAGGTGCACGATGAGTTTGAGCCGCATCTTGCGGCGCACGGCCGTCTCGCCAAAGATGGCCTTGATGTCCAGCAGGCCGATGCCGCGCACCTCCAGCAAGTTTTGCAGCAGCTCCGGGCAGCGGCCCTCGATGGTGGTCTGGTTGATGCGGTACAGGTCCACTGCATCATCGGCCACCAGGCCGTGGCCGCGCGAGATCAGCTCCAGACCCAGCTCGCTCTTGCCCAGGCCCGACTCGCCTGTGATCATGACGCCCAGGCCCAGGATGTCCATGAAGACGCCGTGCATGGAGGTGCGGTCGGCAAAGTGCTTGGAGAGGTAGGCCCGCAGCACGTCGATGACAAAGGCCGCCGATTCGGGCGTAGAGAACATGGGCAGGTTGCCGCGCTCGCACATGGAGATCAGCATGTCCGGCGCCACCTGCCCGTCGGCCACCACCAGCACCGGGGGCTCGAGGGTGATGATGCGATTGATGCGGCGGCTGCAGTCCTCAAGGCTGCCCTGCGTGAGGTAGGCCACCTCGCGCTCGCCGAGGATCTGCACCCGGTAGGGGTGGATGTAGTTCAGGTAGCCGACCAGGTCGGCGCCCGATCGGGCGGCGCGCACGGCCACTTCGTCAAAGCGTCGCTCAGAGGCCCCCAGTCCGGCGATCCACTGCCACTTCAGGGACTGGCGGTGGTCTTCGAAGAGGACGTCGGCGCTGACGACCGTGGGCTTCATGCGCGACTGCCCAGCCGGTTCACAGATTCACGTGGGCCGATTGCCAGGAGGCAATCAGCTGGTGCAGCGCGGCTGCGTCTGCGCTGGTCTTGAGCTGCTCGCGCAAGGCGCCGTCGCTCAGGAGCTCAGCGATTTCCGAGAGGATTTCCAGGTGCTTCTGGGTAGCCGCCTCGGGCACCAGCAGGAAGATCAAGAGGCTCACAGCCTGCTCGTCGGGGGCATCGAAGCCGATCGGTGCGCTGAGCTGGAACACGGCCGCCATGGGCGATTTCAGGCCTTTGATGCGCCCGTGCGGAATGGCCACGCCGTGGCCCAACCCGGTGGATCCCAGGCGTTCACGGGCGAAGAGGCTGTCCGTGATCAGGGCTCGGTTGAGACCATGTGCGTTCTCGAACAGCAAGCCCGCCTCTTCGAAAGCACGCTTCTTGCTGGTCGCATCGACGCTGACCAGCACTTGGCTCGGGGGCAGGATCTGGGAGAGACGGTTCATGGCAGTGAAGTGCGCGGATTATGCACGGCACCAGGCCTGCGGCCTGTTGAGCAAACACAAAAAAGCCGCCCTAAGGCGGCTGGCGGTACCGGCAGGCTCACCCACCTTGGGTTCAGCTGCCTAGGGCAGCACCATCGGGCTGTCTGCGGTGCGTTGCATGGTGGTGGTCTTGCACCTTGGTCTTGTAGCGGCCGACCTGGCGATCGAGCTTGTCTGCCAGTTCATCCACGGCGGCGTAGAGATCGGCATGGCAACTTTCTGCAAAAAGATCGCGGCCTTTCACGTGGACGTTGCATTCGGCTCGCTGTCTGCGCTCTTTCTCCTTCATGTTGTCCACCGTCAGGATGACCTTGACATCGACCACCTGGTCGAAGTGGCGGGTGATTCGATCGAGCTTGCTGGTCACATAGCCGCGCAAAGCGGGGGTGACCTCCAGGTGATGGCCGCTGATCGTCAGGTTCATGAGAAGCTCCTTTGTCGGGACGGGGACGAAGAAGGCTGTCCAGGAGATGGACAGCCGACGGAACACTCTTAAGCCCATCATGCGCCCGGCCGAACGACTTGGCAAGGGGCTGGCCCGGCAGACCGGGGCTCCCCCTGAGCCGGCCTCTGAAGCGGGCCCTGCGGCCAGGCCCTCGCGAGGCCTGTGCCACCCCCTCGGGGGCGGCAGCGGTGCCATAATCCCCCTGCCGAAACAAAGGAGAAATCCATGGAAAGCAGCCCTAGTCGCTAGCTTTCAACTCCGCCACAGCACTGGCTGCGCGGGGTTGGAAGCGAGAACCAATCCCCGCCTGGCGCCACCTTGGTGCGCCCGCCCCATCCGTTCAAGGGAGCCCCTGCCATGCTGAACATCTTTACGCTCGTCAACGGGCGCCTTTTCCAGGAAGAGATCGAATCCCTGGAGGAACTCTCCAAGTTCCAGCCCATCTGGGTCGATCTGGAAGCGCCCACGCCTGAGGAAAAGCGCTGGGTCAAGCAGTACTTCGGCCTGTCCATCCCGGAAGACGCGATGGACGAGGACATTGAGGAGTCTGCGCGCTTTTACGAAGAAGACAACGGCGAGCTTCACATCCGCTCAGACTTTCTGATCGCCGATGCCGACGAGCCGCATACCGTGCGCGTGGCCTTCATCCTCAACATGATGAACGAGGACCTCAAAAGCAAGGGCGTGCTGTTTTCCATCCACGACGAGGATGTGCCCGTGTTCCGCCTGGTGCGCATGCGCGCGCGGCGCGCTGTCGGGCTGATTGATGACGCCAAAGACGTGCTGCTCAAGCTGTTTGATGCCGACGCCGAGTACTCGGCCGACACCATCGAGGGCATTTACGTCGATCTGGAAAAAGTCAGCACCAAGGTGCTCTCTGCCAACGTGACCGACGAGCTCGCTGGCGAGGTGCTCGCTGCCATTGCCCGCCATGAAGACCTCTCAGGCCGTATCCGCCGCAACATGATGGACACGCGGCGTGCCCTGTCTTTCATGATGCGCAGCAAGATGTTGCATGCCGAGCAGTTCGAAGACGCGCGACAGATTCTGCGCGACATCGACTCGCTCGATTCCCACACGGCCTTCCTGTTTGAGAAGATCAACTTTCTGATGGATGCCACCGTCGGTTTCATCAACATCAACCAGAACAAGATCATCAAGATCTTCTCGGTGGCCAGCGTCGCCCTGCTGCCGCCGACTCTGATCGCCAGCCTCTACGGCATGAACTTCCAGTACATGCCCGAGCTGTCGCAGACCTGGGGCTACCCCTTCGCGTTGGCTCTGATGGTGGCCAGTGGCGTGCTGCCCATGTGGTATTTCCGCCGGCGCGGCTGGCTCAAGTAAGCCGCTGTCGTCAGCCGTAGTCGCCACCCGCTGGGCGGATGGCCGGTTTCCTCAGTCGGCAAACACCAGGCCGGCGCACGCCACCGTCATCCAGCTGTTCAGCAGGCTGGACCCGGGAGCTGGCTGCACCAGCAGCGGCAGGCCACTGGGTCCCAGCTTGGGGCGTCTTGCATCGATCACCCGGGCCTGGCCGTGCTCCTTTTGCAGCAGCTCGGTCTGGGCCTGAAGGTTGTGCTTACCGGTTAGGGTCAGCACCTCGTCGCCGGCCTCTTGCAAAGTGGGCACCAGCTGGGCGAACAGCTTGTCCGCCCATTTGCTGCGCCAGTTCTCTCGGGCACTGTGGGTGACCCATTTGCTCACGTGATGGGTCACGCGAGGAGCGCAACCCACCAGGATCCACTGCCGGGGACCCGGCAGGCCCACCATCAGGGGTTGCAGCACCCCCATCGCATGGGCTGCGTCATCCACGTAAACGATCAGCTTGTGCATTGAATTCCTCCGGTAGTGGGCTGCCAGGGCCTGTGGCTTCAGTCGGCTGACGGGCCATCGTGGCCAACACGGGAGGCCCGGCGATTCTTCAGCCAGCCAGCCCCCAGTACGCCCAGCACGGCCACCGCATAGGTGATCCACTGCGCGGCCACCTGATTCGTCTGTGCGTCGGCGTTCTTGGCGCCGTAGAAGCTGGCCAGCAAGGGCTCGCTGACCACCATCTTGGCGGCCGTGAAGGCCAACACGGCCGCACCCAGGTGGATGATGATGGGGAAGCGCTCGACCAGCTTGAGCACCACTGAACTGCCGAACACCACGATGGGCACGCTCACCAGCAGACCGATGACCACGAGGTCAAAGGAACCCTGGGCTGCACCGGCCACGCCCAGCACGTTGTCCACGCCCATCAGGGCATCGGCGATCACGATGGTTTTCATCGCGCCCCAGAAGGTGCTCGCGACAGGACCGTCGTGCTCCTCGCCCCCTTGATCGGCCAGCAGCTTGTAGGCGATCCAGACCAGACCCAGGCCACCGACCAGCATCAGGCCCGGAACCTTGAGCAGCCAAACCACACCCACGGTCATGACCGTGCGCACGACGATGGCTCCCACCGTGCCCCAGATGATGGCTTTCTTTTGCAGATCGGGCGGCAGATTGCGCGCGGCCAGGGCGATGACGATGGCGTTGTCGCCAGCCAGCACAAGGTCAATCAGGATGATGGCCAAGAGGGCCGAAAACCAGGCGGTCGAAAAAAGTTCCACGGTTGCTCTCCGATTTTGAAATGTTGTCGTGATGAAGCCGCTAAAGCAGCTTCACGGAGCATCGGAATGGGCGGAGCGTGGCTAGATGGGCGCCAATGCTTCGACCAAACCTGAGCAGGTTTTAATCGAAGGTCTGGCTCAACTGCCAGTGTCGCTGGCAGCCCAGCAAGCCGGAAGCGTAAGCTTCGTAATGACGACTTGCTGATCGATCTGGCCGGCTGACTGTTGTTGAAATTGTCGGCACAGATGTGGGAGTTACTCCCCTTCGCAGGGCGAGATTGAACAACAAATTCAAGAAGCGTGCAAACTGGCTTGAAAATTCCCCCGCCCGGCCTTCGTGGGCGGCTGGCTCTCGCCTCGCGCGCGGCTGGCCCATAATCCACCTCCTTCTGGTTTTCCCGCCCCCTCGGACGCCGTGTCCTCCATCCACATCACCGACATCGAAGCCGCCATCAACCACTGGCGCGACAAAAAGCCCTCGCCTGATGGCATCACGCTGGCGCCGGAGTTGCGCGCCCTGGCCGAGGTCTATGCGCTCATGGTTTACTACCATGAGGATGAGGCCGATGAGACCAGCTTTCCGCCCAAGGCCATGGCCGCTTGGCGGGCCTGGTACGACACCACGCCCGATACGCCCTGCATTGCCATTTGCTCGACCAGCCAGGGCGACGAGATGTGCAAGGGTTGTGGGCGCACCTTCGAGGAAGTGCAGCGCTGGCCCGAGATGAGCCCGGGCGCCAAGCGCAGCACCTGGCGGCGCATCAGCCTGGAAGCTTCGGCCTGGCGCTTCGGTCGCTATGCGGACCGGGCGGTGGAAAACCGGGGTAGCCCTGGCGCACCGTCGGCCCATGACGCGGGCACACAAAAGCCGGCCCCACAGGCCGGCTGATCGCCCAGGCCGCGTGGCCTACACGCGCCGGGCCAGATCGGCCGCCTGGCCCACGTAGCTGGCCGGGGTCATGGCCAGCAGGCGGGTTTTTTCGGATTCTGGAATCTCCAGGCTGCGGATCAGACCGTGCAGGGCTTCGGCCGTGACCGTTTTGCCGCGGGTGACTTCCTTGAGCTTTTCGTAGGCGCCCTGCACGCCATAGCGGCGCATCACGGTCTGGATCGGTTCGGCCAGCACTTCCCAGGCGGCGTCCAGGTCTTCGGCCAGGGCCTCCTGGTTGAGCTCGAGCTTGCCCAGGCCCACGCTCAGTGAACGGTAGGCCAGCACGGTGTAGCCAAAGGCCACGCCGATGTTGCGCAGCACGGTGGAGTCGGTCAGGTCGCGCTGCCAGCGCGAGATCGGCAACTTCTCTGAGAGGTGCTTGAGCACCGCATTGGCCAGGCCCAGGTTGCCCTCGGCGTTCTCGAAGTCAATCGGGTTGACCTTGTGCGGCATGGTCGAGGAGCCGATCTCGCCAGCTTTGAGGCGTTGCTTGAAGTAGCCCAGGCTCACATAGCCCCAAATATCGCGAGAGAGATCGATCAGGATGGTGTTGGTGCGCGCCACCGCATCGAAGAGCTCGGCCATGTAGTCGTGCGGCTCGATCTGGATGCTGTAGGGCTGGAATGTCAGGCCCAGGCCTTGGGGCTCCGGCGATTCAATCACGCGGCGGCTGAAGGCCTCCCAGTCGAACTCGGGCCAGGCCGAGAGGTGTGCGTTGTAGTTGCCCACCGCGCCATTCATCTTGCCCAGGAGCCGAACGCCGGCGATCTTCTCGCGCGCCTGCGACAGGCGCATGACCACGTTGGCGATTTCCTTGCCCACGGTGGTGGGGCTGGCTGTCTGTCCATGTGTGCGGCTGAGCATGGGCACGGCCGCATGCTGGTGGGCCATGTCACGCAGGGTCTGGATGACCTTGTCCAGGGTGGGCAGCAGCACCTCAGCGCGGCTGCTCTTGAGCTGCAGCGCATGGCTGGTGTTGTTGATGTCCTCGCTGGTGCAAGCAAAGTGAACAAACTCGGCGGCCGCCAGCAACTCGGGCCGCGCCTCGAAGCGCGACTTGATCCAGTACTCCACGGCCTTGACGTCGTGGTTGGTGGTCTTCTCGATGGCCTTGATGGCCAGCGCATCGGCCTCGGAAAAGTTCGCCACCAGGCCCTGCAGGTACTCGCGGGCGCCCGGGCTCAGGGGCTTGAACTCGGCAAAGCCCGCATCGGACAAGGCGATGAACCAGGCCACCTCGACCTGCACCCGTCGGTGCATATAGCCCTGTTCGGACATGAGCGGGCGCAGATCTTCAAGCTTGGCGGCATAACGGCCATCCAGCGGCGACAGGGCATTCACGGTGGTCAGACTCATGTGTCAATTGTAGTTGGCGAGCTCGGCCCTGAAGCGGCATGGGACCGGGCCAGCACGGGCTTGGCCGGGGCGTCGGCAGGGGCCGAGTCGATAGAATGCAAACTTCTTTCACGCAATGCCCCGACGTGCGCAACAACATGAAACTCATTGGATCCATCACCAGCCCCTACGTCCGCAAGGTGCGCATCGTGATGGCCGAAAAAAAGCTCGACTACCACCTCATCCTGGAGGACGTCTGGGCCGCCGACACCACCATGGCCGACGCCAACCCCCTGGGCAAGGTGCCCTGCCTGGTCATGGAAGGCGGCGAGGCGGTGTTCGACTCGCGGGTGATCGTGGAGTACCTCGACACGCTCTCCCCGGTGGGTAAGCTGATCCCCGCCAGCGGCCGTGAGCGCGCCGAGGTCAAAACCTGGGAGGCCCTGGCCGACGGCGTGCTCGATGCGCTGGTGCTGGCCCGCCTGGAAGCGAGCTGGTCCGGCCGCGCCCAGGGTGAGCGCAGCCAGTTCTGGATCGACCGGCAGATGAAGAAGGTGCACGACAGCCTGCGCGCCATGAGCACGGGCCTGGCCGACAAGCCCTTTTGCAGCGGCGTGCATTTCAGCCTGTCCGACGTGGCCGTCGGCTGCGCCCTGGGCTACCTGGATTTCCGCTTTGCCTCGCTCGACTGGCGGGCCCAGTACAGCAACCTGGCCCGTCTGCAAGATAAGCTGATCGCGCGCCAGAGCTTCATCGACACCCACGCCAGCTGAGCCCCCGCCGCGCATGACGACCCCGGCCACCGAGCCCCGCCTGACCTCGCTCTCACACGGCGGTGGCTGCGGCTGCAAGATCGCCCCCGGCGTGCTCTCACAAATTCTGCAGGGCACGGCCGCTGCCGCGGTGCCCAAGGAGCTGCTGGTGGGCATCGAGACCGCCGATGACGCCGCCGTCTACCAGCTCAATGACGAACAGGCGCTGATCGCCACCACCGACTTCTTCATGCCCATCGTGGATGACCCGGTGGACTTCGGCCGCATTGCGGCCACCAACGCCATCAGCGACGTCTATGCCATGGGCGGGCGCCCCATCCTGGCGCTGGCCCTGGTGGGCATGCCCATCAACGTGCTGTCCACCGCCACCATCGGCCGCATCCTGGAGGGCGGCGCTTCGGTCTGCCAGCAGGCCGGCATCCCGGTGGCCGGCGGCCACACCATCGACTCGGTCGAGGCCATCTACGGCCTGGTGGCCCTGGGCCTGGTGCATCCGGGCCGCATCAAGCGCAACAAGGACGCGCAGCCCGGTGACGTGCTGGTGCTGGGCAAGCCCCTGGGCGTGGGCGTGATGTCGGCCGCCCTCAAGAAGGGCCTGCTCGATGCCGAGGGCTATGCCCGCATGATCGCCAGCACCACGCAGCTCAACACCCCTGGCCCCGATCTGGCTGCCCTGCCCGGCGTGCATGCGCTGACCGACGTCACCGGCTTTGGCCTGGCCGGCCATGCGCTGGAGATGGCGCGTGGCGCCGGCTGCGAGATCGAGATCGACTGGGCCCAGGTGCCGCTGCATGCTGGCGTGCGCGACCTGGCCGCTCAGGGCCATGTCACTGGTGCTTCGGGCCGCAACTGGGCTGGCTATGGCAGCCAGGTGGCCCTGCCGGCCGGCTTTGCCGCCGAAGACCAGGCCCTGCTCACCGACCCGCAAACCAGCGGCGGCCTGCTGGTGGCCTGCGAGCCCGGCAGTGTGGAGGCCGTTATGGCGGTGTTCCAGCGCCACGGCTTTGCCAGCGCCGCCGCCGTGGGCCGCGTGCGGGGCCAAAGCAGCGCCCCCGGGCTCGTGCTGCGCAGCGCCTGAGCGCACGCCGCCTCAGCGATTGGCCTGGCGCTTGAGCCAGCGCATCAGACTGCCCACACCGGGCAATTTTTCATAGAGTTCTTCGGCCGCGTCCCAGTAGTCGCGGTGGAACTCCACCTGCCCGGCCTCGTTAAAGCGCACATGCGAGGCACCACGCACGGTTTGCCAGCGGCTGCGGTCAAAGCGCAGGAAGCGGAAGCGGAAATCCCAGGTCAGGAAGCACGCCTGGCCTTGCTCCACGCGGCCGGTGACGATGAAGTGCGGTGTCTCCAGTGCCTCGAACATATGGGTGAAGATGCCCTCGATTGCAGGCACCCCCCGCACTTCATTGAAGGGGTCCTTGAAGTAGGCGTCCGGCGCGTAGAGCTCATTCAGGCGCGCCAGATCAGCAGGCTTGAGTTGCTCGAAGAAAGCCACCAACGCATCAACCTGGCTCATGTGCCCTCCTTGACCATGCGCGTGACCAGCGGCAGATACAGGCTGTAGGGCAGCCACTGCAGCAGCTTCATGAAGCCGGTGAAGCGCCTTGGGAAATGAATTTCGAAGCGGCCGCGCTCCCAGCCGCGCACGATCTCCAGCGCCGCCTGCTCGGGCGTGATGAGGGCGGGCATGGTGAAGTGGTTCTGCGCGGTCAGGCCGGTCTGTACGAAGCCGGGGTTGATCAGGCTCACGCCCAGCCCCCGCGGATGCAGGTCGGCGTAGAGGGTTTCGGCCAGGTTGATGAGCGCCGCCTTGGTCGGGCCATAGGCCAGGCTGTTGGGCAGCCCCCGGTAGCCGGCCACGCTGGAGATCAGGCTCAGGTGGCCCTGCCCGCGCGCCAGCATGGCGGGCAGCACCGCATCGAGCACATACAGGGCGCCCAAGTAGTTGATGTCCTGGTGCTTGAGCATCTCAGCCAGATCGAAGTTGAAGGCCCGTTGGGCCTTGTAGTGTCCGGCGCAGTAGGCCACCAGGTCCAGCCGACCGTCTCCCGCTGTCAACTGCAGGGCGGCGGCCCGCACGGCCTGGGCGTCGGTGGCGTCCAGCGGCAGCGCCACGGCGCCGGGATGCGCCTGCACAAAGGCGTCGAGGGCTGCGGCCTGGCGCGCAGACACGACCACGCGTGCGCCCCGTGCATGCAGCAGCCGTGCGGTGGCCAGGCCGATGCCGCTGGAGGCACCGATCAGCCAGACCGTGCGGCCGGACCAGTCACGCAGGGGAGGGTTGTGAGGCATGCGGGTTCCAGCGCTCAGCGCTTGACGAAAGACAGGGTGACTTCACCCAGGCGGATGCCGAACTTGCTCATGACGGCCTTATTGAGCATCACGCGCGCGTCCATCAGGTACATCCAGTCGTCGAACTGCACCTCGTAGGTCTTGCCGTCCACCGGCAGCCGCAGCGTGTAGCCAAAGCGAAAAGCGTTGCCACTTTCCTCCCCCAGGGCCTGGCCCACCACATCGGCGGCGGTGCCCACGTAGCGGCCCTCGCCGGTGCGCTTGAGCGTCCAGATGCGGCGGTCGCGCGTGCCGTCGGAATAAATGAACTCCTCGTCCAGCACGCCGGTCTCCTGGCCAGCAGGGCCGCTCCAGCTGCACTTCATCAGGACCGTGAAGCGCTTGACCACCTTGCCCGAGCGGTCGGTGAAGACGCCGTAGGCATCGACCGTGCCATTGAAGTATTCGCGCAGGTCCAGCCGCGGCTGTTCGCGGGCGTAGTCGCTGGGCTGGGGACCGGCGCAGCCCGCCAGGCTCAAGGTGAGCGCGGCCGCTGCCAGTGCGGCAGACCAGCGTCGTAAGGATAAAAAGCTCATGTGAGGTTCTCCCGCTTAGATGCAGTGTGGCCCGCAGCGGGCCGGATGATCCAGATGTAGAGGGCCGCCGCCGCGGCGAGCTTGAGCGCACACGGCAGCAGGCAGTAAGCCACCACCAGCGCGTCAAGGCCCGCCTCGTCACGCGCCCCGGGGGCATAGCCAAAAAACTCCAGCAGGGGCAGGGCCAGGCCTGCGGCCAGCGCCAGGTTCAGCTTGGTGGCGAAGTTCCACCAGCCGAAGTAGGCGCCGGCATGGCGCCCATTTGGCGCGCCCTGGATCAGCCCGGCCAGCAAGGCGCCTGGCAGGGCCAGGTCGGCCCCCAGGGCCACACCGGAGAGCGCGCACACCAGCGCAAAGGCCAGGGCGTCACCCGCGCCCAACTGGCTGGCAAACAGAAAGACGCTCACCGCCAGCAACATGCCCGCCAGCCAGCTGCGCGCCAGACCCAGGCGTTTGACCAGGCCCAGCCACAGCGGCATGGACAGCGCCGCACACAGAAAGTAGCTGCCCAGGAACAGCGGCTCCATGGCGGGCGGCGCCTGCAGCCGGTCCTGCACGAAGAACAGCACCAGCGTGGCCGGCACGGCACTGGCCACGCCATTGAGCATGAACACCCCCATCAGGCGCTGGAAAGGGCGCTGCTTGAGCGGGCCCCACAAGGACGGGGGCTGGCTCGACACCTGCGCGGCCTCGGGCGCCAGGCTGCGGCACCAGGCCAGCCAGCCCAGGGCCAGCAGGGCGGCGAAAACCCCCAGCGCCAAAGGCAGGCCCAGCACGCTGGGCAGCACCGAGGCCGTGAGCACGCCCAGCAGGCCCAGGGCCTCGCGGCTGCCCGTGATGCGGCTGCGCTCGGCCTCATTGCCCCCCAGCAGCGCGCCCCAGGCCTGGTGTGTGATGCTCAGCAGGCTGTAGCCCAGGTAGGTCAGCAGCAGCATGGCCGCCGCCCATCCGAGCAAGGCCGCCGAGCCCTGCGCCTGAAGCCCGGCCGGCGGGAAAAACAGCAAGGCCAGGCCGGTGGCCAGCAGCACGGCCGCCAGCCCCGCCATGCGCAGCACGGCACGGGGCGAGCGCGCCAGCAGGGCATCGCTCCAGCGGCCCAACAAGGGGTCGATCAAGGCATCGAGCAGGCGCGCGCCCAGCAGCACCCCGCCCAGCGCTGCCAGGGGCACGCCGAATTCGCGTGCGTAGTGGTTGGGCAGCACCACATACAGCGGCAAGGCGGCAAAGGCCAGCGGCAGGCCCAGCAGGCCGTAGGCCATCGCGTTGCGCCAGCCGAAGGCCAAGTTCATGGCGCCGCCTTGCCCAGCAGAGCCTGCCGCAGCGCCGGCTCGGAGGTGCGGGGGGACAGCCAGATGCCGAAGAACAGCCGCGCGAACTCGGCATCGCGGATGTCGCCGCGCGCCTGGCCGTTGAGCCAGAAAGTCGCTCCCTGTCCCGGCCGGTGCAGGCCCAGCAGCCGGTCGCCTTTTTTCACGGACGACAAGACCCGCTGTATCTCGGCGCGCCAGCGCTGCTCTTGTTCGGCGCTGGGCGTGGCCAGTCGGCGCATCTCCTTGAGCGAACGGTCGGCGATATCGGCCAGATCGAAGTCGCGCAAATAGCGCAGCTCCAGCGCCACGGGGTGGGCATCGAAGGCGGCGGCGCCAAAGCCGGGCAAGGCCCAGAGGCTGGCGTCATAGACATCGAAGCCCCAGTAGCGAAAGCGCATCTGTCCCAGCAGCCCCGCACCGGGCAGGGCTTGCGTGAGTTCGGACGGCAGGGTCTGCGTGTGCCCCACTGCAGGGGCACCCAGCATCGGGGCCATGCAGGCAAGCAAGAGGGTACGGCGGGCAATCATGCTCATGCTTTCTCAAGGGTGTACTGCACCACGTCGGTGTTGCGCTCGGCGAAGGCCGCTTCGCAGTAAGCCAGGTAGAACTCCCAGATGCGCATGAAGCGGCGGTCAAAACCCAGCGCCAGCACCCGGGTCTCCTGGCGCATGAAGTCGTCGCGCCAGAGCTTGAGCGTGTGGGCGTAGTCCTGGCCAAAGCAGAACTCGTCCACCACTCTCAGGCCTGCGCGTGCGGCCTGCTCGCGGAAGGCGCCGGGGCTGGGCAGGCAGCCGCCGGGGAAGATGTACTGCTGGATGAAGTCGGTTGAGCCGAGGTAGCGCTCGAACAGCTCGTCGGCAATCACGATGCTCTGGATGCAGGCGCGCCCGCCTGGCTTGAGCAGCCGGGCCACGGCCTGGAAGTAGGTGGGCCAGAATTCGCGGCCCACGGCCTCGATCATCTCGATGGAGCACACGGCATCGAAGGGGCCATCGGCCTGGGCAATGTCACGGTAGTCCTGCAGGCGCAGGTCGGCCTGCTCGGCCAGGCCCTGGCGCGCCAGGCGCTCGCGGGCCCAGGCCAGCTGCTCGGTCGATAGGGTCACGCCCACCAGGCTGGCGCCGAACTCGGCCGTGGCCATTTCGGCCAGCGCGCCCCAGCCGCAGCCGATCTCCAGCACGCGGTCGCCGGGCTGGACGCCGCTCATGCGCAGGGCGCGGCGCACCTTGGCGTTCTGGGCTTCGCGCATGGACTGGCCTGGCTGCTCAAAGAGCGCCGAAGAGTAGTTCATGCTGCCGTCCAGCCAGAGCTCGTAGAAGGCATTGCCCAGGTCGTAGTGGGCGTGGATGTTCTTCTGACTGCCGCCCTTGGTGTTGCGGTTGAGCAGGTGCTTGATGCGGTAAACGAGCCGACCGAACCAGGTGCCGTAGATCACGTCTTCCATTTCGCGGCGGTTGGCGATGAACACGCGCAGCAGTGCGCTCAGGTCAGGCGTGCTCCAGTCGCCGGCGATGTAGCCCTCGGCAAAGCCAATGTCGCCCGACTTCATTGCGGCGGCGCAGACATTCCAGTTGTGCAGCTTCAGGCTGGCCGCGAGGCCTTCACCCGAGCCGAAGTGCCGCACCGAGCCATCGGGCAACTCCACGGTGAGGCTGCCATGGCGCAGTCGCTGCAACAGCTTGAGCACGGTGCGGGCGGCCGCGGGCGCACCCGCAGGCAGGGATGTCGTGGCCTGGCGGGAAGAAGAGGTGTCGGTGGCAGAGCTCATCGGGTCACAAACTGTTCAGGGGGCTGGGGTTTGGAAAAGAAGGGCACGCGCTTGCGCCAGAGCTTGAAGGCCTGCCAGTGGATGCGGGCGACCACGCCCACCGTCATGGCCGGGTAGGCCCAGAAGGCGCGGCGCAGGCTGGCGGCCGTGATCGGTTCCAGGCGGCCGCTGACGCTGGTCTTGAGCAGCGGGCCAGTCTCGTCGTCGTAGTCGATGCGCGCCACGGTGCGGCCACAGCCGTCCTGCTCGGTGCGCATGAAGCGAAAGCGGTAGCTGCCCTCGACGCGGCAAAAGGGCGAGACATGGAACACCTTGCGGGCGCGCAGCTCCTCCCCGTAGCGCGGGGCATCGAGCAGGTAGCAGTGGCGCTCGCCAAAGGTGTTGTTCACCTCGACCACGATGGCCCGCAGGGCGCCCGAGGGCTCGTGCGCGTACCAAAAGCTCACCGGCTTGAAGGTGTGGCCCAGCACGCGCGGGTAGGTGTGCAGCCAAACTTCGCCTGCGGCGCCTATGCCTTCGCTGGCCAGCAACTCGTCGAGCCAGGCCAGGCTGTCCTCGCGGCCGTCGCCATGGTCGCGGTCGAAGAAGCTCAGGGCCGCGCGGCGGTTGCGCGCCAGCGCGCCGTTACCGCGGGCGCGCAGGCTGCGCATGGGCAGCATCAGGAAATGGGTGGGGTAGGTGAAGGTGTTGCTGGCCGGGCGCAGGCGCTCATGGCGGACCTGTCCGAAGCCGATGAGCGCTTGGGGGGCGTCCATGTTTGCCACGCCTGGGCCTGCGTTCATGCCAGCGCCGGTGCCGGTGCGTCCTGGGCCTGCGCAGCCCAGTCGGCCAGCAGCTGGCTGGCCGCTTGCAAGCCTGATTTCAGGCCATCTTCATGAAAGCCGTAGCCGGCCCAGGCGCCACAGAAGTAGCTGTGCTGCTGGCCCTGCAGGCGGGGCAGCGCCTGCTGCGCGTGTATGGCCGCTGCGTCGAACACAGGATGGGCGTACTCGTACTCGCCGACGATGGTGGCCGGATCGATGGGCCGCACCGGGTTGAGCGAGACGATGACCGATTGCTTGAAGGGCAGCGGCTGCAGCATGTTCAGCAGGTAATGCAGGCACACCTGTGCCGACTCGCGGCCCGCATCGGTGGCGCGCTCGTAGTTCCAGGCCGCCCAGGCCAAGCGGCGCGTGGGCAGCACCGACTCGTCGGTGTGCAGCACGGCCCGGTTGGGCTGGTAGGCGATCGCGCCCAGCACCTCGCGCTCGGCCTGGCTGGGTTGGCTCAGCAGCGCCAGCGACTGGTCCGAGTGACCGGCCAGGATGACTTTGTCGAACAATTCAGTGTGCAAATGGCCTTCTTGCCGGCTGGTCAGGCGAACGCCCTGGGCTTCGCGTTCGACCAGCAGCACCGGGCAATTCAGGCGCTTGTCCTCGATGCCGGCCGTGATCTTGTGCACGTAGTCGCGCGCTCCGCCCTCGACGGTCCACCACTGAGGCCGATTAGCCACTTGCAACAGGCCGTGGTTATGGCAAAAGCGCACCATGGTCGCCACCGGGAATTGCAGCATCTGGTCGGTGGGGCAGGACCAGATACAACCGAGCATGGGCAGGAAGTAGCCGTCGCGGAAGTCGTCCGAGAAGCCTTGCGTCCGTAAGAACTCGCCCAGGGGCTGCATCAGAGCCTGGTCATCGGCGCCTGATTCCAGCGACTGCGCCAGCTCGGTACTCAGCCGGTTAAAGCGCAGGATGTCCATCAGCATGCGCCAAAAGCGCGGCTTGAACAGATTGGCCCGCTGCGCAAAGACGGTGTTCAGGCTCGAGCCACTCCACTCCAGGGCCGCGCGCTGCGCCGTGGCGGGCGACTGCACCGAGAACGACATGTCGGACTTGGCGGTGGGCACGCCCAGCTCGGTGAACAGGCGGATGAGTTG
The DNA here is from genome assembly GCA_027486255.1 of Comamonadaceae bacterium. GTDB lineage: Bacteria > Pseudomonadota > Gammaproteobacteria > Burkholderiales > Burkholderiaceae_C > Polaromonas. The sequence continues at coordinate 17,157 of JAIXPL010000031.1, forward strand.
CGGGTAAGTGCGCTCGTTGAACACCAGGAAACCCGTGTCCACGCCGTGGGTGACAGGGCCTCGCGCCGTGGGCAGCGTGACATCCACGGTGTGCGTGTGGCCACCAAAGTAGTCACCCGCCTCGAACAAGGTGAGCTGAGCACGCCCGTGCAGGTGGTGCGCCGCGGCCAGGCCCGAGATGCCGGAGCCCACGATGGCCACGCGCGGGCCCTGGGGGTCGGCCGAGGATCCTGGCGCCAGGGCCAGGGCGGAGCGGGGGGTAATGAGGGCGGCCATGTCAGCCACCCGAAGACAAAGTTGTTGCGAAGCGTCCCGAGGCGAAGGAGGGAGAGAGGGAGGAGGAGAGACACCTCGAGCTTGCAACCGGGCCAAAGGGCACCAGAAGACTCCGCAACAAGAAAACTGCAGTCCCGGCGGACAGGCGAGCCTCTCCGATGGACAGGGGTTTGAGCGCTTCCGGGGCGACACAGTTCCCGCGGGATGCAGCGAAGGCGTAAGAAGATGTACTGGCAACGCCCATCATGTGCACCTCATCAGGAGAGCTGGTGTCGAATCGCCCGGATGGGCCATAACCGATCAGTCGCATTATGACCGAGCAGTTTTCATTTTGCCAGCAAGAGTTCAAGTTGGCGCACGAAACGTGCATCCTGGGGCCCGGTCATGGACCCATAGCTGCCCGCCACCTGCCCGTCCCGCCCCACCACGTACTTGTAGAAATTCCAGCGCGGCAGCGAGGCCCCGGCCTGGCTGGCCAGTTGCTTGAAAAAGGGATGGGCGTTCTTTCCGGCCACGCTGGTCTTGGTGAACATGGGGAACTTGACCCCGAAGGTGTTCTCGCAGAAGGCCGCGATGTCCTGGTTGCTGCCGCTTTCCTGGGCAAAGTCGTTGGAGGGAAAGCCCAGCACCACCAGGCCCCTGTCCTTGTACTTGGCATGCAGCGCTTCCAGGCCGCCGTACTGCTGAGTGAAGCCACAGAAGCTTGCGGTGTTGACCACAAGCAGCACCTTGCCCGTGTACTGGCACAGGGACTGGGGCTTTTCATCCTGCAGGCGAGGGAAGGTGTGTTGCAGCAAGGCTGGGCAGGCGGCCGCCTGGGCCGCAGCTGGCGCAGCCGCAGGGGCCTGGGCCCGCACCAGGGGGCTCCAGCCGGCCAGCGCGGCACCCATGAGAACAAGGGCGCAGCGCAGGCGAAGCGCGGGCAGCAGACCAGTGCAAGACAGGGGCATGGCAGGTCCTCTCGGGGGGGCGGGGGTCAAAGGGGCGGCGCAGACGTCACACGCAGTGTGTCGTGGCCCGCAGATGAGCAGCTTCTGATTCTAGGCGGCGGGACTTGAGCTTAACGGTGCCAGGGGCAAGCACAGCACGAAGCATGCGCCCCCGCCCGGCTGGTCTTCGCAGTGCACGTGGCCGCCGTGGCGCTCGGCGATGCTCTTGACCAGGGCCAGCCCCAGGCCCACCCCGCCTTCGCGCTCGCTGGCGCCAGGCAGGCGGTAGAAGGGCTCGAAGATGCGTTGGCGCTGGTCGGCCGGAATGCCCGGGCCGCAGTCGCTCACGCGCACTTCGGCATCGGTGCCCGCGATGCGCAGGGCCAGCTGCACGTCGCCCGCGCCATGGCGGCGGGCGTTCTCCAGCAGGTTGCGCAGCAGCCGGCGCATCAGCCGAGGGGAGGCGTGCACCATCAGACCATGACCGTCGGTACCCGGCGCGGGCGCCTGCAGCTTGGCGCCGACCCGCGCGCACTCTTCGGCCGCCAGGCCCAAGAGGTCGAGCGGCTCCCGCGGCTCGGGGTCGCCCTGGGGGTCGTCCAGCCGGCTGGCCAGCAGGATTTCGTCGATCAGCTGGTCCAGCTCCTGGATGCTTCGCCGCAGTTCCTCGCGCGGTGCGCCGGCGCTGTCGCCCATGAGTTCCAGGCCCATGCGGATGCGTGCCAGGGGCGAGCGCAGCTCGTGCGAGGCATTGGCCAGCAGCGTCTTGTGCGAGGCCAGCAGCTGCTCGATGCGTTCGGCCGCATGGTTGAAGCGCGCCGCCAGAAAGGCCACTTCGTCGCCGCCTTCGACCTGCACACGTGCGCTCAGGTCGCCCGCGCCCCAACGCTCCACACCGCGCTGCAGTGCCTCCAGGCGCTTGGTCAGGCGCCGGATGATGGGGTAGGCGCCCACGGCCACGGCCAGGCTCACCAGCACCAGCATCCACACAAAGCTCAGGGGTTGCCGGCCGCCCCACCAGCTGCCCCCGTGTGAGCCAGGCGGGCCGCCCGCGCGGGAGAATTCAATGACCAGGTGGCGTCCGTCGCTGGTCTCCACCTCAAAACGGGGTGGCCGTCCCGGTCCTCTGTGCGGGCTGCCCGGGGCCCGGCCGATGACCTGGCCGGCCTGGTCGCGCACCACCACCTCGCGCACGGCTGGGTTGCGCTCGTCGCGCGAGACTCGCCAGGCCCAGCCCATGAGCAGGGAGAGCAGCAGGACCGTGCCGACCACCGCCAACCAGAGCCGCACGTAGAGGCGCGAATGAAGGCGCGAATGCAGGTGCGAATTCAGGCCGCTCATTCAGTCCTGCTGCTTGGCGAACACATAGCCCACGCCGCGCACCGTGAGGATGCGGCGGGGGTTCTTGGGGTCGGCCTCGATGGCCTGGCGGATGCGGCCCATGTGCACATCGATGGAGCGGTCGAAGGCATCGAGCTCACGGCCCCGCACGGCCTCCATGATCTGGTCGCGGCTGAGCACCCGCCCGGCCCGCTCGGCCATGGCCAGCAGCAGATCGAACTGGTAGGAGGTGATGTCGCGCACCGCCCCGGACACCGTGACCGTGCGGGCATCGCGGTCGATCTCCATCGAGCCAAAGCGCAGCGGCGGTGTGCCGCTGTCCTGGGGCTGCGCCAGCGCCCGGCCCCGGCGCAGCACGGCGCGGATGCGCGCCAGCAGCTCGCGGGGCTCGAAGGGCTTGGGCAGGTAATCGTCAGCGCCTATCTCCAGTCCCACGATGCGGTCCATCGGGTCGCCCTTGGCCGTGAGCATGAGCACCGCCACGCCCGCGTCGTGCTTGATGCGTCGGCACAGCTCCAGGCCGTCGGCGTCGGGCAGCATGAGGTCCAGGATCACCAGGTCGGGCCTGGCCTGCGCCAGGGCTTTCATGCCGCTGGCGCCGTCGCCCGCATGGGCAAAACCAAAGCCCGACTGGCGCAGGTAGTCGCCCACCATGGCCGCCAGGCGGGCATCGTCTTCAATCATCAGGAGCTGGGCGGTCATGGAACGGTCAGCTTGGGGCTTGTCTGCCAAGACCGGATGGCCAATGTGTAAACAAGGCGTAAAGCTCAGGCACTGCTGCGGGCCAAGAGGTGGCGGCCGGCCAGCCGCACCAGCAGCAACACGGGCAAGCCCATCAGCGTGGTGAGCACGAAGAAGCCGGGGTAGCCCAGGGCGTCCACCATGCCGCCCGAGTAGCCCCCCAGCGTTTTGGGCAGCAGCGTCATCAGCGAGCTGAAGATGGCGTACTGCACGGCGGTGAATGACACATTGGTCAGGCTCGAGAGGAAGGCCACGAAGGCCGCGCTGGCAAAACCGGCGGCCAGGTTGTCAGCGGCCACCACGGCGTACATGCCCACGGTATGGTGCCCGGCATAGGCCAGCCAGACGAAGCCCAGGTTGGTCAGCGCCGACAGCACCGCGCCCCAGTACAGCGAACGCATCACACCCATGCGTGTGGCCAGCAGGCCGCCCCAGAAGCCGCCCACGATGCTCACGATCACCCCAAAGGTCTTGACCGCGTTGGCAATCTCCACTTTTGAAAAGCCCATGTCCTGGTAGAACACGTTCGAGATGACGCCCAGCACGATGTCTGAAATGCGGTAGAGCCCCACTAGCGCCAGCAGCAGCCAGGCCGTGCGCACACCATAGCGTGCAAAAAAGTCCAGCACGGGCATCACCCAGGTGCTGCGCGCCTGCGCCCGGCTGGCCAAGCCCAGCCGCACCAACACCGCCCCCACCAGGAAGGCCGCAGCGAGCGACAGCATCATGCGCACAGCCTCCAGGGCGAGCCCGGCCAGCGGCCCTACCTTGGTGCCGCCCATCAGCTCCCCCCAGGTAGAGAACACGCCCACAAAAGCCAGCACGCTGGCCAGGAACACGCCCAGCAGGCGCAGGTGTTCACCCGAGGCTTGCCGTTCAGCCTGCGCGCTGGCCTCGGGCTCACGCACCACCAGCGTGGTGAGCATGCCCACCGCCATGGTGGCCGCCATCACGGCGTAGGTCCACTGCCAAGCCTGGTAGGCGTAGGCGCCTTTGGCCGACCCCCAGTAGGACGCCAGGTACAGCGCGCCTGCGCCGGCGACGATCATGCCCAGGCGGTAACCCGCAATGTAGGCCGATGACAGCAGGCCCTGCTGCTCAGGCCCGGCGATTTCAATGCGGTAGGCGTCCACCACGATGTCTTGGGTGGCCGAGGCAAACCCCAGGAGCACGGCGAACAGGGCCATGCGGGTGAGCGCGGCGGGCCCGGTGGCCGGGTCCGTGCCGGCCATGCCCAGGATGGCCAGCACCACCCCCAGCTGGGCCAGCAGCATCCAGGAGCGGCGCCGTCCCAGCCAGCGCGTGAGCACCGGCAGCGGCAGGCGGTCGACCAGGGGGGCCCAGACGAACTTGAACGAGTAGCCCAGAGCCGCCCAGCTGAAAAAGGTCACGGCCTTGCGTTCAACGCCGGCCTCACCCAGCCAGAGCGACAGCGAGGAAAAAATCAGCAGGATCGGTATGCCTGCTGAAAAGCCCATCGCCAGCAGGCACAGCACGCGCCAGTCCCACAAACTTTGAAGGGTGCTGCGCCAGCTGGGGCGCGCAGAAAGGCTGGGCTGGGTAGAGGCGGACATGCTCATAAAGCCATTGTGCCCAAGCCAGATAGAGCGGCGTCAAGCCCAGGAGTGCACCTGCATTGACCGTCGCTGACCGTCGCTTACTCACCCTGGAGCCAGTCCATCTGCGCGCAGGAATAATGGGTCTGTCTTTTTGTGGAGCTGGCCATGGCCCGACCGTCTTTCCCCGCCGCTTGGCGGGTCACCACCCTGGCACTTTGCCTGGTCCTGGGCATGCCCGCCTGGGCGCATCCTTCGGCCGGCGCCACCGTGCTGGCGCAGGCCGAGACGGCCCCCCCTCCTGCGGCCCGGGCACGCGAAGGCGTTGACGTGGGGCGCAATTCAGCTTTCGCCAAGCTCGTGCCCGCCGACGAGATTGAGGCGGCGGCCGCCAAACAGTACAACGAGATGATGCGCACGGCCGCCTCGCAGAAGGCCCTGGCGCCGCCCGACCATCCTCAGCTGCAGCGCCTGCGGCACATTGCCCAGCGCCTGATTCCTTTTGCCTACGAGTGGAACCCGCGCGCCCGGCAGTGGAAGTGGGAGATCAATCTGTTTGGCAACAAGCAGATCAATGCGTTTTGCATGCCTGGCGGCAAGATCGGCTTTTACACCGGCATCCTCGACCAGCTCCAGCTCACTGACGACGAGGTGGCGCAGGTCATGGGCCACGAGATTGCGCACGCCCTGCGTGAGCACGCCCGCGCCCGCATGGGCAAGGGCGCGGCCACCAACATTGGCGCCAGCATCGTCTCGCAGCTGCTGGGCCTGGGGGACCTGGGCCGTACCGTGGCCAGCTACGGCGTGGAATTGATCTCGCTGAAGTTCAGCCGCGATGACGAGACCGAGGCCGACCTGGTCGGCCTGGAGCTGGCCGCCCGTGCCGGCTACGACCCGCGCGCCGGCGTCACGCTCTGGAAGAAGATGCAGGCCGCCAACAAGGGTGCGCCGCCGCAGTGGCTGTCGACCCATCCGGCCGGCACCACGCGCATCACCGAAATCGAAAAAGCCTTGCCGCTGGTGCTGCCCCTCTACGAGCGCGCCCCCAAAGACTGAGGGCGCCGCCGGTCAGCCCATTAACGGTGCCGGCCTACACGCCGGACCGCCCGTCCGCCTTACCGTATCTGGCGTCGCTTGACGTTCAGGCCCTTCAGGAGGACCCCATGGCAGCATCGGATGAGCCCCGTTCTTTCCACGCCCTCGCGCTTGAGGGCATGGCCCCGCAAGACACTGGCGAGACCCGCACGCTCCGCGACAGTGCGTCTGCGCAGCTGATCAATCTGCGCGAGCTCCAGGAAGTCAGTGCCTGGACTCGCCTGCTGGGTTGCACAGAGGAGCGACTTCGCCAGGCCGTGGCTGCCGTCGGCCCCGAGGTGGACGAGGTGTGCAACCACCTGGGCGCGGCGGGGCCGATCCAGGCCCACCAGGCAGGCAGCAGTGCCAGGCTCTAGCCCAACGGCCAACTGACTGCGCGCAGGGCTGACCGCCTACAGGCTCATGCCTCGGGAGGACATCGACATGCTCAGGAGGAGACGGTGAGAGCGAAGCTGAACGACGAGGGGGCTGGACACGCTGAACACAGGCCTGCGGCACGCACGCCGCACAGGCCCCCGGGGAGCGCGGCACCCCTGTGCTGGCCTTTTCCGCCGGGCAGCCAGAACCACACGGACAAGGCCGTCAAGCTCAAGCCCTACACGCCGCCCAAAAGGCGCTCCCTGAACCAGTTCTGAACAAAATCCTCCGCTCGATCGCGGTCTGCAGAAGACATTAAAAAAGCGGGGTGGTTCTCAGAGATCCGCCCCGCTTTTCCTCAAGCCCAGCTCACCCTCAGGTGGGTAGGCCGTTCAGGACGGCGTCCTTCAGCTCTTGCCGCTCTGCGGACTGCCCTGCTGGCTGACTCCTGCGGTCTGGACGCCCTTGCGGGCGGCCTCACGGGCTTCCTCGGGGGTGGGCTCGTGGGCAAGCCCACTGTCCACGCTGGCTTTGCCTGCCTTGCTGGCCATCTCGCGCTGCTTGTCCTGCTCCATCGAGGCCTGGCCCCGGTTAGCGACCCCAGCCTGGTCCTTACTGGCTGGAGCGCCCTGGTCTTTACCGCCTTGGCCCTTGCTGGCTTGATTGCCCTGATCCTTGCCCTGGTTGATTGAAGCCATTTCCAAATCTCCTGTGACGATGAGAAATGCGCACTGATGAGCTCAGCAATGAGCTCATTCGTACACCTCGTTGACGGTTCCCGGGTGCTGGACGGACGCTGCCGCCCTCTTCCCTGGTTCCGAAGTGACCTGCCCCTGAGGACCTACCCTTAGGACCTGCCACCCAGTCACTCTTGGTCGCCGCAGGTCCGGGGCGTGTGGGTCATGCATAAGCCTTGCTGTAGGACGGTGGCCTGCGGCCGGGCGGCACAAGGCTCGCCGCCAGCGTGGCCACAGGTCGGCTGTTGAAGCCGTCCTACGTCTTTTTTCGACCTGCACGAGGTGGCCTGCCCTTTGCTCGGCCCTAAGCTTGATTGACAAAAAACGGGTGCCCTGCCAGCGCCAGCCAGGCGCGACATGGGGCTTCCAAGACAAGGACGGCTGTGGTCAAAAAGAACAACAAGGTATTGGCGCAAGTCCTGGCCCAGGAGCCCGCCATCCGCCTCTATGGCGCTGTCGACGATGCCTTTCTCGGGCGCTTCCTCGAGCAACTCAAGCCTTTGCGCGGCTGCAGCCAGGCGCTGGTGTTCGAGCTCTCCACCATCGGCGGTGACGCCGACGTGGCCCGGCGCATTGCCGAGGAGATCCGCCTGTGCCGCGAGGTCGGCGGCATGGACCTGCACTTCGTGGGCAAGGCCATGGTGTATTCGGCAGGTGTCATGATCATGGCCGCCTTTCCGGTGGCGCACCGCCACCTCAGCCGCGATGCGGTGCTGCTGATCCACGAGTGGCAGATTGAAAAAGAGATTCGTTTTTCAGGCGCGTTGCGCGTGTGCGCCGCCACGGCGCACGACTTCCTGGCCGAACTGGAGGTGGCGCACAAGCTCGAGCGCCAGACTTTCACGGAGCTCGTGCAGGGCACGCGCCTGGACTATGAGCAGCTCAAGACCCAGGTCGCCAAGGCGGACTGGTACCTCCTGGCCGAAGAAGCTGAGCAACTGGGGCTGGTAGCGGGCCTGGTCTGAGCTTTCGAGTGCCAGGACCGGTTTTTCAGTGAAAACCCCAGGCGGGTGGCACGCTGAACCCTGGGTGCTTCAGTTAGCATCCTCCGGCGTGACAGCGGAGCCTTGTCGTGGCGCAAGCCCACGTGCCGCTGATCCGACCACACAGAAAGACCCTGCTCATGAGCAACCTCTCCCTCACAATCAACGGAGCACCCACCAAGGTGGACGTGGATCCGTCCACGCCCTTGGTTTGGCTGCTGCGCGAGCACCTCAAGCTCACTGGCACCAAGTTTGGCTGCGGCGTCGCCCAATGCGGCGCCTGCACGGTGCATGTCAATGGCGAAGCCACCCGCTCCTGCGTGACGCCCGTCTCGGCCGTGGCCGGCAAGGCGATCACCACCATCGAGGGCCTGTCGCCCGATGGCAGCCACAAGCTGCAAAAAGCCTGGATCGCTGAGCAGGTGCCGCAGTGCGGCTACTGCCAGTCGGGCCAGATCATGCAGGCCGCCACGCTGCTGGCCAAGAACAAAAAACCCACCCGCGAGCAGATCGTGCAGCACATGAACGGCAACATCTGCCGCTGCGGCACCTACCAGCGCATCGTCAAGGCCGTCCAACGCGCCGCCAAGGAGGCCTGAACATGAATGCACGCACCGACTCCCAGCTCCTGGCCGGCGGCCTGAGCCGCCGCGGTTTCCTGGCCGCCACCGGCGGGCTGAGCTTTTCCGTCGCGCTGGGCGCAGGCCTGGCCGCAGCCACGTCCGACGCCAGCGCCCAGGCCGGCGATGCGGGCCTGAAGGCCAACGTCTGGGTCACCATCGGCACCGACGACTCGGTGGTGGTGATGACCCCCACCGGCGAAATGGGCCAAGGCACCCTGACGGCGCTGCCCTTGATCCTGGCCGAGGAACTGGACGCCGATTGGTCCAAGGTCCGCGTCGAATACGCCCCGCCCAACCCGCGCGTCTATGGCAACCCGCATCCGCTGCTCAACGGCGGCCAGGCTTCGCTGGCCAGCATTGCCATCCCTGGCTACTTCATGCCGCTGCGCATGGCCGGTGCCCAGGCCCGCCGCGTGCTGCTTGATGCAGCTGCCGCGCGCTGGGGTGTGCCTGTGGCCGAGCTCTCCACCGATTCGGGCGTGGTGATCCATGCAGGCACCGGCCGCCGTCTGCGCTATGGCGAGATCGCCGCCTTCGCCACCGTGCCGGCCGAGCTTCCGAAGATCACCCCCGCCGACCTCAAGAAGCCTGAGCAGTTCAAGCTGATCGGCCGTGCTGACATCGTCCGCACGGATGTCAAGTCCAAGGTGACCGGCCAGGCGCAGTTCGGCATTGACGTGCGCGTGCCCGACATGGTCTACGCCACGGTGCTGGAGTCGCCCATGGACGGCGCCCGCCCGGACTTCGTCAACACCGCCGAGGCCATGGCGGTGCCCGGTGTGATCCAGGTCATGCCCATGCCCTTTGGTGTGGCGGTGCTGGCCAACACGGTCGAGGCCACGCGCATTGCGCGCAATGTGCTCAAGGCCAAGGTCACCTGGAACACTTCTGAGACCCGCCACAACGCGGTCAACTTCGATTCGGACAAGGCCAAGGAAGAGTACGCCCGCAACGGCCGATCGGCCGAAGCCAAGCCCATGACCGCCTACAAAAAGGGCGAGGCCGATCAGGCCCTGGCCTCGGCCGCGCGGGTGATTGAGGCCACCTTCTGGTCGGAGCACACCTACCACGCGCAGATGGAGCCCATGAACTGCGTGGCCCGCGTGGCCGCCGACGGCCAGTCGGCCGAGATCTGGGTGGGCACGCAAGCCCCCGTGCTGGTTGCCATGGCCGCCTCCAATGTGCTCAAGACCACGCCGGACAAGATCCGTCTGCACCAGGTGCTGCTCGGCGGTGGCTATGGCCGCCGCATCACGCCGGACATCGTGGCGCAGACCGTGGCCATTGCCAACGCCAGCAAGCGCACCGTCAAGCTCATCCTCACCCGCGAGGACGATATGGTGGCTGCGCGCCCACGGCCCATGACCCACCACATCATGCGTGCCGGCCTGGACGCCAATGGCAAGCTGGTGGGATGGAAGCACCGCATCGTGGCCGAGAACGTGGATGCCGTGGCTGCTCCCCCGCGCTTTGCCGCCACCGGCGGCAAGGACTACATCGGCTGGCAAGGCTCGGACATGCCGCACTACAGCATCCCGAACTGGCAGTCCGAGGGTGTGCGTGAAATGCGTGGCATGCGCGTGCATGCGTTCCGCGGCATTGGTGCGGGTTACAACAAGTTCGCCATTGAAAGCTTCCTGGACGAAATCGCGCAGGCCCGCAAGATGGATCCGCTGGCCATGCGCCTGGAGCTGACGCAGGATGATGCCCGCGCCCGCGCCGTGCTCGAGGCCGTGGCCGAGATGTCGGACTGGAAGCGCAAGCGCCGTGGCCGTGCCCTGGGTATCGCCATGGCCGACTACCACGGCACCTTGGCTGCCGGCGTGGCCGAGGTGTCGGTGGACCGCAAGAGCGGCAAGATCAAGGTGCATAACTACTGGACCTCGGTCGATGCCGGCCTGGTGATCCAGCCCGAGAGCGTGCTCGGCCAGCTCGAAGGTGGCGCGGTCTATGGCCTGTCGGTGGCCTTGCTCGAAGAGCTGACCATCAAAGCCGGCGCGGTGCAGCAGAGCAACTTCAATGACTATCCGGTGCTGCGCATGGCCGATATGCCTGAGGTCCACACCCGAATCGTGAAGTCCAACGCACCGCCCACCGGTATGGGTGAGGCCGGCGTGGGGCCCGTGGCTCCGGCCATTGCCAACGCCGTGGCGCAACTCACCGGCAAACGCCTGCGTGAGCTGCCCATGTCGCCTGAACGCGTGAAAAAAGCGCTGGCTTGATCCGCTGAGCTGCTTGCGAACAAGCCGCCGGTGCCACCCGCACTGGCGGCTTTTTTCATGGGCAGGCTGGCCACTGGCTCAATCGGCCACCAGCTGCCTCAGAGTTCGAGCTCGTAATCCACCGTGATCGGTGCGTGGTCCGAGAAGCGCTCGGCCTTGTAGATGTGTTCGCTGCGGGCCAGGGCCGCCAGCTGCGGCGTGGCCAGGTGGTAGTCCAGGCGCCAGCCCACGTTCTTGGTATAGGCCTGACCACGGTTGCTCCACCAGGTGTAGCAGTCATCGGTGGTGCTGGGCTGGAGGCGCCGGTACACGTCGACCAGGCCGCCGCCCAAGGCGGTGCTGGGCTCCTGGGCACCGGCGTTGAGTTCACGCGCCGCCTCGTTCGCCACCTGGGCATCGTGGCGCAGCAGCGCGCTCATCCAGGCGCGCTCCTCAGGCAGGAAGCCCGAGTTCTTTTTGTTGCCCTTCCAGTTTTTCAGGTCCATCTCCTGGTGGGCGATGTTGATGTCACCGCACAGGATGAACTCGCGTTCTGCCTTCAGACTGAGCAGGTAGGGGTAGAACTCGGCCAGAAAGCGGAACTTGGCCTCTTGTCGCTCTGGCCCGGAAGAGCCGCTGGGAAAGTAGCAGCTGATGATCGAGAGCCGGGGGGCGTGCTTGCGCCGGGCTGAGTCAAAGCGCAATTCCACGTAGCGTCCTTCGGCGTCGAACTCGTGCGAGCCAAAACCCACCACCACGTCCGTGGGCTCGTGACGTGTGTAGATACCCACGCCCGAGTAGCCCTTTTTCTCGGCAAAGTGAAAGTGCCCCTTCAAGCCCGCCAGCACCTCGAACTTGCCGGCCACGTCGGCCTGCTGGGCCTTGACCTCCTGCACGCACATACAATCCGGCCGCGTCTTTTCCAGCCAGGCTTCGAGCCCTTTGCTGGTGGCCGAGCGGATGCCATTGAGGTTCAGGCTGGTGAGTTGAAACAAGGAATGCCCCATGACGATTGCGACGGCGGCGCGGGATGCGCTGGCTCAGGAGTTTGTGCAATTTTCGCTCGATTGCGGGGTGCTCAAGTTCGGCGAGTTCAAGACCAAGGCCGGTCGTCTGAGCCCCTACTTCTTTAACGCCGGTTTGTTCGATGACGGCGCCAAGCTGGGCCGGCTGGCCAGCTTTTATGCCCAGCGCTTGGTCAAAAGCGGCATCGAGTTCGACATGGTCTTTGGCCCGGCCTACAAGGGCATCCCCCTGGGCGCGGCCGTGACCATTGAGCTGGCGCGCCTGGGCAAGACCGTGCCTTTTGCCTACAACCGCAAGGAGGCCAAGGACCACGGCGAGGGCGGCCACCTGGTGGGCGCGCCGCTCCAGGGTCGGGTGCTGATCGTCGACGACGTGATGAGCGCGGGCACCGCCGCGCGTGAATCGATTGCCCTCATTGAGGCTGCCGGCGCCACGCCGCACGCCGTGGCGATTGCCCTGGACCGCCAGGAAATGGCCACCGAAAAGCAAGCTGACGGCTCTACGCGCGATGTGCCGCACAGCGCCGTGCAATATGTGCGGGACACCCTGGGCCTGCAGGTCTGCGCCATCGCGGAACTCTCGGACCTGCTGGACTACCTGGCTGCCCGCCCCGGCCACGACATGGGCGAGCACCTGGCCCGCGTGCAGGCCTACCGCGACCGCTACGGCGTGCGCTGAGCCGCGCGCAGTCGCTGTTCATCGCTCGGGCCCAGGCGGCGCTTGCGATACAGTGCCCCGAGCCATGGCTGCACCCTACAACCTCGCCCGCTTTGACCTGGTCTCGATCCGCCTGGCGGTCGACTGCGCGCGCTTGGGCAGCCTCAGCGCTGCGGCCCTGCAGTCGCACCTGGCGCTGGCGGCCGCCAGCCGCCGTCTGCGCGAACTTGAAAAGGCGCTGGGTGATCCCTTGTTTGAACGCCACGGCCGCGGTGTGCGTCCCACGGCGGCCGGCCATGTGTTTGTCCGCTGTGGCCTGACCCTGCTGCAAAACCTCGAGCAGATGGCCGGTGAACTCAGCGACCTGCGCCAGGGCGTGGCCCGTCACATCCGCGTGTGCGCCAACACCGCCGCCATCAACCAGTTTCTGCCGCCTCTGCTGGCGCGCTATGCGAGCGAGCAGCAGCAGGTGCGCGTCGACCTGGAGGAGCAACTCTCCAGCGGTGTGGTCACCGCCCTGAACGAGGGCCGCGCGGACATCGGTGTATTTGCCGAAGGCGGGGACACGCGCGGGCTGGACTGCCAGTTGTTCCGGCACGACGAACTGGTGCTGGTGCTGCCGGCGCGCCACCGGCTGGTGGGCCGTCGGCCGTTGGCCTTCAGCGACGCCCTGGACGAGGACTGGATCACCCTGAGCGACGGCGCGGCATTGCTGCTGCGGCAGCAGCAAACCGCCCTGGCCGCCGGCAAGCCGCTGCGCATTCGCATGCAGGTGCGCAGCTTCGACGCCGTCTGCCACCTGGTGGCCTCCGGGCTGGGCATCGCCGTGTTGCCTAAGAACGCGGTGCTGCCCATCGTGCGCTCCATGGACCTGCGCTGGCGCCCGCTGGCCGATGCCTGGGCCTCACGCAGCCTGCTGGCGGCCACCCGCAGCGGCCCCCAGGACCCCATGGTGCAAGCGCTGCTGGCCTTCCTGGTGGCTCCGTCGCCAAGCCCTGACGAGCCTACGCAAAATACGAAAGCTCGCCGCTTGAAAGAGCAATAGACCAAGCAGGGCAGGGCTTGCACACTGCGGCCCCATGACTTCCTTGCCTACTGCCGGCGCGCTGACCGGGCTCAAGGTGCTCGAACTCGGGCAGCTGATTGCGGGCCCCTTCGCGGCCAAGACCTTGGCCGACTTTGGCGCCGACGTCATCAAGATCGAGCCGCCTGGCGCGGGTGACCCCTTGCGCAACTGGCGCCTGCTGAAAAACGGCACCTCCGTGTGGTGGCAGGTGCAGTCGCGCAACAAACGCTCCGTGGCCGTGGACCTGCGCCAGCCTGAGGGGCAAGCCATCGTGCGCCAGCTCGCCGGCGAGGTCGACGTGCTGATCGAAAATTTCCGTCCTGGCGCGCTTGAGGGCTGGGGCCTGTCGCCCGACTCACTGCTGGAGGACAATCCGCGCCTGATCGTGCTGCGCGTCAGCGGCTACGGGCAGACCGGGCCCTACCGCGACCGCCCCGGCTTTGGTGTGGTCGGCGAGGCCATGAGCGGCCTGCGCCACCTCACCGCCGAGCCGGGCCGCGTGCCCGTGCGCGTGGGTGTGAGCATCGGTGACACGCTGGCTGCGCTGCACGGGGTCATCGGCATCCTGATGGCCTTGCAAGAGCGTCACAGCTCGGGCAAGGGGCAGGTGATCGATGTCGCCCTCTACGAGGCGGTGTTCAACTGCATGGAAAGTCTGTTGCCCGAATACAGCGCCTTCGGTGCCGTGCGCGGGCCCGCTGGCAGTGCGCTGCCGGGTATTGCGCCGAGCAATGCCTATATGTGCGCCGACGGCGGCTACGCCCTGATCGCCGGCAACGGCGACAGCATCTTCAAGCGGCTCATGACCATCATCGGCCGAGATGACCTGCGCGACGATCCGACCCTGGCGGACAACGCCGGGCGTGTACAGCGCGTGAGCGAACTCGACTCCGCGATCGGGCAATGGACGCGCCGGCACACCGTCGATGAGGTGCTGGCTGCGCTCGAGGGCGCCAGTGTGCCCGCCGGCCGAATCTACACCGTGGCCGACATCGCGGCCGACCCACATTACGCGGCGCGCGACATGCTGCAGCAGGTCACGCTGGACGACGGCGAGACGCTCACTGTGCCGGGTATCGTGCCCAAGCTCTCGCGCACGCCTGGCATTCACCACCGCAATGCGCCCCGCGTGGGTCAGGACACGCTAGAGGTGCTGCGCCAGATCGGCCTCACCCAAGAGCAGATCGCGCAATTGAAGGCGGGCGGTATCGTCGCAGAAAGCCAGTCATGACACAGCGCATCCAGTTCAATGAAGTCGTCACCCGTGACGGCTTTCAGATCGAGCCGCAGTTCATCGCCACCGACGCCAAGGTCGCCTTGGTCGATGCCTTGTCGGACTGCGGTTACGCCAAGATCGAGGTGACCTCCTTCGTCTCGCCCAAGGCGATCCCGCAAACGCGTGATGCCGAAGAGGTGATGGGCCGCATCCGCCGCGTGCCTGGCGTGGAGTACACGGTGCTCGTGCCCAACCTTCGCGGCGCCGAGCGCGCGCTGGAGTCGCGCGCCGACGAACTGAACCTGGTGATGTCGGTCTCCGAGACGCACAACCTGGCCAATCTGCGCATGCCCCGGGCCAAGAGCTTGGAAGCCCTGTCGGAGGTGATCCGTGCGGTCGATGGCCGCACCCCCATCAATGTGTCGCTCTCCACCAGCTTCGGCTGCCCCATGGAGGGCGAGGTGGCGCCCGCGCAGGTGCTGGACTGGGCCCAGCGCTTTGCCGACCTGGGGGTGCGCGGCCTGACGATCTGCGACACCACCGGCATGGCCGACCCCGCCCAGGTGGCGCGGCTGTGCGAGGCCTTGCGCCAGAAGCTGGACCACCTGCAGCTGACCCTGCACTTTCACAACACCCGCGGCATGGGCCTGGCCAACGTGCTGGCGGCCGTGCAGGCCGGCATCACCCGCTTTGACGGCTCGCTCGGCGGTCTGGGCGGCTGCCCCTACGCCCCGGGCGCCAGCGGCAACATCTGCAGCGAGGACGCTCTGCACATGCTCGAGGCCATGGGCCTGGAGACGGGCGTCGACCTGCCCCGCCTCTTGCAGGTCGCCCGCGCCTTGCCGGACATCGTGGGCCACGCGGTGCCCGGCCAGGTGGCCAAGGCCGGCCGCAGTTGCGATCTGCATCCGGTGCCCGCCGCCGTCACCGAACTGCAGCAACAACTCCAGCGGGCCTGAGGGCCTGAACCTTTCGCCCCTTCTTTTTTGCACTGACCTCGGAATCCCTGACTCCATGACCCGTTCCTACCGCGTCGGACTCATCGTCCCCAGCTCCAACACCACGATGGAGACTGAGATCCCGGCCATGCTGCGCGCCCGCGAACAGATTCTGCCTGAGCGCTTTACTTTTCACTCCAGCCGCATGCGCATGAAGGAAGTCACCAAAGAGCAGCTGGCCGCCATGGACCGCGACTCCGACCGCTGCGCCCTGGAGCTCTCAGACGCCCGCATGGACGTCATGGGCTACGCCTGCCTGGTGGCCATCATGAGCATGGGCCTGGGCTATCACCGCGAATCGCAACAGCGCCTGGCGCAGGTGGCTGCCGGCAATGCGGCCGCGGCGCCCGTGACCACCAGCGCCGGTGCGCTGGTCGAGGGTCTGCAGGCGCTCGGGGCCAAGCGCGTAGCGATCATCGCGCCCTACATGAAGCCCCTGACCCGGATGGTGATCGACTACATCCAGCACGAGGGCATCGAGGTGGTCGACAGCCTGTCCCTGGAGATTCACGATAACTTGGCCGTGGGGGCCCGCGACCCGCGTGCACCGGCCGAATTGTGGAAGCAGCTGAACCTGAGCGGCGTCGACGCCATCGTCGCGTCGGCCTGCGTGCAGATGCCCTCGCTGGCCGCCGTGCCCCTGATTGAGCAGGCCAGCGGCCTGCCCGTGGTCTCAAGCGCCGTGTGCACCACCTGGTCGCTGCTAAAGCACCTGGGCCTGGAAAGGCGCGTGCCTGACGCCGGCACCCTGCTGTCAGGCCGTTTCTGACCCGCTAATTTACCCCTGGAGATTTTCATGACCCGACGCCCCTTCCTGCGAAGCGCCCTGCTGGCCGCCGCCACGGCCGCCTGCGGCACCCTGGCCCTGGCCCAGGCCTTTCCCAACAAACCCATCACCTTGATCGTGCCCAACCCGCCCGGTGGCGTGGTCGACACCTCGGCGCGTCTGTTGGCTGACCCGCTGGCCAGAATCCTCAATGCCACGGTCGTCATTGACAACCGCGCCGGCGGCAGTGGCAACGTGGCCTACGGTCATGTGGCGCGCTCACCCGCTGACGGCTATACCCTGCTGACCTCTTACTCCGCGTACCACGTGGGTAATCCCTCCCTGTCGCCCAGGCTGCCCTGGAGCCAGAAGGAGCTCGCACCCGTGGCCCTGATCACCGCGGCGACCAATGTGATTGCCGCGCATCCTTCGGTGCCAGCCAACACGCTGGCTGAATTCATCGATTATGTGAAGAAGAACCCCGGCCGCTTGAGCTATGCTTCGCAAGGTAATGGATCGCTCTCGCACATCGGCACCGAGATGTTCAAAAGCCAGACCGGCACCAGCATGGTCCACATTCCTTATCGTGGCTCGGGCCCGGCCATTCAAGACGTGCTCAGCGGCCAGGTGCAGGTGTTCATGACCACGCCGCCGTCTGTGATGCAGCACGTGCTCAGTGGCAAGCTCAAGGCCTTTGCCGTCACGGGAAAAACCCGCCATCCGGGCCTGCCCAACGTACCCACCACCACCGAGGCCGGCCTCAAGGGCTTTGAGTTGGAAGCCTGGGTGGGCATCTTCGCGCCGGCGGGCACGCCTGCTGACGTGATCACCAAACTGACTGCCAGCATCAAGCAGTCCCTCGAGCAACCAGACACCAAGACCCGTGCGGCGACCGCCGGCGTCGAACTGCGCTATCTGCCACCGGAGGCCCTGGACGCCCTGGTCAAGCGCGAGACCGAGTATTGGGCCAAGACGATCAAGGCGGCCGGCATCACTGCCGACTAAACTGAATCGTCCGCACCTTACAACCACCCAGCACCCATAAGGAGACAAGACATGCCGAAGTACACCCTGAATGTCAACGGAAAGCGGCGCAGCGTCGACGCCGATGCCGACACGCCGCTGCTGTATGTGCTGCGCGACAACCTGGAGCTCAATGGCCCCAAGTTTGGTTGCGGCATGGGCCAGTGCGGTGCCTGCACCGTCCATGTGAACGGTGAGGCCACGCGCTCATGCCTGCTGCCCGTGAGCAGCCTGGCTGGCAAGAGCGTCACCACGCTCGAGGGCCTGGGCAGCTCCACGATACCGAGCAAGTTGCAGCAGGCCTTCATCGACGAACAGGCTGTGCAGTGCGGCTACTGCTGCAGCGGCATGATCATGACCTCGGCAGCGCTGCTCAAGAAGAACCCCAAGCCCAGCGAGGCGCAGATCAAGGAAGCTCTGGCTGGCAACCTGTGCCGCTGCGGTACCCATCAACGCATCTGTAACGCCGTCAAGCGTGCAGCGACCACCATCTGAAGGGAATAACATCATGAATGCTCCCGACAACTTTCTCTCCCGCCGCAAGCTCCTCCAAGCCGGCGCCGCTGCCCTGGTGGTCGGTTTCAGTGCCGATGCCACCCTGGCCAAGACCGCTGCGCCCCTCTTGTCCCCCGCCAAGTCGGTGGCCAAGGACGTGGTCGATTCCTTCTTGGTCATGCACGCCGACGGCAAAGTCACGGTTTACGTGGGCAAGGTCGACCTGGGCACCGGCACCAAGACCGCACTGGCTCAAATTGCCGCCGAAGAACTCGATGTGCCCTTCAACTCCATCACCATGGTGATGGGCGACACCGCCACCACCCCTGACCAGTGGCTCACGGGCGCCAACATCACCATCGCCCAGGGCGGCGGCGAGTTGCGCCGCGCTTGCGCCACGGCGCGCGCTGCGTTGGTGGCACGTGCCGCTCAGCGACTGGGCGTGCCGGCGGCCGATCTGGCGGTCTCCGGCGGCGTGGTGCGCGTCAAGGCAGACCCCAGCAAATCGGTCTCGTACAGCCAGCTGATGCAAGGCGGCGCCTTCGACCTGAAGGTCGATCCCAAGGCGGCGCTCAAGCCCGCTGCCGAATACAAAGTGGTGGGCACCTCGGTGCCCCGCGTGGACATCCCTGAAAAAGTCTCGGGTGAATTCATCTACGCGCATGATTTCCGCATGCCCGGCATGTTGCATGCCCGGGTGGTGCGGTCTGATGACCTGGGCGCCACCATCGTCTCGGTGGACGACAGCGCGGCCCGCAAGGTCAGCGGCTTTGTGCGCACCGTGCGCAAGGACAACTTCCTGGCGGTGGTCTCGCGCACCGAGTGGGGTGCAGTCAAGGCTGCGCGCGCGCTCAAGGTGCAATGGTCCAAAGGTACGGGCCTGCCTGACCAAGCCAGCGTGTTCGACTACTGGCGCAAGCAGCCGATTGCCAAGGAAGAGTCCACCCAAAAGGTGGGCGACGCGCCGGCCGCCATCGCCGCAGCGCCGCGCAAGATCAAGGCCAGCTACGAGTTCGCCGTGCAAACGCACGCGTCGCTCGGCCCCTCCTGCTCGGTGGCCGACTACCAGGGCGGCAAGCTCGTGGTGTGGTCAGCCTCGCAGGCCACCCACTCCATGCAGACCGAGCTGGCGGGCGTGACGGGTGTGAAAGCCGAGGACATTCGCGTGGTCTACCTCGACGGCTCCGGTTGCTACGGCCGCAACGGCCACGAAGACGCCTCGGCCGACGCCGCGCTCATCTCGGTGATGATCGGCAAGCCCGTGCGCGTGCAGTGGATGCGCGCTGACGAAACCGCCCGTGCGCCCAAGAGCCCACCGCGCGCCATCGACATGGAAGCCGGTTTCGACGCCAACGGCAAGTTGGTGGCCTGGTCGGCTGACTTCCACATTGCGCTGAACCACATCGCGGCCTTCAAGCCGCTGGACTTCCCGCTGCTGGCGGCCACCGACATCGGTCAGCCCAAGCCCGGCAACTGGGTGGGCTTTTTGTTCCAGAACTCGGCAGCGCCCTACCAGCTGCCGAACATCCGGGTCAACACCCGCCACGTGGCACAGGCCTTCTTCCGCTCGGCCCACCTGCGCAGCCCTGGTCGTATCGAGAACAGCTTTGCCAACGAGTCCTTCATGGACGAACTGGCCGCTGAAGCCAAGGTCGATCCG
Source organism: Comamonadaceae bacterium (assembly GCA_027486255.1). Taxonomy (GTDB): domain Bacteria; phylum Pseudomonadota; class Gammaproteobacteria; order Burkholderiales; family Burkholderiaceae_C; genus Polaromonas. Next base: position 36,903 of record JAIXPL010000031.1, read on the forward strand.
GCCGAGTTCCGCCTGCAGCACATGAGCGACCCGCGCGCCGTGGCGGTGATGCGCGGCGCCATGAAGCTGGCCAACTGGCAAAGCCGCGCCGGGCTCAGCCCCGACGCCGGCAAAGGCACCGTCAGCAAGGGCCGGGGCATCTCCTACGTCCGCTACAACAACGCCACCACTTATGTGGCGGCGATTGCAGAGGTGGAAGTCAATCGCCAAACCGGCAAGGTGCTGGTCACCCGCGTGTGCGTGAGCCATGACTGCGGGCAGATCGTCAACCCGGACGGCCTGGCCAACCAGATCGAAGGCGGTGTCATCCAGACCGTCAGCCGCACGCTGATGGAAGAGGTGAACTGGGACCGCAACAAGGTCACGAGTGTGGACTGGGTCAGCTACCCGATCCTGCGCTTCCCGGACGCACCGAAAGTGGAGGTGGACATGATCAACCGTCCCGGTGAAGTGGCCTGGGGTGCGGGTGAACCCACACCCACGGCCATTCCGGCGGCGATTGCCAACGCCATCTATGACGCCACCGGGGCGCGTCTGCGCAGCATCCCGATCACCCCTGAAAAGGTGAAGGCGGCCATCGCCACCGTGCGCACGGCCTGACAGAGGGCACGCCAAGCAGACGGCCGCTGCCAAGCGGTGGCCGTCTGGCCCTCCCCGCCTACAGGCTCAGGCTGAGGCGCCGGTGAGAAAGTCGCCCTTGCCGATCACCACGCCGTTGTGGCGCAGGATGGCGTAGGCCGTCGTGATGTGGAAGTACATATTGGGCAGCGCCCACTGCGTCAGATAGGCCTCGCCCGCCATGGTGCGCGAGCCGGTCTTGCCCACGGGGAAGGTGACTTCCTTGGCTTCCTGGCCGTCGATGGCCGAGGCCGGCACGGTCTTGAGCCAGGCCAAGGTGTTGTCGATGCGCGCCACCAGCTCGGCCAGTGTGCTTTCCGTGTTCTCGTACTTGGGCGCGTCCAGCCCGCCGATGCGCCCAGCCCACAGCTTGGCTGCGTCGCAGGCAATGCAGATCTGCGTTTTGAAGGGCAGCATGTCCGGCGCCAGGCGGTACTGCACCAGGGCCTGCTCGTCATAGCCACGCGCGGCCACGTCGGCCTGAGCTTTGGTGAGGATGTGGCGCAGGTTGCCCAGGAAATGGGTGAAGACGGGGACGGATGCGGAGTGCAGGGTGATGGACATGGGGTCTCCTGGGGTTAACTGAGTTTTTTCTTCAGCAGCTCATTGACCTGCTGCGGGTTGGCCTTGCCCTTGCTGGCCTTCATGATGGGGCCGACCAGGCCATTAAGCGCCTTGGCGTTACCAGCCTTGTATTCCTCAACGTTCTTGGGGTTTGCGGCCAGCACCTCGTCGACAATTTTTTCGAGCTCGCCGGAGTCGTTCATCTGCTTGAGGCCTTTGGCCTCGATGAGGGCATCGACACGCGCCGGGTCAGCGGCGCCCTCTGCGTCTGCGCCTTCGGTCCACAGCGAGTCCAGCACCTGCTTGGCCGCTGCGTTGCTGATGGTGCCGTCGCTGATGCGCGCAATCAGCTGGCCGAGCTTGGCGGCGCTCGCGGGCACGGCCTCGAAGCTGCCTTCGCTGGCGTTCAGGCGCCGCGAGACCTCGCCCATCACCCAGTTGGCCGCCAGCTTGGCTTGGCCGCAGGCCTGGGCCGTGGCCTCGAAGTAGGCTGACATGGCCTTGCTCTGCGTGAGCTGGCTGGCGTCGTATTCCGGCAGGCCGTAGTCGCGCACGAAGCGCTCGGCCATCACGCGTGGCAGTTCGGGCATGGCCGCTTGTACGCGCGCCACCCAATCGCGCTCAATCACCAAGGCTGGCAGGTCGGGGTCGGGGAAGTAGCGGTAGTCGGCCGAGTCTTCCTTGGTGCGCATGGCGCGGGTCTCGCCCGTGTCGGGGTTGAACAGCACCGTGGCCTGCTGGATGGGCAGGCCGTCTTCAATTTGCTCGATCTGCCAGCGCACTTCAAAGTCGATGGCCTGCTGCATGAACTTGAAGCTGTTGAGGTTTTTGATCTCGCGGCGCGTACCCAGCGGGCCGCCCGGTTTGCGCACCGACACGTTGGCGTCGCAGCGGAAGCTGCCTTCTTGCATGTTGCCGTCGCAGATACCGATCCAGGTGACGATCTTGTGCAGCTCGCGGGCATAGGCCACGGCCTCGGCGCTGGAGCGCATGTCAGGCTCGGTGACGATCTCCAGCAGGGGGGTGCCTGCGCGGTTGAGGTCGATGCCTGATTGGCCAATGAAGTCTTCATGCAGCGACTTGCCGGCGTCTTCTTCCAGGTGGGCGCGCACCAGGCGCACCGATTTTTTCTCGTCGCCCATGAAGAACTCGACCACGCCGCCCTGCACCACAGGGATTTCGAACTGGCTGATCTGGTAGCCCTTGGGCAGGTCGGGGTAGAAGTAGTTCTTGCGCGCGAACACACTGGACTCGGCCACGTGCGCGTTCACCGCCAGGCCGAACTCGATGGCGCGCTCGACGGCGGCGCGGTTCATCACGGGCAGGGCGCCGGGCAGCGCAAAGTCCACGGCCGAGGCCTGGGTGTTGGGCTCGGCGCCGAAGGCAATAGGCGCGCGGCTGAAGATTTTCGATTGGGTGGTGAGCTGGGTGTGCGTCTCAAAGCCGATGACGACTTCATAGCCTTGCACCAGCAGCGATTTGTCTTGGGCCATAAGGGGTTCCGGTGCGGGTGTCAGGGGGCCGGGCGGCGCTGGTGCCAGTCCGTCACTTGCTGGAACTGGTGCGCCGCCCGCAGCAGGCGCCCTTCCTGGAGGTAGTTGCCAATGAGCTGCAAGCCCACGGGCAGACCGCCTTCGCCAAAGCCAGCGGGCACGCTCATGCCGGGCAGGCCCGCGAGACTCGTGGACAGCGTGAAGATGTCCGCCAGGTAGGCGGCCACCGGGTCGTCGGTTTTCTCGCCGATCTTCCAGGCCACAGTCGGCGCCACGGGCCCTGCAATCACGTCGCACTGCGTGAAGGCTTTTTGGAAATCTTGGGCAATCAGGCGGCGGATCTTCTGGGCCTTGAGGTAGTAGGCGTCGTAGTAGCCGTGCGAGAGCACGTAGGTGCCGATCATGATGCGGCGCTTGACCTCGGCACCAAAGCCTTCGGTGCGGGTCTTTTTGTACATGTCCTCGAGATCGCCGAAGTTCTTGGCGCGGTGGCCGTAGCGCACGCCGTCGTAGCGGCTCAAGTTGCTGCTGGCCTCGGCCGGGGCGATCACGTAGTAGGTGGGGATGGACAGCTCGGTCAGCGGCAGGTCCACGTCGACCAGCGAGGCGCCTAGCTTTTCATACTCGCTCAGGGCCACGCGCACGGCAGCCACCACATCGGGGCTGCAGCCTTCGCTGAAGAACTGGCGTGGCAGGCCGATGCGCAGGCCCTGCAGGGGCTTGGCACCTTCGGCTGTCAGCGCGGCGGTGTAGTCCTGTGCGGGCAGGTCCAGCGAGGTGGAGTCGCGGTCCGGATCGCCCGCGGCCATGGCCGAAAGCAGCAGGGCGCAGTCCTCGGCGCTGCGGGCCATGGGGCCGGCCTGGTCCAGGCTGGAGGCGTAGGCCACCATGCCGTAGCGCGAGCAGCGCCCGTAGGTGGGCTTGATGCCCGTGATGCCGGTGAGTGCCGCCGGCTGGCGGATGGAGCCGCCGGTGTCGGTGCCGGTGGCGGCGGGCACGAGGCCGGCGGCCACGGCGGCGGCCGAGCCGCCCGAGGAGCCGCCAGGCACGCGCGAGCGGTCCCAGGGGTTCTTCACGGGGCCGTAGGCGCTGTTGTCATTGCCCGAGCCCATGGCGAACTCGTCGCAATTGAGCTTGCCCAGGTTCACCATGCCGGCGCCCCCCAGGTCCACGCCCAGGCGGCGCACCACGGTGGCATCAAAGGGGCTGCGGTAGCCCTCGAGCATCTTCGAGCCCGCGGTGGTGGGAAAGTCGCGCGTGACAAACACGTCCTTGTGCGCCAGCGGCACACCCAGCAGCGGCGTGCGCTCGCCGGCGGCCAGGCGCGCATCGGCCGCACGGGCCTGGGCGAGCGAAGCCTCTTCGTCTACGGCGAGGAAGGCGCCCAGATCGCTGGCCGAGCGGATGCGGGCCAGAAAGTGCTGCGCCACTTCTACGCTGGAGACCTCGCGTGCCGCGAGCTTGGCCGCCAGTTGGGCCACCGAGAGTTCATGCAGGGGGGCGTTCGCGCTCATTCGATCACCTTGGGCACGAGGAAAAGACCGCGCTCGACGGCCGGGGCACTCACCTGCGAGGCCTCTCGCTGGTTGGGCTCACTCGCCACGTCGTCCCGCAGGCGCAAAGCGACCTGCCCCGTCACGGCCGCCGGGTGGGCCAGGGGCTCAATGCCTTCGGTGTCGACGGCGGCCATCTGCTCCACCAGCCTGAAGAAGCCGTTGATCTGGTCCAGGGTGTGCTGGGTCTCCTGGGGCGCCAGTTCCAGGCGGGCCAGGTGTGCCACGCGGGCGATGTCTTGGGAGGTCAATGCCATGGTCAAAGCCGGTGTGATGGGGAGCAAATAAGCTTGTTTCGGTCCATTTCGATCCATTTGTGCGTTGATCCCTGAGGGTTGGCGCATCAGGCGGGGCTGAAACGGTATGTAAAGAGCAGGCTGCAAGCCCGCCCGCCTGACCTTGCTCGACAAGCGATGCGGTATTATCCCGCCTTTGGCGTGTCGCTTGGCTGCACGCTGTTGGCACTCGACGTGCAGGCATCTTGCCGCTGGGTCGCGGCTGCCACAAAAAAAGCAAATGTTCGTGGTCCAGTCCTGTCGGACTGGCAACGCCTATTCCGGATTTCTGACATGTTTGAATCTTTCCGCCGGTACTTCTCCACCGATCTGGCGATCGACCTGGGCACGGCCAATACCCTGATCTTTGTGCGCGACCGGGGCATCGTCCTGGACGAGCCCTCGGTGGTGGCCATCCGCCACGAGGGCGGCCCCCAGGGCAAGAAAAGCATCCAGGCCGTGGGCCATGAGGCCAAGGCCATGCTGGGCAAGGTGCCTGGCAACATCGAGGCCATTCGTCCCATGAAGGACGGCGTGATCGCCGACTTCACCGTCACCGAGCAGATGCTCAAGCAGTTCATCAAGATGGTGCACCCGCGCTCGATGTTCAAGCCGAGCCCGCGCATCATCATCTGCGTGCCCTGTGGCTCCACCCAGGTGGAGCGCCGCGCCATCCGCGAAAGCGCCCTGGGCGCCGGCGCCTCCGAGGTCTACCTTATTGAAGAACCCATGGCGGCCGCCATCGGCGCCGGCCTGCCGGTCTCCGAGGCCTCCGGTTCCATGGTGGTGGACATCGGTGGTGGCACCACTGAAGTGGGTGTGATCTCCCTGGGTGGCATGGTCTACAAGGGCAGTGTGCGCGTGGGTGGTGACCGCTTTGACGACGCCATCATCAGTTACATCCGCCGCAACTACGGCATGCTGATCGGCGAGCCCACGGCCGAGGCCATCAAGAAGAACATCGGCTCGGCCTTCCCCGGCTCGGAAGTCAAGGAAATGGAAGTCAAGGGCCGCAACCTCGCCGAGGGCGTGCCACGCAGCTTCACGATCTCCAGCAACGAGATCCTGGAAGCCCTGACCGACCCGCTGAACAACATCGTCTCGGCCGTGAAGAACGCGCTGGAGCAGACCCCCCCCGAGTTGGGTGCCGACATCGCCGACCGCGGCATGATGCTCACTGGTGGCGGTGCGCTGCTGCGCGACCTCGACCGCCTGCTGGCCGAAGAAACCGGCCTGCCCGTGCTGGTGGCCGAAGACCCGCTGACCTGCGTGGTGCGCGGCTGTGGCATTGCCCTGGAGCGCATGGAGCGCCTCGGCCCCATTTTCACCTCGGAGTAAGCTGCTTTGTCGCCGCGACCGGCGGCGCAGGGCCTTGTCTGATCCATGCCTCTTGGAACGCTCGACCGGTCACCCCCGCCTTTCTTCAAGCAAGGGCCGTCGGCGCTGTCCAAGCTGCTGTTCTTCAGTGCCTTTGCACTGTTCCTGATGATGGCCGATGCCCGCTTTGGCATCACCCAGCCCCTGCGTTCTGCCGTCGTCACACTTCTGCATCCCTTCCAGTGGCTGGCCCTGCAACCGGTGCGCGGCAGCCAGGCGGTGGGCCAGTATTTCGCCAGCCTCGGCCAGGCCCAGTCCGAGGCCGAAACCTCCCGCCGTGAGCTGGCCCGCCAGCTCTTGCGCGGCGGCCAGGTCGAGCAGCTGGACATCGAGAACCAGCGTCTGCGTCAGCTGCTCGAGCTGCGCGGGCGGCTGGGCACACCGGCCACTGCCGCCGAGGTGCTCTACGAAGCGGCCGATGCCTACACACGCAAGGTCATCATCGACAAGGGCCAGCTCGCAGGCCTGGCCCTGGGCTCGCCCGTGATCGACGCGGCCGGCGTGCTCGGCCAGGTCACGCGCGTGCACCCGCTGGTCAGCGAGGTCACCCTGTTGGTGGACCGCGACCTCACCATCCCCGTGTTGAACGTGCGCACCGGCCTGCGCAGCGTGGCCTATGGCGATGCCTCCGGCGGCGGCGATGGCCTGGAGCTGCGCTTTACCGGCAGCAACGCCGACGTCCAGGAGGGCGACCTGCTCACCACCAGCGGCGTGGACGGTGTGTATCCCCCAGGCCTGCCCGTGGCCAAGGTGGTGCGCATCGAGCGCCGGGTCGAGACCGCTTTTGCCCGCATTTACTGCAAGCCCCTGGCCCTGCCCGGAGGCGCCCGCCATGTGCTGGTGCTGCAGCCGCTGAGCTCGCAGTTGCCGCCGCGCCCGCCCAAGGAAGAGGCCGCGCCCACCAAGGCGGCTCCCAAAGGCCCGCCCCGTGGCAAGGAGGCCAAGCCATGATCATGCGCAGTGGGCAGCCCCTGTTGCTGCCGGCCAGCCCGGCCTTCATCTGGTTCAGCCTGTGCGCCGCCTTGCTGCTGGACATGCTGCCCCTGGGGCGGCAGCCCTGGCGCCCCGACCTGCTGGCCTTGGTGCTGGTGTTTTGGACGGTGCACCAGCCGCTGCGCATCAGCATTGGGGCGGCGTTTGTCTTCGGGTTGCTGGTCGATGTGCACCGCGCAGGCCTGCTGGGCCAGCATGCGTTGGTCTACACGGGGCTGAGCTTTCTGGCCATCATGGTCCACCGGCGCATCCTGTGGTTCCCGGTGAGCTCGCAGGCCCTTCAGGTGCTGCCCCTGCTGATGGCCGCGCATGTGCTGGACCTGGTCATTCGCCTCATCAGCGGCGACGCCTTTCCCGGCTGGTCCTTCTGGCTGGCGCCCTTGCTGCAGGCGCTGCTGTGGCCCGTGATCACCGTGCTCTTGTTGCTGCCCCAGCACCGGGCGCATGATCCGGACGAGAACCGGCCACTCTGACCCCCTGTCCATGACCACCCTGCGCAACATCGAGGCGGAGTTATCGCACTTTCGTGGGCGCGTGATGGCGGCCAGCCTGGTGGTGCTGCTGTGCTTTGGCCTGCTGGCCCTGCGCCTGGTCTACCTGCAGGTCATCCGGCATGAGCACTTCGACGAGCAGGCCGAAAACAACCGCACGGCCATCGTGCCCATCGTGCCCAACCGCGGGCTGATCACTGACCGCCACGGCGTGGTGCTGGCCACCAATTACTCGGCCTACACGCTGGAGATCACGCCCTCGCGCGTGACCGACCTGGAGGCCACCATCGAGGGCCTCTCCGAGGTGCTTGAAATCAGCCCACGCGACAAGCGCCGCTTCAAGCGCCTGCGCGAGGAGTTCAAGAGCTTTGAGTCGCTGCCCATCCGCACCAAGCTCACTGACGAAGAGGTGGCCCGTTTTGCCGCGCAGCGCTTTCGCTTCCCCGGGGTGGACATCAAGGCGCGGCTGTTTCGCAGCTACCCCTATGGCGACCTCGCCAGCCACGTGGTGGGCTACATCGGCCGCATCAACCAGCGTGAAAAAGAGCGCATCGAGGAAGAAGACGAGAGCGGCAATTACCGTGGCACGGACTACATCGGCAAGCTCGGCGTCGAGCAGAGCTACGAAAAGAAGCTGCATGGCACCACCGGTGTGGAGCAGGTCGAGACTTCGGCCGGTGGCCGCGCCGTGCGGCGCCTGGCCAGCAGCCCCGCCACCCCGGGCGACACCGTCAAGCTGTCGATCGACATCAAGCTGCAAAAGCTGGTTGAGACCCTGTTTGGTGATCGGCGTGGCGCCTTGGTGGCCATCAACCCCAAGACCGGTGAATTGCTCGCTTTCGTGAGCAAGCCGACCTTCGATCCGAACCTGTTCGTCGAGGGCATCGACGTCGACAGCTGGGCGGCCCTGAACGAGTCCATTGACAAGCCGCTGCTCAACCGGGCTCTGCGCGGCACCTACCCACCTGGCTCGACCTACAAGCCCTTCATGGCCATGGCGGCGCTGGAGCTGGGCAAGCGCCAGGCCGGCCAGGTGATCAATGACACGGGCGTGTGGAACTACGGCGGCCACCAATTCCGCAGCCACGGCGATGCGCTGGGCCCTGTCGACATGCACCTGAGCATCGTCAAGTCGAGCAATGTGTACTACTACTCTCTGGCCAATGAACTGGGCGTGGACGCCATCCACGATTTCATGAAGCCGCTGGGCTTTGGCCAGGCCACGGGCATTGACATCTTTGGCGAGGTGCGTGGCGTGCTGCCCAACCAGGAGTGGAAGCGCCGCACCTACAAGCGCCCCGAGCAGCAGAAGTGGTACGGCGGCGAGACCATTTCGCTGGGCATCGGCCAGGGTTACAACAGCTTCACCATGCTGCAGCTGGCCCAGGCCACGGCCACCCTGGCCAATGGCGGCGTGCAGCACAAGCCGCACCTGGTGGTCGCCACGCAGGACAGCCTCACGCGCCAGCTCATTGCGGTGGAGCGCCCGGCGCCTGTGCAGCTGGGCTACCGGCCTGAGCACATCGCCATCCTCAAGCGCGCCCTGCTGGGGGTCACTCAGGAAGGCACCTCGGCGCGGGTTTTTGCCGGGGCGTCCTACCTCAGCGCGGGCAAGACGGGCACCGCGCAGGCCGTGACCATCGGCCAGAAAGACAAGTACAACGCCGGCAAGATGGAGGAGCACCAGCGCGACCACTCGCTCTACATGGCTTTCGCGCCGGTCGATGACCCGCAGGTGGCCCTGGCCGTGGTGGTGGAGAACGCCGGCTTTGGTGCCGCGCATGCGGCGCCGATTGCGCGCCGCGTGTTCGACTACCTGCTCCAGGGGGTCTACCCCAGTGAGGAGGACATCGCTGCGGTGCAAAAGGGCCTGGCCCAGGCCCCCATCGGCAAGCTGCGCGTCGCCGCTGCGCTGGACGTCATGGGCAAGCCCTTGCCTGTGCCTGGCGCTGAGTCCGCTGCAGGCACGCGTGCACCTGTGGCCCCCCTGGGTGCCGCCACGGTGCCCATGAATGTGGCTTCTGCGGGTGCAGCCTTAACCAGCCCGACCAGCCCCGCCGTAGCAGCCAACGGGGCATCCCGCCGCTGACGGCGGCCTCAGGCTCTGTTTGCGCGTTAGCGCAGGAAGGCGTCGTAGCCTGTTTTGAGGATCAGCACGCCCACCACCAACATGAAGACCCAGCGCACAAAGCCGGCGCCATGCTTGAGGGCCATGCGTGTGCCCAGCAGGCTCCCGATCACATTGGCCAGCGCCAGGGCCAGGGCGTAGTGCCACCAAATGTGGCCCTTGAAGGCGAACAAGGTCAGAGCGGCGAAATTGCTGCAGCTGTTGAGCAGCTTGGCCGAGGCCGAGGCGTGCAGGAAGTCGTAGCCCAGCAGGCGCACGAAGAGAAACACCAACAGGCTGCCGGTGCCCGGCCCAAAGAAGCCGTCATAAAAGCCCATGGCCAGGCCGATGCCGCCTGCGGTGGCGGTCTGAGCCCAGCCCTGCAGGCGTGGCGCATGGTGGCGCCCGAGTTCCTTCTTGGCCAGCGTGTAGATCAGCACCACCAGCAGCACCCCGGGCAGCACCTTGCGCAGAAATTCGGGCGACACCATGGTGACCAGCCAGGCACCGGCCAGCGAGCCGGCCAGGCTCAGTGCCGCTGCCGGCAGCAGCATGCGCCAGTCCATGGTGACGCGCCGCGAATACTGCACTGTGGCCACCGCCGTGCCCCAGAGCGAGGCGCTCTTGTTCACGCCAAGCAGTGTGGCCGGATGGGTGCTCGGGAAGGCGGCAAAGAGGGCTGGCAGCAGCACCAGGCCGCCGCCGCCCACGATCGAGTCGACAAAGCCGGCCAGCAGCGAAGCGCAGGCGACAAGGAACAGTTCCATCTATTCGATTGTCTCACCCGCTCTTGAGCTGGCCCGAGCTCACAGGGCTTGAGAACGCGCAGGTACACAAGCAAAAAGCGCCGGGGTTGCCGGCGCTTTTTTGGATTCAGCCTGTTGGGCTGTCTCGGTCAATCTCTTGTGAAGTCCTGTTTGTGGACTTGTCGTGGACTCGTGGGTCTGTGGACAGACCTGTGCTTGTGTGTCTCCTCGGCTCCTCGGCAGCCTGTACAGGACAAGCTGTGATGCAGCGCAATATAGCTCTGCCTTAGAGACCCGCCGCCTAGGACTTACCCCAGCCGGGCAGGCCCTGGTCGCCCGAGCGAATCCAGGCCGCCGCCTTCTCGGCCATCATGAGCGTGGGCGAGTTGGTGTTGCCGCTGGTGATGAAGGGCATGGCCCCGGCGTCGACCACGCGCAGGCCCGCCACGCCGCGCACGCGCAGATGCGCATCGAGCACGGCCTGCTCGTCGTCGGCCCGGCCCATGCGCGTGGTGCCCACCGGATGGAAGATGGTGGTGGCGATGTCACCGGCCAGGCGGGCCAGGTCCTCGTCGCTCTGGTACTGCGCACCGGGCTTGAACTCCTCGGGCTGCCAGCGGGCCAGTGCGCCCTGGCTGACGATGCGGCGCGTCACACGCAGCGACTGCGCGGCCACTTTCTGGTCTTCCGGCGTGCTGAGGTAGTTGGGCGCGATCAGCGGCGCGTCCTCAAAGCGGGGGCTGCGGATCTCCACCGTGCCGCGGCTCGTGGGGTTGAGGTTGCACACGCTGGCGGTGAAGGCGTCAAAGGCATGCAGGGGCTCGCCGAAGGCGTCCAGCGAGAGTGGCTGCACGTGGTACTGAATGTTCGCGTGCGGTTGCTCGGGGCTTGAGCGTGTGAAGGCCCCCAGCTGAGAGGGCGCCATGCTCATGGGGCCGCTTTGCTTGAGCGCGTACTGCAGGCCGATTTTCAGGCGCCCCCAAGGTGAGGCCGCGATGGTGTTGAGCGTGGCCTGCCCGCCCTGAGGCGGCTTGATCTTGTAGACCGAGCGGATCTGTAGGTGGTCCTGCAGATTGGCGCCCACGCCCGGCAGCGCGCGGCGCACCGTGATGCCGTGGCGCGCCAGCAGATCGGCCGGGCCGATGCCCGAGAGTTGCAGGATCTGCGGCGAGCCGATGCTGCCGGCGCTCAAGATCACCTCGCCGCCGGCCGCCACCAGGGCCTGGGTCATTTCGCTGCCGGTCCAGACCTGCACGCCGGTGCAGCGCGGCTGGCCGTCGGCTTGGTCTTCCAGCAGCAGGCGGCTGACCTGGGCGCTGGTCCACATCTCGAAGTTGGGCCGCCCGTAGCAGGTGGGGCGCAGAAAGGCCTTGGCCGTGTTCCAGCGCCAGCCGCTGCGCTGGTTCACCTCGAAGTAGCTCACGCCCTCGTTGTCGCCGCCGTTGAAGTCCTCGGTAGCTGGAATGCCGGCTTCTTGCGCCGCGCGGGCAAAGTCGTCGAGGATGTCCCAGCGCAGGCGCTGCTTTTCCACGCGCCATTCGCCGCCGTGCATGCCATTGACGCGCTTCTGCTCGGCCGTGGGCGGCGTCTTGTGGCCGTGCAGGGCGCGGAAGGCCTCGCTCACCGGCGGGGCGCCCTCGTCCAGGCGGTAGTGGTCTTCGTGGCGCTTGAAGTCGGCCAGCACGTTTTGCCAGCGCCAGGCGTCTTCGCCCGTGACCTCGGCCCAGCGCTCATAGTCGCGTGCCTGCCCGCGCATGTAGATCATGCCGTTGATGCTGGAGCTGCCGCCCAGCGTTTTGCCGCGCGGGTAGCGCAGCACGCGGCCGTTCAGGCCCGTGGCCGGCTCGGTCTGGTAAAGCCAGTCGGTGCGCGGATTGCCGATGCAGTAGAGGTAGCCCACCGGGATGTGGATCCAGTGGTAGTCGTCCTTGCGACCGGCTTCGATGAGCAGCACGCGCTTGCTGCGGTCGGCGCTCAGGCGGTTGGCCAGCAGGCAGCCGGCGGTACCGGCACCGACGATGATGTAGTCGAAAACGTTGTCGCTCATGGTCTGCAGTGTTGGCGCGAGCCTGGGGCGCCGGCCAGTTGCCGACTGGGCGATTGTGGCAAAGGTCGACCGCCCCGGGACGCGGGCGGCTTCTGCAAGAATCCAGACACTGCGGCCCGGCCGCACCAGAACACTTTATGGAGACCGGTCATGCGCCACATTGATTACTACTTCACGCCGCAGAGTCCCTGGACTTACCTTGGGCACGAGCGCTTTGTCGCGCTGGCCCGCGCCGCCGGTGCCCAGGTGCAGGTGAGGCCGGCCGATTACGGTCAGATCTTTGCCGCCTCGGGCGGGCTGCCCCTGGCCAAGCGGCCACCTCAGCGCCAGGCCTACCGCCTGGTGGAGCTGGCGCGCTTTCGTGACCACCTGCGTCTGCCGATGAATGTGCAGCCGCGCTTCTTTCCAGTGGCCGGTGATGAGGCGGCCCGGCTCATCATCGTGGCCCAATTGGAAGGCGGTGCGGAGGCTGCCCTGAAATTGAGCGGCGCGGTGTTCCGCGCCGTGTGGGAGCAGGAGCGCGACATCGCCAGCGCCGACACCCTGGCGCAGCTGCTGCAGGAGCAGGGCCTGCCGGCAGCCTGGCAGGACGCCGCGCGCCGGCCCGAGGTGCAGCAGACCTACGAGGCTCACACCCGCCAGGCCATCGACATCGGTGTGTTCGGTGCGCCCAGCTACGTTGTGGACGGTGAAATTTTCTGGGGCCAGGACCGCCTGGACTTCCTGGAGCGGCGCCTGGCCGCCTGAGCGGCTTTTCTTTCTCAACCAACCTCATTCAAGGAGTTCCCATGGGCCAGTTCATCACCCTCACCGCTTCCGATGGTTTCAGCTTCCCGGCCTACGTGGCCGAACCCGCCGGCACACCCAAGGGCGCCGTCGTGGTGCTGCAGGAGATCTTCGGCGTGAACTCGCACATCCGCTCGGTGGCCGACGGCTACGCAGCCGAGGGCTACCTGGCGGTCGCGCCCGCTACCTTCCACCGGGCCAAGCCCGGTGTGGAGCTGGGCTACACGCCGGAAGACATGGGCGCGGGCATGGCGCTCAAGACGGCGGTGGAGGCCCTGCCTGCCCCCGGCGTGTTGCGCGACATCGAGGCGGCCGTGGCCTACGCCGCGCGCGCCGGCAAGGTCGGCATCGTGGGCTATTGCTGGGGCGGCCTGCTCACCTGGCGCTCGGCTTGTGCCGTGCCCGGCCTGAGCGCGGCCGTGGCCTACTACGGCGGTGGGGTCACCACGCCAGGCGAGGCGGCCCGTCAGCCCCGCTGCCCGACTCTGGCGCACTTCGGCGAGCGCGACCACTGGATCCCGCTGGAGACGGTGGAGGCCTTCAAGAAAGCGCAGCCCGGCGTGGCCGTGCATGTGTATGCCGCGGACCACGGCTTTAACTGCGACCAGCGCGGCTCTCACGATGCCGCTGCCGCCAAGCTCGCGCGTGAGCGCTCGCTGGCCTTCTTCGGCATGCACCTGGTCTGAGCCTTGGCCGCGCCAGGCCCGATCTGGCTTGGCGCGAGCTGCGTGAGCCGATGAGGTCCGGGCTCAGCCCTTGAGCCTGCGGGCCACGTCCAATGCAAAGTAGGTGAGGATGCCGTCGGCGCCCGCCCGTTTGAAGGCCAGCAGGCTTTCCATCATCACGGCGTCGTGGTCCAGCCAGCCGTTCTGCGCCGCGGCCTTGAGCATGGCGTACTCGCCCGACACTTGGTAGCCGAAGGTGGGAATGCGGAACTCGTCCTTGACGCGGCGCACCACGTCCAGGTAGGGCATGCCGGGCTTGACCATCACCATGTCGGCGCCTTCGGCGATGTCCATGGCCACTTCCTTGAGCGCTTCATCGGTGTTGCCCGGGTCCATTTGGTAGACCTTCTTGTCGGCCTTGCCCAGGTTGCCCGATGACCCCACCGCGTCGCGGAAGGGGCCGTAGAAGGCGCTGGCGTACTTGGCGCTGTAGGCCATGATGCGCGTGTGGATGTGGCCCTCGCCTTCGAGCGCTTGGCGGATGGCGCCGATGCGGCCGTCCATCATGTCGCTGGGCGCGACGATGTCCACGCCGGCCGCAGCGTGGTTCAGGGCCTGCCGGACCAGCATGGCCGTGGTTTCGTCGTTGAGGATGTAGCCCGTCTCGTCGAGCAGGCCGTCCTGGCCGTGGCTGGTGTAAGGGTCCAGCGCCACGTCGGTCATCACGCCCAGTTCGGGGCAGCGCTCCTTGAGCGCCCGCACCACGCGCGGTACCAGGCCATCGGGGTTGGCGGCTTCGCGGCCGTCGGGGGTCTTGAGTCTGGCGTCGATCACCGGGAACAGCGCCATCACGGGGATGCCCAGGCGCTGGCATTCCTCGGCCACCGGCAGCAGCAGGTCTAGCGAGAGCCGCTCCACGCCCGGCATGGAGCCCACGGCCTGGCGCTGGTTCTGGCCGTCGGTGACAAACACCGGGTAGATCAGGTCATGCGCAGACACGGCGTGCTCGCGCACGAGGTTGCGGGTGAAGCTGTCGCGGCGCAGACGGCGGGGCCGGCCGCTGGGGAAGGGGGCGTAGGGCGTCATGCCGATCATTGTGCCAAAGGGTCCGGCGAAGCTGGCCGGGTTTCCCATCCCCTGGCCCCTAGGTGATAACACCAAGCTCAGCCTTGACTCTGATTTCTAAAATCATAAGCATGCGTTTGTTTCGACAGCCGCATCCCGCTTTACCTCCCTGAGCGGGCGCCTCCTGCCTTTGGGCCAGGTGGCTTCCTCAGCCCGGCGGACCTTGGGTCCGGCCGGGTTTTTTTTGGCTGTTCAAGCCACCCGGCAGATCATCAGCATGTTGGTGCCGCCTGGCGTGCCCATGGGTTCGCCACAGGTGATGGCGTAGACGTCGCCACTTTGCATGATTTTGCGGCGCAGCAAATGGCCTTCGGCCTGTTGCAGTGCGGTGTCGCGGTCGGCGGAGGTGTCCATCAGGATGGGACGCACGTTCCGGTAAAGCACCATGCGGCGCTGCGTGGATAGCTTGGGCGTGAGCGCATAGATGGGGATGCGGATGTCATGGCGGCTCATCCACAGGGCGGTGGAGCCGCTGTCGGTGAGGGCCACGATGGCCTTGGCGCCCAGGTGCTGCGCCGTGAACAGCGCGCCCATGGCAATCGACTGGTCGATGCGGCTGAAGGTCTTGCCGGTGAAGTCGTTGTCGATCTCGCCCACCCCGGCCTTCTCGGCCTCCAGACAGATCTTGGCCATTTCCTCCACCGTCTCCAGCGGGTAGCGGCCTGCAGCCGTCTCGGCGCTGAGCATCACGGCATCCGTGCCATCGAGCACGGCGTTGGCCACATCGCTCACCTCGGCGCGTGTGGGCACGGGGTTGACGATCATGCTCTCCATCATTTGCGTGGCCGTGATCACCACCTTGTCGGCCGCGCGGGCCATCTTGATCATCTGTTTCTGCAGCGCCGGCACCGCCGCGTTGCCCACCTCGACGGCCAGGTCGCCGCGGGCCACCATGATGCCGTCGCTCACCCGCAGGATTTCCTCGAGCTTCGGGATGGCCTCGGCACGCTCGATCTTGGCAATCAGCCCCGGCTTGTGCTTGAAGGGCGTGGCCGCCACGTTGCACAGCTGGCGGGCCATCTCCATGTCGGTGGCGTTCTTAGGAAAACTCACCGCCACGTAGTCGGCCTGAAAGCTCATGGCGGTCTTGATGTCCTCCATGTCCTTGGCCGTGAGCGCGGGGGCGGTGAGGCCGCCGCCTTGCTTGTTGATGCCCTTGTTGTTGGACAGCTCGCCGCCGAGCTTGACGGTGGTGTGCACCTCCTCGCCGCGCACCGCATCCACGGTGAGCACGATCAGGCCGTCGTTGAGCAAGAGCACATCGCCGGCCTTCACGTCGCGCGGCAATTCCTTGTAGTCCAGACCCACGCCCTTGAGGTCACCCGGCGCCGTGCGCGAGGCGTCGAGGATGAACTTGGCGCCAGCCTCCAGCATGACCTTGCCTTCTGCGAACTTGCCCACGCGGATCTTGGGGCCCTGCAGGTCGGCCATGATGGCGACTTCGCGGCCAGCACGCTGCGCGGCTTCGCGCACCAGCTGGGCGCGCTGAATATGGTCTTCGGCTTTGCCGTGGCTGAAGTTCAGCCGCACCACGTTCACGCCTGCGCGGATCATCTGCTCCAGCAGGGCGGGGTCGCTGCTGGCAGGTCCCAAGGTGGCAACGATCTTGGTGGCGCGGGTGGGCATGGATGAGGCTCCTGTCAATTTCTGTGAATGCTTACAAAGGGTCGAGTCATTCTGTCACAGGGGTCTGCTGTGGCGTTACGGGCCGGTTACAGCGCTTCCTTGGAGCTGCGCGGGCCTTGATGGTGGCCACAGACGGGCCCAGCGCGCCCTGAGCATGCTTATACGTTGGTTCGCCTTTTTCAAGCGCTGGCAACAGGGGGCAGTGCCATGAAAAAGCCCCGCTTCGCGGGGCTTTTGGCTGAGCGGGGCGGCCTTCAGCCTGCCGCGCGTTGGGCGAGGATCTCGAAGGCCGGCAGGGTCTTGCCTTCCAGCACTTCCAGGAAAGCGCCGCCGCCGGTGGAGATGTAGCCCACCTGTTTTTCGATGCCGTACTTGGCGATGGCGGCCAGGGTGTCGCCCCCGCCCGCAATCGAGAACGCGGGGCTGTCCGCAATGGCGCGGGCGATGCCTTCGGTGCCTTTTGAAAACGCATCGAACTCGAACACGCCCACAGGGCCGTTCCACACAATGGTGCCCGCGGCCTTGAGCTGGGCGGCCAGGCGGGCGGTGGTCTCGGGGCCGATGTCCAGGATCAGGTCGTCCTCGGCCACCTCGCTGGCCTTTTTCACCGTAGCCGGTGCGTCGGCGGCAAAGGTCTTGGCCACCACCACATCGGTGGGAATCGGCACTTCGGCGCCGCGCGCTTTCATGGCCGTGATCACGGCATGCGCCTGGCCCACCAGGTCTTTCTCGGCCAGGCTCTTGCCGATGGGCAGGCCCGCGGCCAGCATGAAGGTGTTGGCAATGCCGCCGCCCACGATGAGCTGGTCCACCTTGCTTGCCAGGCTCTGCAGGATGGTGAGTTTGGTCGAGACCTTGCTGCCGGCCACGATGGCCACCAGCGGGCGCTTGGGTGCCGAGAGGGCCTGTGAGATGGCATCCATCTCGGCGGCCAGCAGCGGGCCGGCACTGGCCACCTTGGCGAACTGCGCGATGCCGTAGGTCGAGGCTTCGGCGCGGTGCGCGGTGCCAAAGGCGTCGTGCACGAAGATGTCGCACAGGCTGGCCATCTGGCGGGCCAGCGCTTCGTTGTTCTTCTTCTCGCCCTTGTTGAGGCGGCAGTTCTCCAGCAGCACCACTTGGCCCGGCTGCACGTCCACGCCACTGAGCCAGTTCGAGATCAGTGGCACCTCGCGGCCCAGCAACTCGCCCAAGCGCTCGGCGACCGGGGCCAGGGAGTCCTCGGGGCTGAACTCGCCCTCGGTGGGGCGGCCCAGGTGGGAGGTGACCATCACGGCAGCGCCGGCGTCCAGCGCCAGGCGGATGCAGGCCAGCGAGGCGCGGATGCGCGTGTCCTCGGTGATGCGGCCCTCGTCGTCCTGGGGCACGTTCAGGTCGGCACGGATGAAGACGCGTTGGCCTCGGGCCTGGCCCTGGGCGCACAGATCAGAAAAGCGGATGAAGTTCATGGCGGCAGGCATTGTAGGGGCCGGGGTTTCACGGGCCTGAGCACCGACGGCCCCCGCTTACCAGCCCAGCCCGATGTGCAGCGGCAGGTATACCGCCATGCCGCACACGATGGTGCCGAAGACGCCCCGCCTGAAGTAGAACCAGGCCACGCCAGCGGCCACGGCAAACAGCCGAGCGTCCTGCCAGGAGCTGATCAGCTGGCCCTGGCTCATCACCATCTCCGGAATGATCACGCTGGCCAGTGCGGCAATGGGCGCGTAGTTCAGGCCGCGCTGGGCCCAGGACGGCAGCGACCAGGGCTTGCTGGAGATGAAGAAAAAGGAGCGGGTGATGACGGTGTTGGCCACCATCGCAAGGATGGTCACCACAGTCCACCAGTCGGTGCCTTCCATCAGGGGCGTCCTTTCATCCTTGGCGGCCTTCGGCGGGTGCAGGCACCTCAGACTTGTCCATTAGCATGCAGATGCAGACCGCCGCTGCAATGCCCACCAAGATGTTGAGCTTGAGCGGCAGCGCATAAGCTGCCACCGCCGCGCTGCCCGCCACCACCGCGGCGATGCCGCGCAAACGCGAGCTGGCCAGCGAGCAGAGGATGCCCAGCAGCGCCAGCATGCCTGCAAAGCCCAGCCCCCAGCTCGTGGGAATGGCCTTGGCAAAAGCGATGCCCAGCAGGCTGGGCGCCATCCAGCTCGCCCAGGCCACGGCACAGCTACCGGCCAGGTAGTCGAGTTGCGTCTGCCGGCCGTCCTGCGTGGTGGCCGGCTGAGGGTGGCGCTTGGTGAACAGCACATAAGACAGGTCGGCTGTCAGATAGCCGCGCAGCAGCCGCTGCGGAAGGCTCAGGTGCATCACATAGCCGCGGATGTGGGCACTGAAGACCACAAAGCGCAGGTTCACGCAAAACGCAGTGGCCAGCACCACCCACATGGGCGCGCCGGCAGCGATCAGGGGCAGGGCCGAGAGCTGGGAGCTGCCGGCATACACGAACACGCCCATCAGCAGCACCTCGGCCATGCTCATGCCGGAATTGGCCATGGCCACGCCTGTCATCAGGCCCCAGGCGGCCAGACCGGGCGCCACACTGGACATGTCGCGCGCACCGGCGCGAAATTCCGGGTCGCGCCAGAGGCGCCGCAGCTCGCTCATGCGCTGTCCCGTGGCGCAAACTGCTGGCCGGGTTGCACCTCAAAACCGCGCAGGAACTCGGCCGCCTCCAGCGGCTTGCCGCCGGCTTTTTGCAGCCGGTGCAGGCGCAGCACGCCCTCGCCCGTGGCCACGTCCACGCCGTCTGCGCTGGCCGCCAGCACCGTGCCGGGCGGCCGGTCCTGGTGAGGCAGAACGGATGCGCGCCAGAGCTTGATGGCCGTGCCCTCCAGCAGGGCCGAGGCCCCGGGTGCCGGCTGGAAGGCGCGGATGCGCCGCTCCAGCAGCGCGGCCGGCTCGCGCCAGTCGAGTGGGGCCTCGGCCTTGTCGATCTTGGCGGCGTAGCTCACGCCTTCGGCGGGCTGGGGCGTGCGCGAGAGCGCTGAACGCTGCAGCGCCTCCACGATGAGCCTGCCCCCCAACTCGGCCAGTTTGTCATGCAGGCTGCCGGTGTCGTCGGTGGGCGTAATCGGCAGGCGTTCGGCCAGCAGCATGTCACCGGTGTCCAGGCCCGCGTCCATCTGCATGATGGTGATGCCTGTTTCCGTGTCGCCTGCCTCGATGGCGCGGTGGATGGGGGCTGCACCCCGCCAGCGCGGCAGCAGCGAGGCATGAATATTCAGGCAGCCCAGGCGCGGCAGGTCCAGCGTCCACTGCGGCAGGATCAGGCCGTAGGCCGCCACCACCATCACATCGGGCCGCGCACCGAGCAGCGCCTGCTGCGCCGCCGCTGAGTCGTCGGGGTACTTGCCGTCCAGGCGCAGGCTGCGCGGCTGGGCCACGCGGATGCTGTGGTCGAGTGCGAACTGCTTGACCGGCGAGGCCTGCAGCTTCAGACCGCGGCCGGCCGGGCGGTCGGGCTGGGTCAGGACCAGGGGAATCTCAAAGCCTGCCGCATGCAGGCGGGCCAGGGCGACCTGGGCGAACTCGGGCGTGCCCGCAAAGACCACACGCATTCAGCGCGCCCGGGCTTTGTCGGCGTAGCGCTCGTCGTCCCGCTGCTGCTTGACCAGCTTGGTCTTGATGCGGTTGCGCTTGAGCGGTGAGAGGTATTCGACGAACACCTTGCCCAGCAGGTGGTCCATCTCGTGCTGGATGCACACGGCCAGCATGCCCTCGGCCTGGTGGGTGCGCAGCTGGCCATCGAGGTCCAGGGCCTGCACCTTGATCGAGGTGGCGCGCTCCACGCCGTCATAGATGCCGGGCACCGAGAGGCAGCCCTCTTCGCCCAGGCGTTTTTCGTCGCTGGCCCAGGTGATCTCCGGGTTGATCAACACCATGGGCTGATCGCGTTCTTCGCTCACGTCAATGACGATCAGGCGCTCATGCACGTTCACCTGCGTGGCCGCCAGACCAATGCCCTTGGCTTCATACATGGTCTCGAACATCTGCGCCGCCAGCTCGCGGATGCGGGCATCCACGGCCGCCACGGGCTGGGCCACGGTGTGCAGGCGCGGATCGGGGTAACGGAGGATGGCCAGGCTGCTCATGTCGGTTCGGGGCTCAGGGAAAAACATGCATTTTCCCCTCAAAGCGGGTGCCGCGCTCAGGGCGTGGGTCAAGGCTGTATTTGTCAAAGTTGGTCATGCCTGCACGGCAGGGCTGGCGCAGGTAGCTGCCCCTCCTAAACTGCCTCGCCACAGGAGGGCATGGGGCATGGACACCGATGAACTGAGGGCCTGGCTGCGCCTGCTGATGTCGCCGGGTATCGGCCGCCAGCAGGCCCGGCAGCTGCTGGGTGCCTTCGGCAGTCCCCAGGCGGTATTCGCTCAGGAGGCGTCTGCCTGGGAGGCCCTGGGCCTGGCCAAGGTGCTGCCTGCCCTGGCGGCCGAGCCGCCTGAGCTGGCGGCCCTGCTCGAGCACACCCAGGCCTGGCTGGCGCAGCCCGACTGTGCCGTCTTCACGCTCGGGGACCCTGGCTACCCGGCCTGCCTGCTGGACATCGACGACCCGCCGCTCATGCTCTTTGCCATGGGCAGCCTGGTGCGTCCGTGGTCCGAGGCGCCGTTCTCGAACGCCCACTGCCTGGCCATGGTCGGCAGCCGCAACCCCACACCGCAGGGTGAGCTCAATGCCCGGCAATTTGCCCAGGCGCTGGCGGCCCAGGGCATCTGCGTGGTTTCGGGTCTGGCCCTGGGCATTGATGGCGCAGCCCATGCCGGTGCGCTCGAGGGCGGGGGCCTCACCCTCGCGGTGGTCGGCACCGGCCTGGACCGGGTCTACCCCAGCCGGCACCGCGCGCTGGCGCACCGCATCGCGGGCCAGGGCGCGTTGCTCAGCGAATTTCCGTTGGGCACGCCCGCCCTCGCCCACCACTTTCCCCAGCGCAATCGCCTGATCGCGGGGCTGAGCCGGGCCACGCTGGTGGTCGAGGCCAATTTACAGTCGGGCTCGCTCATCACGGCGCGCCTGGCCGCCGAGCAGGGCAAGGACGTGCTGGCCATCCCAGGCTCCATCCATTCGCCGCAGTCGCGCGGCTGCCATGCGCTCATCCACCAGGGCGCACGGCTGGTCACGTCCGTGCAGGATGTGCTGGATGAGCTCGGTGGGCTGGCTCCGGCGCCTGTCCAGGCGGCCGCCCCTGCCGCTCTGGGCCCCACGCCTTCTGACCTGCTGCAGGCCCTGGGCTTTGAGCCCCTGGCGCTGGATGCGCTGCAGCAGCGATGTGGCTGGCCCACCGAGCGCCTGCTGGCCGAGCTGTTGGAGCTCGAGCTCGCAGGCCAGGTGGCGCGCCTGCCCGGGGGCCTGTTCCAGCGGCTGGTGCGGGCCTGAAGGGGCTGCGTCACCAGAGCAGCCCTTGAGCCCTGCCTGAGCTCGTCTTCTGCGTTATATTGGGTCCATGTTTGAAGTGCTGGTTTATGTCTACGAGAACTACTGGCACGGCGATGCGTGTCCCGAGGCACAGCAGCTGGGCCGCAAGCTCAGTGCCGCAGGTTTCGAGCCCGAGGAAATCCAGGCTGCGCTGACCTGGCTCGATGGCCTGCATCTGGCCGCGCAGACCCTGCGTCCCGCCGCCGAGGAAGAAGCCCCCCTGCCCGCGGTGCTGGCCCAGTCTGAAGGCAGCTTGCGCGTGTATTCAGTGGCCGAGCGCGAGCACCTGGGTGCCGATGCCCTGGGTTTCCTGATCTTCCTGGAGGCGGCCGGCGTGCTGCCGCCCTACATGCGCGAGATCGCCGTGGACCGTGCCATGGCCGTGCCCGGCGAGCCCCTGATGCTCGACGACCTCAAGATCATCGTGCTGATGGTGTACTGGAGCTTCGGCGAGGAGCCCGATGCCCTGGTGCTCGACGAGCTGTGTGACGACACCAGCGGCCGCCTGCCGCATTGAGCCAGCTGCATTGCGCATGGCGGCCCCAGGGCCGCGACCCCCCTACAAATGCAAAAGGCCGTCGCAAGACGGCCTTTTTGCTGGGCACGGTGCCTGTGCGTCAGACGGTGGCGCCTGCGTTCGGATCCTTGGGGTCGGTGTCGTCTTTCTTGGGGGTGGCCTTGATCAGGTCTTCGCGTTTGACGCCCAGCCACATGGCAATTGCCGCGGCCACAAACACCGACGAATAAATACCAAAGCAGATGCCGATGGTCAGTGCCATGGCGAAGTAGTGCAGCGTGGCACCGCCGAACAACAGCATGGACAGCACCATGATCTGCGTCGAGCCGTGGGTGATGATGGTGCGGCTGATGGTGGAGGTGATCGCGTTGTCGATCACGCCCACCGTGTCCATTTTGCGAAAACGCCGGAAGTTCTCGCGGATGCGGTCAAAGATCACCACCGACTCGTTCACCGAGTAACCCAGCACCGCCAGCACCGCCGCGAGCACCGCCAGCGAGAACTCCCATTGGAAGAAGGCGAAAAAGCCCAGGATGATGATCACATCATGCAAGTTCGCGATGATGGCCGCCACCGCGAACTTCCACTCGAAGCGCATGGCCAGGTAGATCATGATGCCGACCACCACCATGGCCAAGGCCTTGAGGCCGTCGGCGGCCAGCTCGTCGCCCACCTGCGGGCCTACATATTCGGTCCGCTTGAGCTCGACGCTGGCGTCATCCGTCTTGAGCGCACCCATCACGCGCTCGCTCAGCTGCGCGCTGGTCACGCCTTTTTGGGCGGGCAGGCGGATCATCACATCGCGCGCAGTGCCAAAGTTCTGCACCTGCACGTCGGTCAAGCCCAGGCCAGCTACCGTGCCCCGCACTTTCTCCAGGTTCGCTGGCTGGCTGTAGCTCACCTCCATGAGCGTGCCGCCCGTGAACTCCACCGACAGGTGCAGGCCGCGCGTGAACAGGAAGAACACGGCCAGCGCGAAAGTCAGAAAAGAAATCGCGTTGAAGACCTTGGCATGCCGCATGAACGGGATGTCACGTTGGATCTTGAAGAACTCCATGGTGCTCTGTCTTTCTGAGGCGTTCAGCGGGGGGTGTTCTGGCCGGCCTGTGCCTGCGGGCGCCAGATGGTGCCGATGGACACCGACTTGAGTTTCTTCTGACGGCCATACCAGAGGTTCACCAGGGCGCGCGAGAAGAACACCGCCGAGAACATGCTGGTCAGGATGCCGATGCAGTGGACCACGGCGAAGCCGCGCACGGGGCCCGAACCAAACGCCAGCAGCGCCAGGCCCGCGATCAGCGTGGTGATGTTGGAGTCCAGGATGGTGGCCCAGGCGCGGTCGTAGCCGGTGTTGATGGCCACCTGCGGCGCCACACCGTTGCGCAGCTCTTCTCGCACGCGCTCATTGATCAGCACGTTGGAGTCGATGGCCATGCCCAGGGCCAGCGCCATGGCGGCCATGCCGGGCAGCGTGAGCGTGGCCTGCAGCATGGAGAGCACCGCCACCAGCAGCAAGAGGTTCACGGCCAAGGCCAGGCCCGAGAAGAGGCCAAACAGCATGTAGTACAGCGCCATGAAGGCCACGATCACCACAAAGCCCCAGGTCACGCTGTTGAAGCCCTTGGCGATGTTTTCGGCGCCCAGGCTCGGGCCGATGGTGCGCTCCTCGATGATCTCCATGGGCGCGGCCAGGGAGCCGGCGCGCAGCAGCAGGGCCAGGTCATTGGCTTCGACCGTGCTCATGGAGCCGGAGATCTGGAAGCGGTTGCCCAGCTCACCCTGGATCACCGGGGCCGTGAGCACCTCGCCCTTGCCCTTTTCGAAGAGCACGATGGCCATGCGTTTTTTCAGGTTCTCGCGGCTGACATCGCGCATGATGCGGCCGCCCTTGGCATCGACCGTGAGGTCGACCTTGGGCTGTTGTGTCTGCGAGTCGAAGCCGGGCTGGGCATCGGTGAGGCTGTCGCCCGTGAGCACCACCTGCTTCTTGACGATGACCACGCGGCCGTCGCGTTCCAGGAATTTCTCCGAGCCGAAAGGCACCAGGCCACCGCTGAGTTCAGCGGCGCGCGCCTCGGCGCTTTCATCGACCAGGCGCATCTCCAGCGTCGCGGTGCGACCCAGGATGTCCTTGGCCTTGGCCGTGTCCTGCACGCCGGGCAACTGCACCACGATGCGGTCCAGGCCCTGCTGCTGAATCACCGGCTCGGCCACGCCCAGCTCGTTGATTCGGTTGTGCAGCGTCATGATGTTTTGCTTGAGCGCTTGCTCCTGCACACGGCGCACGGCTTCGGGCTTGATGCCAGCCACCAGCTTGAATTCGCTGCCTTCGGCTTCCACGCGGGCCTGCAGGTCGGGAAACTGCTCTTGCAGCAGCGTCCGGGTGGCATCGGCGGTGGCCTGGTCGCGCACGCGCAACTCCACGGCCTGGCCGTTGCGGCTGATGCCACCATGGCGCAGGCTCTTCTCGCGCATGGCCAGGCGCAGGTCGCCGGCCAGCGACTCGGCGCGCTTGGTCAGCGCCGCCTGCATGTCCACCTGCAGCATGAAGTGCACGCCGCCGCGCAGGTCCAGGCCCAGGTACATGGGGGCGGCATGGATGCTGCGCAGCCACTCGGGCGAGCGCGAGATCAGGTTGAGCGCGACGATGTAGCTGGGATCGGCTGGGTCGGTGATGAGGGCGCGCTGGATGGCGTCCTTGGCCTTGAGCTGCAGGTCGGTGCTGTCAAAGCGCGCCCGCACCGAGGTGCCGTCCAGGCTCACCTGCTCGGCTTTCAGGCCTGCCGCCTTGAGCGCTTCTTCCACCCGGGTGACGGTGGCGCCGTCCACCTTGGCCATGGCCTTGAGGCTGGAGACCTGTACGGCCGGCGCCTCGCCGAAGAAATTCGGCAGCGTATAGAGCGCAGCGACCAACAGCGTCGCGGCGATCACCAAGTATTTCCAGACCGGGTAGCGATTCATGGGGGAGTTCCGGGGGCTTGAGGGGCCGCACGAGGCCCCGGGGATGAAAGCCGCAAAGGCCGGCGGCTCGAAAGGACAGAGGACCGCCGGCGGCAGGGGCGGCTGCAGCCGCCCCGAGGCATCACTTCATGGTGCCCTTGGGCAGCACCTGCACCACCGAGGCGCGCTGCAGCTGCACTTCCACGCCCTCGGCCACTTCCATGCTGACGAAGCCTTCGCCGAGCTTGCTCACGCGGCCGAGCAGTCCGCCGGCAGTGATGACTTCGTCGCCCTTGGCCAGCGCGTCGATCATGGCGCGGTGCTCCTTCTGCTTCTTCATCTGAGGACGGATCATCACAAAGTACAGCACGGCGAACATGAGCACCAGGGGCAGCATGCTCGTCAGCGAGGACATCATGTCGCCACCTGCGGCGGCGGCCGGGGCGGTCTGTGCGAACGCGGAAGAAATGAACACGATCAGTACTCCAAAGGGTGGTGCCTGGATTCAGGCGCAAATAATCAGCCGCGGATTGTATGCGGGGGGGCCTCCCCGCGGCCGGCTAGGAAAAGTCCCTCGACCTTCCAGGGCTCTTCGGGCCTTTGGGTCTTTGGGCCTTCGGGCCGGCGCCTTCAGCGCGGCCAGAGCACCCACAGCCGCAGGGGCTGGTTCACCCGGCTGGCCAGTTGCCCGGCTTCCGGCCCGGTGCCGGCAAAGTAATCGGCGCGCACGGGCCCCACGATGGCGCTGCCTGTGTCTTGCGCCACCACCAGGCGCTGCAATTGCGCCGCCGGTCCCGAGGAGGCCAGCCACACGGGGGTGCCGTAGGGAATGCTCTCGCGGTCTACGGCGATGGAGCGGCCCGCGCTCAGCGGTACGCCCTGGGCGCCGCGCGGGCCGACGCTGGGGTCGGCCAGGGCTTCCTCGCGGAAGAACACATAGCGCGGGTTGCTCCACAGCAACTGGTTCACCCGCTGCGGGTTCTGCGCTGCCCAGGCCTTGGTGGCCTCGGGCCAGGGGTTGATGCGGCGCACCCCCTGGTCCAGCAGCCACTGGTTGATGCTGCGGTAGGGCTGCTCGTTAGAGCCGGCAAAGGCCACGCGCACCTGGCGCTGCGCGCCGTCGGGCTCGGTCACCACCAGGCGCCCCGAGCCCTGAATGTGCAGCAGCATGGCGTCGATGGGGTCGCTCAGCCAGGCGATCTCGCGGCCGCGCAAGGCAGCCTGCGCCTGGGGGAGCGAGTCAATCTCCTGTCTGGAGAACCAGGGTTTGCGTTGCCCCAAGTCAGCAGGCGGCCGATACAGCGGCACGCCATGGCCGGCCCCGGCCTGGCGGCGGGCGGTCAGCACCGGCTCGAAGTAGCTGGTGAGCAGGCCCTGGTCAAGGCCCTGGAGCGACTCCACGCGGTAGGGCTGCAGGCGCGTCATCAGCCATTGCCGCTGCTCGGCCTCGCTGGCCGAGGCCAGACGGCGGATGTCCGGGCACAGCGCTGCAAAGGCCGGGGGCGGCCGCTCGCAGCTGCGCACCTTGGCCGACCAGGCTTCGGCAATGCGGTCGTTGGCAAAGCCGGGCAGTTCGGACCATGCCACGGGCACCCAACGGCTCTTGGCTTGCAGGATGTCAGACCCTGACGCTGGCTGCGGCGTTGGCGAAAGCACAGCCGGCGCCTCAGCAGTGCGGGGCACGGGCACGGGTACAGGCACCGGCACAGGCATTGGCACAGGCTGGGGTGCGGGACGATCAACCGCACAGGACAGCAGGGCAAAGGCGCTGGCGATAATCCATACGGCCCTCAACCCCCTGGATTGCTCCGCCATGACCTTGCTC
This sequence comes from Comamonadaceae bacterium, assembly GCA_027486255.1. GTDB lineage: Bacteria > Pseudomonadota > Gammaproteobacteria > Burkholderiales > Burkholderiaceae_C > Polaromonas. The sequence continues at coordinate 64,054 of JAIXPL010000031.1, forward strand.
CTGCTCGAAGCCCTGCTGGCGCTCTTGCTCTTGGTATTCATTGTGTGGTGGACCATGTTTTCCGGGCGCCCCAAAGGCGAATTGCCGCCCGAGGATAGGCCACAGGCCGGCGCCGAGCCGGGTGCACATCGCCACCCGGACGAGCCCCGCTAGCCTGTCTCCAGGCCGCGCAGCAGGTTGGCCAGCTCGACCGCAGATTTCACGCCCATTTTGTCAAACACCCGCGCGCGGTGGACTTCCACGGTGCGTACGCTGATGTCCAGCTGGTCCGCCACCAGCTTGTTGGGCAGACCCCCCACCACCAGGCGCATGACCTCGCGCTCACGCTCGGTCAGCCCACCCAGGCGAGCCTTCAGGTCAAAGCTCTGGCTGCGCGCCACCAGAGCGGCCGCCGATCGCACCAGCGCCTGCTCGATCCGGTCCACCAGGGCGTTATCGGAAAAGGGCTTTTCGCAGAAGTCAAAGGCCCCGCGCTTGACCGTGTCCACCGCCGTCGGCACGTCGGCATGGCCGGTGAGAAAAATCACCGGCATCAGCGGCAGCAGGCCGTAGTCGATGAGTTTTTCAAACATGGCCAGCCCGCTCATGGCGCTCATGCGCATGTCCAGCAGCACGCAGGACGGATCGCGGACCTCGAAGCCCGGGCGGCTGACGTAGGCGTCAAAGCTCTCGGCGCAATCGAAGGGCTCGCTGATCAGCCGCCGCGAGCGCAGCAGCCAGGCCAGGGCCTCGCGGACGCTGGCGTCGTCATCGACCACATACACCGTTGCGGCAGAGATCGAAGTCATGTGCGGGAAGTGGCGGGCGCCTCGGGCAAGGTGAACACGAAGATCGTACCCTGCGGCTGGTGGCGCTCGAAGGAGAGTGTGCCGCCATGCTGCTCCACCACCGTGCGGCACAGGCTCAGGCCCAGGCCCATGCCTTCATCCTTGGTGGTGAAGAAGGGGGTAAAGAGCTGGCTGGCCACCTGCTCGTCGATGCCTTCGCCCATGTCGGCCACCGAGAACTCGACCCAGCCGCCACTGCCCAGCGGCCGCACGCGCAGGTGCAGCACGCGCTCTGGCGTGGTCTGGGGCAGGTGCTGCATGGCCTGCATGCCGTTGCGTGCCAGGTTCAGCAGCACCTGTTCGACCATGGTGCGGTCGCACAGCACCTCGGGGCAACCTGGCTCCACCGACAGCATCACCTGCACGCCGAGCTTGCGCGCCTGCAGACCCAGCAGGGGCATCACCGCGTCCATCAGGTCCATGGGCTTGACCGCTTCGCGCCGCTGCTCGCGCCGGCGCACGAAATCATGCACGCTGCGGATCACCTTGCCGGCGCGGCCGGCCTGCTCGGCGATGCGCTGCAGCGCCATCTCCAGGTCGCTGGCCAGACGCGGGTTGGCCGAAGCCAGCCCGCTGGCCTCTTGCTGGGCATCGCGCAGCAGGTTGACCGAGCCATTGGCGTAGCTGGAAATTGCAGCCAGCGGCTGGTTGAGTTCGTGGCTGAGCAGTGAGGCCATCTCTCCGACCATGGCCAGGCGGGCCGTGGCCTGCAGCCGGTCCTGGCTGGCACGGGAGATCTCTTCCACGCGCTTTTGCTCGCTCAGGTCCAGGATGGCGCTCATCCATCCGGTGTGCCGGCCTTGGGCGTTGATCAGCGGCGCTTCGATGATGAGCACCGGAAAGCGCGTGCCGTCACTGCGCATGAACACCGATTCATGACCGCCCCGAGGCAGCGCGTTGTTGGCCAGCCGCCAGGCCTGGCGGTCCTGGTACACATTGGCCAGCTCGGGCGGCCAGTAGGGCATCGGCGTGGCGCTGTGGTTCAGCAGCTCGTGGGCCTCCACGCCCACCATGCGGCAAAAGGCTGGGTTCACATAGGTGATGCGGCCTTGCAGGTCGCGCGCGCGCAGGCCGGTGTTGAGCGAGTTTTCCATGGCCTTGCGAAAGGCCAGGGCCTCGGCCAGGTCGTTTTCCACCTTCAGGCGCCGCCGCATGTCATGCACCAGCAGGAACAGCACGCCCAGCAGGGCCAAGGTCATGGCCGAGACCAGTGCCGTCAGCAGGTTGGGGAACAGGTCGGCCGTTCCTTGCCGGCTCTCCAGGCGCATCACCAGGGTGTTGCCGGGCAAGTCCACCAGCTGCCGGGCGGTGTAGAGCTGGCGGCCGCTGCCGGGCGTGCCTTGGATGGCCAGGCGCGTGCCGTCGGCTTCGGTGAAGGACACGGCATGACCGCGCAGCAGTTGCCCGCCCACCACTTCCTTGAGCAGATCGCCCAAGGAATAGCTGGCCACCGTAAAACCCAGCAGCTCACCCGAGACCGTGACCGGGATACACAGATCCATCAGCTCCAGCCCCATGCCATCTGCCTGCGGCACGAAGTAGCTCGTCGAATAGGCCGGTGCATTAAAGCGCAGGGCGGTGCTGCAGGCCAGTTGCACGTCAGCCGCGCTTTGCGAGCGGCCGAGCTGCTGGAAGGCCGCGGGCCGGGAGGGGGAGTCGCTGGCTTGCCGGATGCCCAGCTCGGGCCCCCGCCATTCCAGGCGCACCAGTTCCCGATGCTGCAGCAGCAGCTCGTTTGCGTGCGTCTGCCAGGCGCTGCTGCGATCGTGTTGCAGCGCCTGCAGGCTGCGCAGGTTGCGCGCCAGGCCATTGCGCATGTCGTTGGCGAGGTCGGCGGTGTAAGTCTCTAGCCGCTCCTGGGTGGCGCTGCTCTCGTAACGCCCGGCCAGCCAGACCAGCAGCACCAGAAGCCCGCCCACCAGCAGCACCAGCAGGGCCCACAGCAGGCCGCGGCTCTTGAGCTGCGGGCCCAGCCAGAAGCGGCGGGCCTGCAGGAGGCGGCGCCGCCAGCTGCGCTGGGGCCGTCCGGCCTGAGCCTGGGCCTGGGCCGGGGCCCTGGCCGTGTTCATGGCAGTACCCGGTGGTCCAGGGCGGGCAACTGCGTGCGCACGGCCGCCAGCTGCCGTGCATCGAGTTCGGCCAGCACCAGGCCTGGGCCTTCGCTGCGCTCGGCCATCATCCGGCCCCAGGGGTCGATCAGCATGCTGTGGCCCCAGGTACGGCGGCCGTTGTCATGCTGGCCGCCCTGGGCTGCCGCCGCCATGAAGGCCAGGTTCTCAATGGCGCGGGCGCGCAGCAGCACCTCCCAGTGCGCCTGCCCCGTGGTGTGCGTGAAGGCGCTGGGCGCCAGCAGCAGATCGGCCTGCAGCGCCCGGTAGAGCTCGGGAAAACGCAGGTCGTAGCACACGCTCAGGCCCACCGTCCAGGTGTGACCGTCGCGCGAAGGCAGCTCAAAGCGCACCACCTGTTCGCCCGGCTCCAGGGTGCGGGCCTCGTCGTAGCGCTCGCCGCCGTTGTCAAAGCGAAAAAGATGAATCTTGTCGTAGCGGGCCACCTGGCGGCCTGAGGGGTCGAAGGCCAGCGAGCTGTTGCGCACTTGTTCGGGCGACTCGGTGGCCAGCGGCACGGTGCCGCCCACAATCCACAGCCCGTGGCGCCGCGCCGCCCCGGCCAGCATGGCCTGGATGGGGCCGCTTCCGGCCGGCTCGGCGATGGCCAGCTTGTCGCGCTCGTTGTGGCCCAGCAGGCAGAAGTACTCGGGCAGCACCGCCAGCTCCGCACCCGCTTGGGCAGCCTCGGCCAGGGCCGATTCAGCAGCCTGGAGGTTGGCCTCCAGCACGGAGCCTGAGACCATTTGGACGAGGGCGACCTTCATGGCCGCCCTTCCGTGGCGCGCGGCTCGGCCGTGCGCGGCTGACGCGCCACGCGCTGGATCTGGGGGTCCTTCCAGGAGCCGCTGACATGGAACTCCTTGGTGCCCGCGTCACTGAGCGGTTGCTTGAGCAGCCACTGGGCCAGGAAGGTGCCCACGGCCACGGCCGGGTTGATCGCGTAGGCCAGCAGCGAGGCCGTGCCTGCATTGATCTCGGGCACCACCACCACGCGCAGGTCCTGGGTTTCACGGGCGATGTCGGCCGAGCCTTCCATCAGCACCGCCGCGTTCACGCCTTTCATGCGCAGGTCACGCGTGGACGCAACGCCCTGCTGAATGCTCACGTCACCGCGTATCCAGTCGAAGGAAAAGCCGTCGGAGAACACGTCTCGAAAGTCCAGGGTCAGCCGTCTGGGCAGGACCTGCAGGTTGAGCACGCCCAGCAGCCGTGCCACGCCCGGTTCGGCCTTGAGAAACTGGCCGGATTCCACGTCCAGGGACATCTGGCCACCCAGACTGGGGTAGTGCAGGGCAAAGGGCGAGCCGGTCCAGCTGACCTGGCCCTCGAGCTTGCCCTTGCCGCGCCGGATGGCGCCGTCCAGGCCCAGTCGCTTGAGCAGTTCGCCCGCGTCGCTCATGTCGAGGCGGAAGTTGAGTTGCGTGCCCCGCCGCACCGGTGCGCCGCGCGCAGACGGCGCCGACCCCGGCAGGGCGCTCCAGCTGCCGGTGGCTGTGAGCTTGGCCTCGGGCACACCCAGGTTGAGCTTGCTCAGGCGCCATTCCCGGTTGCCATCGCGACCGGCCTGGCGGTTGATCGCCTCCACCTCCAGCCGGCCCAGTTTGCGGCCCTTGAGTTCCAGCTCGTCCACCACGATGTCTAGGGTGGGAATGCTGCTGGGCTGGCTGTCCAGCAGGGACTCGACCTCACTGGCCGTGCCCTGGCCCAGGCTCAGGCGCGACAGCCGCGCGAACAGGCGCCCGGGCGTGCTGCCGCTGGGTTGGCGGTATTCACCGTAGCCGCTGAGTTCGCTCGCATTGAGCGTGGCTCGCCACAGGCCGGCCTCACGCTGGCCGCCCAGCACCACGTCCTGCCAGGTGTGGCCCTGCACTTTGAGCTGGCCGGCGCGCAGGTTGTAGCTGGTGGGCAGGTAACTCAGCCCGCCGCCGCCGACAGCCACCTCGCCCACGCCGGCCGCCCCCAGCGCTTGCTCCCAGGCGTCGATGTCCAGCCGGGCCATCTGCACCTGGGCGCGCACCTCGCGCTCGACCGGGGCGATCTCGCGTTCAGGGCCGATGTAAATCTGTCCACCCAGCACCTGCGCCTGCTCGCCTGAAATGTCGCGCAGGTAACTCGCCGCCACGGTGGGGCTGGGGCCGGCGCCCGGCCCCAGGGTCAGGCTGAGGCGGTCTTGCGGGCGGCGGCCCGGGGCGAGGGAGTCGCGCAGCACGCTCTTGTCCAGGCGCAACGGCAGCAGCGCCGCCGCCGTCTTGCCCAGTGGTTCGGGCAGGGCCAGGGCCAGGCCGCCCAGGTTGCTGACCACGCCCAGTTCCATGTGGCCCTGGCGAAAGCCCAGCGTCGCGCTGTAGCTGGTGCTGCCACTGGCCTGCTTGAGCAGCGGGGTCAGGGCCTGCAGTTCGCGCCACTGCTGCAAGCCCTCGACGCTGGCTGTGCCCTGGCCGCGAAAGAACACCTCGGGTTCATCGGCGCGGCGATTGGCCCGCATCCCGCCTTCGAAGCGCAGTTCGCCGCCGAGCATGCGCGCCTGCGCGTTGGTGGTCAGAAAGCCCGTCTCGCTGAAGGCCACGGTGCCCCGCAGCCGGCCCAGCATCGGCGACTCGGGCACGAATTGCACGTCGTTGCCTGTCAGCGTGAGCTGGCCCTGCACCTTGGATTGCGACAGGTCGTCCAGGGGCAGCCTGAGCTGCAGTTGCACATCGGCATTGCCGGTGGCCGTGGTGCGGGCCAGGGCGTTCTCGGTGAAGTCAGACAGGGGTGAGCGGTTGACCAGCGTCAGTTCTTGGGCCAGCGGTCCCTTGATCTCGGCATTGACCAGCACCTCGGGCTGCTGGCCCAGGTGGGCGATGCGGGCCTCGCCGCGGCTGAGCGTCAAGCCCGGTAGGCCGGCCACACGTGCCTGCGCGCGGCTGAGTTGAAGGCTGGCGCGGCTCAAGAGCACATCGGTCTCGAGCTGCACCAGGCCCGGCCAGGGCTTGCTCTTGGCCTCGAGCAGGTTGGCTGGTGCATAAGTGAAGCTGGCATTGCGCAGCCGAGCCGAGACCTGGAAGTCGCCGCTGGCCGGGGCTTCGAAAGGAAAGGCCGACAGCGGCCCCTTGAGCTTGAAGCGCACATCGCTGAGCTGACCCTGCTGGATGGCCTGGCGCACGTATTGGCGCACGGGCAAAGAAATCAGCTGGGGCAAGTAAGTCCAGATCCGGGCGGCATCGGCGCGGGCGAGCTGGCCCTGCAGGTCGAGGCTGCCCAGCGGATCGCCCCCCGGGGCCAGCTTCCAGCTGGCCTGGAACTGTCCCTCGGCATCCGGGTTGGACAAGCTGGCCTGCCGCAGGTCCACCTCGGTGCCGCGGGCATGGCGCCTGACCTTGAGCTCACCAGAGAACTGGTCCAGCGCCAGCCGTGGCTCCTGAAAAAGGCCCGGAAATTCCAGCCAGCCTCGCTCCAGGCGAAAGCTGGCCTGGGCGCGATCTTCGCCGCCCTCGCGCTCCATGCGAAAGTCCATGGCCACGCCGGCAACACCCGGGCGGCGCGCGGCCTCGCCCGATGCGGCAGCCAGCGCCAGACCGCTGACCTTGCCCCGGGCCGACAGCTGGCTGGGCTGCAGCGGCGAGCCTTGCCAGCTCAGCTCAAACTGCTCGAGCTGTCCCTGGGGAGCCACCGACTTGAGCCAAGCGCGCTTGTCTTCGGCAAGAGGCAGGCGCTGGGCCATGGTGGCCAGGCTCTGCAGGTCCAGCTTGTCGGCCTTCACCTGGCCGCGTTGCACCTGGCCCTCGGGGTTCACCGACAGGTTCAGCGCCAGATTGCCCCCTGGCCAGTGCAAGCCGTCGGCGGCGTGAAAGCTCAGCGACTCGGTGTGGAAATCCAGGCCGCGGGCGCCTTGGTCGGTCCAGCCCAGGCGGCCGGCCAGGCGCTGGAAGTCCAGGGGCTGCTGCGGGCCCATGCGCACCTGAACATCGTCAAGCGCCACATCGGCCGTGGCCCCAGTGAAGCGGCCATCGGCCACGTCGATCCAGGCGCGCAAGGCCCCATGCCCGCGCTCGACGGTCAGGCCTGCCGATGGCGCATAGGCCTGCAGGGCCGACAGGTCGATGCGACTGAACTGGCCATACAGCTGGCCCGACCATTGCCGCCAGTGGCTACCTGAGCGCGACAACAGGGGCTGTTTGAAGGCGCCCTGCAGGCTGAAACGATCGCCCCACTGCGGCGGTGGCGTGGCATCAATGCGCAGCTGGTGCTTCTGGCCTGGGTTGCGCATGACCGCATCCACCTGGCTGAGCACCACCGAGACGCCTTGCTGCTCATCCGTCCAGCGCACGGTGCCGTCCAGCAGGGCCCACTCGTCCTGCGACAGCAGCCAGTCGGTCAGGGCATGCTGGTCCTCGGGGCTGGCGGGTGTGACCGCGATGCCGGCCAGGAACAGGCGGCCATCGCTCGTGCGGCGCACGTCCAGGTCGGCACCGCGGATCACCAGCTGTTCCAGGCTCAGGGTCAGCACCGAGCGCGGCGACAGCGCGACCAGCACCTGCGGCAGCTGCAGCGCGGGGCGGCCGTCGGCGTCGAAGAGGCGCACCTGCTTCAATTCAAAAGAGGGAAAGACGCCGGTGGAATGGGCGCTGAGTTCGCCGATCTCGACCCGCACCCCTGTGGCCTGTGTGGCCAGGGTTTCGAGCTGCGGGCGAAATTGGTCGATTCGCGGCACAATGAAACCGTGGAGCAGGGCCCATCCCAGCGCCAGCAGCAACCACCCAGACACCAGCACCACCAGCAGCAGCTTTGCCGCAGTGGCCCAGAAGGTCAGCCAGGTGCGTGAGGAGGAGGGTGCCGGCAGCATGGGGTGATGGAATTATGACGTTCGCAGCCGGCCGGCGCTCCTGCGCCCACTCCATGATTCGATCAAGCTCGATGACCTCGCCGACCGCTGACACCGCCGCTTCTTCGTCTGCCGCTTCCTCACGGGGTGTGGGCCGCGGCGCTGACTATTCCCGCTATGTGCAGCGCATCCGCCGGCGTTATGCCGAGCATCTGGCCTACCTGCCCGAGGGCGCGTCAGAGCGCGAGCACATGCGTGTGGCCTATGAGTGCCTGAAGTCCCAGGGCCATGCCACGGGGGTGGCCCTGCGCATCCTGCGCCAGTTGGTGATGGAGCGCCTGGTGGTGCTCGATGCCGAGGCCGATCCACCGGTGGCGCTGGAGGTGGTTACCCGGGCCATGACCGAGCTGGCCGAATTGGCGCTGGACGTGGCCATGCGCCAGACCTGCGCCGAACTCGACGAGCGCTTTGGCGCCCCCTTGCTGCCAGCCGAGGACGGCCAACTGCCGGGCCGTGCCCGCATGTGGGTGGTGGGCATGGGCAAGCTCGGGGCCCGTGAGCTCAATGTCTCCAGCGATATCGACCTGATCTATGTGTACGACCAGGACGGTCATACCGCCGGCCGCGCCGACGGCGGCGGTGTGATCTCCAACCACGAATACTTTGCGCACCAGGTCAAGGCTGTGTATGGGCTGATCGGCGATGTCACCGAGCACGGCTTTGTCTTTCGTGTGGACCTGGCGCTGCGGCCCAACGGGAACTCGGGGCCGCCGGCCGTCTCACTGAGCGCGCTGGAAGATTACTTGCAGGTGCAGGGTCGCGAGTGGGAGCGCTTTGCCTGGCTCAAGAGTCGGGTGGTGGCCCCTTTTGATGCCATCCAGGACGGCTCGGCCCAGGCCTTGCGACAATTGGTGCTGCCCTTCGTGTTCCGCCGCTACCTGGACTACAACGTCTTCGAGTCGCTGCGCTCGCTGCACCGCCAGATCCGCGAACAGGCCGCGCGCCGCGCCGCCGGCCACCCGGAGCGGGCCAATGACGTCAAGCTCTCGCGCGGCGGCATCCGTGAGATTGAGTTCACCGTGCAGCTGCTGCAAGTGGTGCGCGGCGGCCAGTTCCCTGAGCTGCGCACGCGGCCCACTGTCGATGCGCTGGCCCGTGTGGCCAGCGCCGGGCTCATGCCCCCGGCCACCGCCGAGGCGCTGGCGCGGGCCTACGAATTCCTGCGCCGCGTGGAACACCGCATCCAGTACCTGGACGATCAGCAGACGCACCTCTTGCCCACCCAGGACGCTGACCTTGCCTGGATCGCCGCCACCCTGGGCTTTGCGCACGCGGGCGCTTTCCTGGCCGAGCTGGACCTGCACCGCGAGCGTGTGGCCGAGGAGTTCGACAAGCTGCTGGGCGGTCACGCCGACTGTGTGGGTTGCGACAAGCTGGGGCAGGCGGCCCCCCTGGACATCGAGGATCTGCTGGCCCGGCAGGGCGGGCAATGGCCAGCGCAGTTCCGCCAGCGCGTGGCCGCCTGGCCGGGGCATCCGCGCATCCTGGCCCTGCGCGAGGAGTCGCGCGCGCGCCTGGTCCGCCTCTTGCAACGCACCGCGTCCTGGCTCGACGAGGGCCGCGTCAGCGAGGTGGCGGCACTGCGCCTGCTTGACTGGATCGAGCCCCTGCTGCGCCGCGAAAGCTACCTGGCGCTGCTGCTGGAGCGGCCCACGGTGCATGAGCGCCTGATGCGCCTCTTGGGCGCCGCCCGCTGGCCTGCGCGCTACCTGCTACAGCACCCGGGCGTGATCGACGAGCTGGCCAGCATCGACATGCTCAAGCAGCGCTTTGATCCGGTCGTTTTTGCCAGCGAGCTGCAACAGCGCCGGGCGGCGCTGCAGCGCACGGGTGAGGACGACGAGGAGGCCTGCCTGAACCTCTTGCGCCGCGCCCACCATGCTGAAACCTTCCGCACCCTCTCCCGCGACGTCGAGGGCGTGCTCACCGTCGAGCAGGTGGCCGATGAGCTCAGCGCGCTGGCCGAGACCGTGCTGGGCCTGACCGTGCAGTGGTGCTGGGAGCGCCTGAAGCAGCGCCACCGAGAAGTACCCCAGTTCGGCGTCATCGCCTACGGCAAGCTCGGCGGCAAAGAGCTGGGTTATGGCAGCGACCTGGACATCGTCTTCGTCTATGACGACGAGCACGAGCAGGCGCCCGAGTCGTATGCGGCCTTTGTGCGCAAGCTGATCAACTGGCTCACCGTCAAGACCGGCGAGGGCGATCTGTTTGAGATCGACACCGCGCTGCGCCCCAACGGCAGCTCCGGCCTGCTGGTCACCAGTTTCCAAGCCTATGCCAACTACCAGCAGCAGCGTGGCAGCAACACCGCCTGGACCTGGGAGCACCAGGCCATGACGCGCGCGCGCTTCGTGCTGGGTTCTGCTCAGTTGCGCCAGCGCTTTGACGCCGTGCGCCAGGCGGGCATCACCTCGCCGCGCGAGCCGCAGGCCTTGCGTGAGGAAATCGTGGCCATGCGCGAGAAGGTGCGCGCTGCCCACCCCCTGCGCCAACCGAGCGAGGGGCCGGTGCTGTTCGACATCAAGCACGGCGCCGGTGGCATGGTCGATGCCGAATTCGCTGTGCAATTTCTGGTGCTCTCGCAGGCGGCGGTGCACCCCGAACTGGCCGACAACGTGGGCAACATTGCCCTGCTCGAGCGCGCCGAGCGCTGCGCTCTGCTGCCCGCAGGTGTGGGAGAGGCGGCCGCGCGCGCCTACCGCGAATTGCGCCGCGTACAGCACCGCGCGCGCCTGGACGAGCAAGCCACGCAGCTGCCCCAGGAGGGGCTGGCCCAAGAGCGCGAGGCCATCCTGCGCCTATGGGCCGCCGTCTTCGAAGACCGTTGAGCTTCCGGCCTTGGCCTCATGGGCCAAAATGTTTGGCTAACCTTTCGCTCGGCCTTTCCTCCACAGGTGTTCTGCATGGGTCTTTCTACCGCTGTCCGGCGTGTCCTGCCTCGCCTTGTGCGCCCTATCGGTGGCCTGGGCCTGGCGCTGCTGCTGGCGGCCTGTGCCTCGGTGCCCTTGCCGCCCGCCCCCGGGCTTCAGGCGCCGTCTCACTGGCAGACTCCCTCAGCTGCCGGCGTGGCAGCGGCTTCCTCGGGCTTGCCGCACCAGGGGCGCCTGGAGGACTTGCTGGCGTGGTGGCGTCAGCAGGGCGACCCGCTGCTGGTCGAGCTGATCGCCGCCAGCCAGCAGGTCAGTCCCAGCATCGCGGCCGCGCGCACGCGCCTGGCGCAGGCCCAGGCGGCGCGCGTGGGCAGCGGCGCCGACCTGACCCCTTCGGTTGAAGCCGCCGGCAGTCTCACGCGCAGCCGCAGTCTGCTGGCACCGAACATCCCGGCTGCCAGTATCTCTACCGCCCGGCTGGGTCTGCAGACGTCCTGGGAGATCGACGTCTTTGGTGGCCGCCGCGCCGAGCTGGCCGCCGCCGAGCAGCGCCTCTTGGGTGCGCAGGCCGACTGGCACGACGCCCGCGTGAGCGTGGCCGCCGAGGTGGCCGTGCAGTACGACCTGTTGCGCCAGTGTCGGCGCCTGGAGGAGATCGCCCGGCGCGACAGCGCTTCACGCGCGGAAACCGCACGCCTGTCCGAGCTCTCCAGCCGCGCCGGCTTCACGGCGCCTGCCGTGGCGGCCCTGGCCCGCGCCAGTGCGGCCGACGCGGCCAGCCGCGCCCTGCAGCAAAGCGCGCAATGTGAGCTGGACACCAAGGCCCTGGTGGCGCTCACCGCCCTGGACGAGCCCGCGCTGCGCCAGCGTTTGGCCGGCTTGCCCACAGCCGAGTCCCTGGCCCTGCCGCCCCTGCTGCTCGATCCCATTCCGGCGCAGGCCCTGGCCCAGCGGCCCGATGTGTTCAGCGCCGAGCGCGCCGTGTTGGCTGCGCGCGCCGACATTGCCGGTGTCGATGCGCAGCGCTACCCGCGCCTGGTGCTGTCGGGCTTTGTGGGCCAGTCGAGTCTGCGCGCCGGCGGCACCACCACCGAGCTGCCCTCCTGGTCCTTGGGGCCGCTGTCGCTCACGCTGCCAGTCTTTGACGCAGGCCGGCGCTCGGCCCAGACCGCAGCCGCCCGGGCCCGCTACGACGAGGCGGCCGCCCAGTATGCGGCCCGCGTGCGCCAAGCGGTGCGTGAGGTCGAGACGGCCCTGGTCAATCTGCAGAGCACGGCTGAGCGCGGCCCGCAGGTGCAGACCGCTGTGGCGGGCTACCAGGCGGCCTTCCAGGGCACCGAGGCGCGCTGGAAGGCGGGCCTGGCCAGCCTGGTGGAACTCGAGGATGCGCGCCGCCAACTGCTGGCCGCCCAGATCGCCCAGGCCGACTGGCAGACCCAGGTGCGCGCTGCGCATGTCTCGCTCTACCGCGCCGTGGGCGGCGGCTGGTCGCCGGCCCTGCTGGCCCAAGCCGTCCCCTCGCGTTGAACTTTTCCAGGCATCCCATGAAGAAAACCATTCGCTTTGCCCTTGTCCTGGCCGCCGCTATCGTGCTGGCGCTGCTGGTCTTCTGGGCCCAGCGCACCGAGCGCCCCGCCGAGGCCCCAGCGGCTACCCCGGCCGCTGCCCCGCGACCAGCCCTGACGGTGGCCGTGGGCCGGCCTGAGTCGCTCAAGCTGCCCCTGAGCCTGTCGGCCAACGGCAATATTGCGGCCTGGCAGGAGGCCGTGATCGGCTCGGAAAGCAATGGCCTGCGCTTGGTGGAAGTGCGCGCCGGCGTGGGCGATGTGGTGCGTGCCGGCCAGGTGCTGGCCGTGTTTTCCAGCGAGAGCGTGCAAACCGATGTGGCGCAGGCGCGCGCCGCCCTGCTGGAGGCCCAGGCCACGGCCCTGGAAGCGCAGGCCAATGCCGAGCGCGCACGCAGCTTGCAGAACTCGGGGGCGATCAGCGCCCAGCAGATCCAGCAGTATCTGACCGCCGCACAGACCGCGCAGGCGCGGGTGGAGGCGGCCCAGGCCGTGCTGGCCGCGCAGCAGCTGCGCAGCCGCCAGACGCAGGTGTTGGCGCCTAGCGCTGGGGTGATCTCCGCGCGCCTGGCCACCGTGGGCGCGGTGGCCGCCCCGGGCACCGAGCTGTTCCGGCTGATCCGGGAGGGCCGCCTGGAGTGGCGCGCCGAGGTCACTGCGACCGAGCTCGCTCGGCTGAAGCCAGGCACAGCCGTGCGGGTGCTCGCTGCGTCGGGCGCAGAACTCCATGGGCGGGTGCGCATGCTCTCGCCCACAGTAGATCCGCAGACGCGCTCGGCTCTGGTTTATGTGGACCTGCCGCCCTTGCAGCAGACCCCGGGCGCGGCGCGCCCGGGCATGTTCGCGCGCGGCGAGTTTGTGCTGGGCCAGTCGCAGGCGCTGACCGTGCCGCAGCGCGCCCTGGTGGTGCGCGACGGCTTCGAGTTCGTGTTCCAGCTCATGCCCGGCGATCGCGTGAGTGAGGTCAAGGTGCAGACCGGCCGCCGTGTGGGCGAGCGGGTGGAGATTGTCTCGGGCCTTTCGCCCGAGTCGCGTGTGGTCACGCAGGGGGCGGGCTTCCTCAACGACGGCGACCTGGTGCAGGTGAGCGAGGCGGGCGCTGCGGCCCCGGCCGCCCCCATAACCCCTGTTGCCCCTGTTGCCCCCGCCACCCGCTGAAGCCCACAGCGAACCCGCCATGAACGTTTCAGCCTGGTCCATCCGCAACCCCATCCCGGCCCTGATGGTGTTCGTGCTGCTCACTTTTGCGGGCCTGCTCGGCTTTCGGGCCATGAAGGTGCAGAACTTCCCGGACATCGACCTGCCCACGGTGAGCGTGAGCACCTCGCTGCCGGGGGCCGCGCCCGCCCAGCTGGAAACCGAAGTGGCCCGCAAGCTCGAGAACGCCCTGGCCACGGTGCAGGGCCTCAAGCACCTGACCACCAAGGTGCAGGACGGCGGCGTCATCATCAACGCCGAGTTCCGCCTGGAAAAGCCCGTGCAGGAAGCGGTGGATGACGTGCGCTCGGCCGTGGCCCGCGTGCGCTCGGAGCTGCCCGGCGATGTGCGCGATCCCATCATCAGCAAGGTGGACTTGGCGGGCCAGCCGGTGCTGGCGTTCACCGTGAGCTCGCCGCGCCGGGACGAGCAGGCGCTGTCCTGGCTGGTGGACAACGAACTCTCGCGCAAGCTTTTGTCGGTGCGTGGCGTGGGCGCGGTCAACCGCGTGGGCGGCGTCACGCGCGAACTGCGGGTGGCGCTGGACCCGGCGCGCCTGCAGGCCCTGGGCGCGACCGCGACCGAGATCTCGCGGCAGCTGCGCCAGGTGCAGACCGACAGCGCCGGCGGCCGCACCGACTTGGGCGGCAGCGAGCAGCCCGTGCGCACCCTGGCCACTGTGAAGTCGGCAGCCGAGCTGGCCCGCCTGGAGCTCACCCTGGCCGATGGCCGGCGCCTGCGGCTGGACCAGGTGGCCACCGTCAGCGATACCGTGGCCGAGCCCCGCTCGGCCGCCTTGTTTGACGGCCAGCCCGTGGTGGGCTTCGAGGTTTCGCGCAGCCGCGGCGAGAGCGAAGTGGCCGTAGGGGCGGCCGTTTACAAGGCGCTGGATGAATTCAAGCGCCAGCACCCCGACCTGGTGCTGACCGAGGCTTTTAACTTCGTGCAGCCCGTGCAAGAGGAGTACGACGGGTCCCTGAAGCTGCTCTACGAGGGCGCCATCCTCGCGGTCGTGGTGGTCTGGCTCTTCCTGCGCGACTGGCGCGCCACGCTGGTGTCGGCGGTGGCGCTGCCGCTGTCGGTGATCCCGGCCTTCATCGGCATGTACATGCTGGGCTTTTCCATCAACGTGGTCACGCTGCTGGCCCTGTCGCTGGTCATCGGCATCCTGGTGGACGACGCCATCGTGGAGGTGGAAAACATCGTGCGCCACCTGCGCATGGGCAAGAGCCCCTACCAGGCGGCCATGGAGGCGGCCGACGAGATCGGCCTGGCAGTGGTGGCGACCACCTTCACGCTGATCGCGGTGTTCCTGCCCACGGCCTTCATGAGCGGTATTGCGGGCAAGTTCTTCAAGCAATTCGGCTGGACGGCGGCGCTGGCGGTGTTTGCCTCGCTGGTGGTGGCGCGCATGCTCACGCCCATGATGTCGGCCTACCTGCTGCGGCCCATCGTGCAGGCCCAAGAAGAGCCGCGCTGGATACGGCCTTACATGGTGGCGGCGGCCTGGTGCCTGAAACACCGCTTCATCACCATGGTGGGGGCGACCCTGTTCTTCTTTGGATCGGTGGCCTTGATCCCGCTGCTGTCCAAGGGCTTCATCCCGCCGGATGACAACTCGCAGACCCAGGTCTACCTGGAGCTCCCACCGGGCTCCACGCTCATACAAACGCAGGCGGCGGCCGAGCAGGCGCGCCGGCTGATGGCGGGCATCGCCGAGGTGCGCCACGTCTACACCACCATCGGCGCCGGCAGTGCGGGCACCGATCCGTTTGCCATGCCTGGTGCGCAGGAGGCACGCAAGGCCACGCTCACGGTGCTGCTGACGCCGCGACAGGAGCGCGTGCGCAAGCAGGCCATCGAGCAGCGCATGCGCCAGGCCCTGCAGCAGGTGCCCGGTGTGCGCAGCAAGGTAGGCCTGGGCGGCTCGGGCGAGAAATACATCCTGGTGCTCACGGGTGACGACCCGGTGGCGCTGCAGACGGCCGCCCGCGCCGTGGAGAAAGACCTGCGCACCATCCCCGGCCTGGGCAGCGTGGCCTCGAGTGCCAGCCTGGTTCGGCCCGAGATCGCCATCCGGCCCGACTTTGCCCGCGCGGCCGACCTGGGCGTCTCCAGCAGCGCCATGGGCGAGACCTTGCGCATTGCCACCCTGGGTGATTACGACACCGTCCTGCCCAAGCTCAACCTGCCCGAGCGGCAGGTGCCCATCGTGGTCAAGCTCGAGGCGTCGGCCCGGCAGGACCTGGCTGTGCTCGAGCGCCTGGCCGTGCCCAGCAGCAAGCCCGGCGTGGGGCCGGTGATGCTGGGGCAGGTGGCCCGCCTGGAGATGACTGCCGGGCCGGCGGTGATCGACCGTTACGACCGCGCGCGCAACGTCACCATGGAAATTGAACTCTCCGGCCTGCCGCTGGGCGTGGTGACCTCCGCCGTGGCCCAGCTGCCTGCGGTGCGGAACCTGCCGCCCGGCGTGAAGGTGGTGGAAGTGGGCGATGCCGAGGTCATGGGTGAGCTCTTTGCCAGCTTCGGCCTGGCCATGCTCACCGGGGTGCTGTGCATCTACGTGGTGCTGGTGCTGCTCTTCAAGGACTTCCTGCACCCGGTGACCATCCTGGCGGCGCTGCCGCTGTCGCTGGGCGGCGCTTTCGTGGGCCTCCTGATCGCGCAAAAGAGTTTTTCCATGCCCTCGCTGATCGGCCTGATCATGCTCATGGGCATTGCCACCAAAAATTCCATTTTGCTGGTGGAGTACGCCATCGTGGCGCGGCGTGACCACGGCATGAGCCGCTTGGAGGCCCTTCTGGACGCCTGCCACAAGCGGGTGCGTCCCATCGTGATGACCTCGATTGCCATGGGTGCGGGCATGCTGCCCATTGCCATTGGCTGGGGCGAGGCCGATCCGAGCTTTCGCTCGCCCATGGCCATAGCCGTCATCGGCGGCCTGATCACCTCCACGGTGCTCAGCCTCCTGGTGGTGCCGGCGGTGTTTCTCTACATCGACGACGTGGCGCAGTGGCTGCGGCGTCTGGTTGGCCGGCTGAAGCAACATTAAGGGCTTCGGGCAGGTGCCCGAGCATGCGCCTGCCCTAGGCGCTACTGCGCCGAAACACCGTCCACAAAGACCTTGAGCTCGCCAGCTTCGAAGGGCTTCCAGTCCTCGTTCACCGTCAGCGGCGCGGTCACCACCACCGCCACCCGGTCTGTGGGCTGGGTGTGCTCGGCGAAGTTGATCGACAGGTCCTCGTCACTGAGCTGCGCATGCGCAAAGGGGTGGCGGCGCTCGAGGTAATGCAGCCGTGTCGAGGCATGGGCCCACAGGGCCTGGCCGTTGCTGAGCATGAAGTTGAAGGTGCCGTGCCCGGCGATCCGGGGCGCGAGTTCGCGCAGCGTGAGCGTGAGCTCGGCGATGTCGGGCACGCCTGCGTGTGACTTGGCCAGTTCCTGCATCAGCCAGCAGAAGGCCCGTTCGCTGTCGGTGCTGCCCACGGGTTGAAAGGCCGCATGCAGCCGGGGATGGAAATCTTCCAGGTGGCCGTTGTGCGCGAACACCCAGTAGCGTCCCCAGAGCTCGCGCACGAAGGGGTGGCAGTTCTCCAGCGCCACACGACCCTGCGTGGCCTTGCGGATGTGCGCAATGACGTTGCGGCTTTGGATGGGGTAGCGGCGGATGAGCTCGGCCACCGGCGACTCGGAGGCCGGCTGGTGGTCAACGAAGTGCCGCAGACCCTTGTCATCGCCGCCCTCGAAGAAGGCGATGCCCCAGCCGTCGGCATGCTCGTCGGTGCGTCCGCCCCGCTGGGCAAAGCCCGTGAAGCTGAAGGCCACGTCCGTGGGCGTGTTGCAGTTCATGCCCAGCAGCTGGCACATGGCGTGAGGCCCCGGGGTGTGGGCGGATCAGCTGCGGGGTTCGGACCAGAGCTTGCCGCCCGTGGACCAGTTCTCGCGCTTGATGTCGGTGATGACGATGTCCACCGACTCGGGCGAGCCACCCAGCACCTCGACGGTGACGCGGGTGATCTCTTCGACCAGTTTCTTTTTCTGCTCGTGCGTGCGGCCTTCGAACATCTCGATGTGGTACAGGGGCATGGTGGGGTCTCCTTGAACAAGCCCAGCATCATAAAAGCTGGCCAGACCATGGCCTGTTCAGCCCCCCAGAGAGGTCTTTGCCGCCTGCTGGGCGCATGAGCTGTTCAAGCTGCACATCATTTACGGACTGCTCAGGTGCACGGGCGCCAGGCTGGACCACCAGGCCTCGTAGATGCTGCGGTCAGCCTGGTAGCAGGGGCAGGCGGCCTGCGCCAGCGCCGCCTCGTCCAGCAGCATCATGTAGCCGCGGCTGTAGCTGATGTGGCCGCGCAGTTGCAGCCGCCGCGCGCACTGGGTCACACTTTCGCGGCGGGCACTGAGCATCAGCGCCAGGGCCTCGTGGGTGAGGAACAGTTCGCTGGCATGCGCCCGGTCGCGCGCCATGAGCAGCCAGCGGGCCAGGCGCTGCTCCACGCTGTGGTGTTTGAGGCAGGCCGCCTGCCGGGCCAGTTGGCGCTGGCACACCTCGGCATAGCCCCGCAGCACTTGGCCCAGCGCCGCACTCGAGGCGAGTTGGCGAAGCAGGGCCTGTGCCCCGATGCGGAAGGCGCGGCCCGTGCCTTGCGTGCGGCAACTGAAGGCCGCGCAGGGCGCGTCCAGCACCAGCGAGGTGCTGAACATCCCCTCGTTGCCCACCAGCCCCATCTCCAGGGCCTCATCGCCGTCCAGGGGCAGCTGCAGGGAGACAAAGCCTTCTACGGGGAACCAGGCATGCGCCATGCGCTCACCGGCGACCATCACCACCGCCTGCGCCTGGAGCTCGACCATGTCGCACTGGGCCAAGAGCGCAGCACGGTCCAGGGGCGGCAGGATGGCGAGCAGGCGGTTGGCCAGCGAGAGGTTGGAGGGAAGGGCCATGGCCGTATGAAGAAGGCCCGATTGCAGCGCAAGACCCTGCGCGCCCCCACCACCAAAGTGCAAGCAGGTGTAGCGCGCGCGGCGCTCGATGCCGCACTGCCCAGGGGTCAGCGAGTGTGAAGCTGCCGATACCAAGGCTTACCTTCGCCCCTGTTTCGTTACCAACAAGCCCCAGGTGGCCAGCTTCATGCGGCCGCCCATGACAGCCGACAGGCTGCGCCCGCGTGGTCTTTTTCTGGTCCGCGGTAGGCGCCCAGCCCAGGGCTTGGTGTGCCAGCACACACACGCAGCGCGCGCCTCCAGGCTCCGCCAAAGTGTGGGTCTTAAGTTCACAGTGCATGGCGGTGGTGCACCGCACCTTCTACGCCAGCGCCTGTGCGCCAACTTCGTTTGCCATGACACCATTTCGCATCCTGCGGCCACGCGCTGGCCTGGCAACAGCCTTCTCGGCCCTGTTCTGCCTGCTGGCCACCGCCCCGGGCCTGCTGCAGGCGACGCCGCCCCAGCCCGCGGCGGCGCGCCGCACCGAGCCGGTGACGCTTCATTTCAACAACGCCGAGATCGAGGCCGTGGCCCGCACCCTGGCCACAATCACCGGTCGCAACGTGGTGCTTGACCCGCGCGTCAAGGGCACGCTGAGCCTGAACATTGACCAAGCGGTCTCGCCACAGGAAGCCTTCAACCAGTTCGCGGCGCAGCTGCGCCTGCAGGGCTTTGCCGTGGTGCAGGCCGATGGCCTCTACAAGATCGTGCCCGAGGCCGATGCCAAGCTGCAAACCGCCGGCGTGTCGGCCGGCGCCGTGGCCGGCGGCAGCAACCAGATCGTCACGCAGATTTTTCGTCTGAGTCACGAGAACGCCAACAACCTGGTGCCGGTGCTGCGGCCGCTGATCAGTCCCAACAACAGCCTGAACGTGAACCCGGGCACCAATTCGCTGGTGATCACGGACTACGCCGACAACCTGCGCCGCATCGGCCGCATCATCGCCGCCTTGGATGTGGCCAACGCCGGCGACGTGGAGGTGATCCCGCTGCGCCACGCGCTGGCCTCTGAGCTTGCGCCCATGGTGGCGCGTTTGTTGGAGTCTGGTAGCGGCCAGGGCGCCTCGGCCCAGGGTGCCGGCCAGGGCGGTGGCGAGTCGTTCCGCACCACGCTGCTGGCCGAGCCGCGCGGCAATGCGCTGATCCTGCGCGCGGCCAACCCGGCGCGCCTGGCCCTGGTGCGCAGCCTGGTGGACAAGCTGGACCGGCCGGCCCTGTCCAGCGGCGACGACGCCGTGGGCCACATCCACGTGGTGCACCTGAAGAATGCCGATGCCACGCAGCTGGCGCAGACCCTGCGCGGTGTGTTGGCGGCCGAGCCTACCCAGGCGGCCAGTGCCGGGGCGGGTGTGGGCACGCCGGTGTCTGCGCAGCCGGGTGCGGTGGGGGCGCGGCCGGCCAGCACGGGCGGGCAGATTCAGGCTGACCCGGCCACCAACTCGCTGATCATCACCGCACCCGCCCCCCAATACCGACAGCTGCGCGCCGTCATCGACCGCCTGGACGGGCGGCGTGCGCAGGTGTGGGTGGAGAGCCTGATCGCTGAGGTGAACAGCGACAAAGCGGCTGAGTTCGGCATCCAGTGGCAGGGCCCGCTGGGCCGCAACGGCAGCGGTGTGATTGGCCTGCTGGGCACCAACTTTGGCACGGTCGGCAACAACATCTTGAACCTGGCCACCCAGGGCCTGGCCGGCACCACGGCCAATGGCGTGGCGCCGGGCACGGGCCTGAACGTGGGCGCGCTGCAGCGCGTCAATGGCGTGTACGTGCTGGGCTTTCTCGCGCGTGCGCTGGAGCAGACGGGCAGCGGCAACATCCTGTCCACCCCCAACCTGCTGACCCTGGACAACGAAGAGGCGCGCATTGTCATTGGCCAGAACGTGCCCTTCGTGACGGGCCGCTACACCAACACCGGCGTGGTGAGCAACGGCGTGGTCAACCCCTTCCAGACCATCGAGCGGCGCGACGTGGGCCTGACGCTGCGCGTGCGCCCGCAGATCAGCGAGAGTGGCAGCATCAAGATGGCCATCTCGCAGGAGGTCAGCAGCGTGCAGCCCTCCTCGGTGAATGCGCTCTCGGGCCCCATCACCAACAAGCGCTCCATCGACTCCAATGTGCTGGTGGAGGACGGCGCCATTGTGGTGCTGGGCGGCTTGCTGCAGGACGACTATGCCGACAACGAGGAGCGCGTGCCCTTGCTGGCCAACCTGCCGATCCTGGGCCACCTTTTCAAGAGCCGCTCGCGCTCGCGCAAGAAGACCAATCTGATGGTGTTTCTGCGCCCGGTGGTGGTGCGCGACGCCACCGCCACGGACGAGCTCACGCTCGACCGTTATGAGCTCATGCGCGTCCAGCAGGGCCAGGGTCAGGGCGCGCCCCATCCGCTGCTGCCGGTGCCCGCGCCCACCGGGCTGCCGCCCTGGCCTGGCCGCGAGGCGCCGCGGCCCGCAGCGACCCAGCCAGTGGCCCCGCAGCCCCCGTCGTCGGCCGGGCCACTGCCTTCGACCGAGACCCTACCACCCATGAACCCCGGCTCTCCCTGGCAGCCGCGCGAGACCCCGGCGCCGCTCTTGTCGCCGTCCAACCCGCCGAGGTGACGCTGCGCATGGCCGCCTATCCGCTGCCCTATGCCTTTGCCCGCGCCCACCAGCTGCTGCTGGAGGACAGCGAGGGCGGCCTGACCCTGTGGCACCACGGCGCGCCCGTGTCTGGCGCCTTCAGCGAGGTGCTGCGCAAGCACGCCGTACAGCACGTGCAGCAGGCCCAGGAGCCCTGGCTGGCGCAGCG
Source organism: Comamonadaceae bacterium (assembly GCA_027486255.1). Classification (GTDB taxonomy): domain Bacteria; phylum Pseudomonadota; class Gammaproteobacteria; order Burkholderiales; family Burkholderiaceae_C; genus Polaromonas. The sequence continues at coordinate 85,261 of JAIXPL010000031.1, forward strand.
CATCAGCAGCGTCTATGCCCAGGCCGAGTCCAGTGCGGCCACGGTGGTGAGCGAGGTGGAGAACGATGCCGACCTTGCGAGCCTCTTGCAGGACCTGCCGGCGGTGGAGGACCTGCTGGCCACCGACGACGACGCGCCCATCATTCGCCTGCTCAACGCGCTCCTCACCCAGGCCGCGCGCGACGGTGCCAGCGACATCCATATCGAGCCCTACGAACGCCACTCGGCCGTGCGCTTTCGCGTCGATGGCCTGCTGCGCGAGGTGGTGCAGCCCAACCGTGCGCTGCACGCCGCGCTGATCTCGCGCCTGAAGATCATGGCCGACCTCGATATTGCTGAAAAGCGGCTGCCGCAGGATGGCCGCATCTCGCTGCGCATGGGCACTCGCGCCGTGGATGTGCGCGTCTCCACCCTGCCTAATGCGCATGGCGAGCGTGCCGTGCTGCGCCTGCTCGACAAGAGCGGTGAGCGCCTGAGTCTGGAGGCCGTGGGCATGGGCGGGCGCACGCTCGAGCGCTTTGACAAGCTGCTGGGCCAGCCGCACGGCATCGTGCTGGTGACTGGGCCCACGGGCTCGGGCAAGACCACCACGCTGTATGCCGCGCTCAGCCGCTTCGATGCCCACCAGGCCAACATCATGACGGTGGAGGACCCCATTGAATACGAGCTGCCCGGGGTGGGCCAGACACAGGTGAACAGCCGCATCGACCTGGACTTTGCCAAAGCGCTGCGCGCCATCCTGCGGCAGGACCCGGACATCATCATGATTGGCGAGATTCGCGACTTCGAGACGGCGCAGATCGCCATCCAGGCCTCGTTGACGGGCCATCTGGTGCTGGCCACCCTGCACACCAACGACGCAGCCAGCGCTGTCACGCGCCTGACCGACATGGGGATAGATCCTTTTTTGCTGAGCTCCTCGCTGCTGGGCGTGCTGGCCCAGCGCCTGGTGCGCAAGCTGTGCACGGCCTGCGCGGGAGCCGGCTGCGCAGCCTGCGCCCGCTCGGGCTACGCCGGGCGCACGGGTGTGTTCGAGCTGCTGGTGGCCAACGCGGCAATCAGCCAGCTCATCCATGAGCGTGCGCCCGAAGCCCAGCTGCGCGAGGCGGCACTGGCCGGCGGCATGCAGCTCATGCGCGACGATGCCGAGCGCCTGGTGCAGGCGGGCATCACCACACGCGCCGAAGTCGCACGCGTGACGCGCGATTGAGCCCTTGAATTTTTCCCGGGCTGCGCTCAGTCTGTGAGGTCCACACTCCATGATGGCCTGATGCATGCCCGCTTACTCCTACGAAGCACTGAACCTGCAGGGACAGCTGTGCAAGGGCCTGGTCGAGGCCGACAGCATGCGCGTAGCGCGCACCGTACTGCGCACCCAGACCCTGATCCCGCTGCGGGTAGAGCCCGTGCACGGCGTGGGCTTGCGCACCGCGGCGCCCGGCCGGGGCCTGCAGCGCGTGGTTTTCCAGGCCCGGGCCTTTGCGCCTTCGGCTCTGGCCGTGTGGACGCGTCAGCTCGCTGGCCTCGTGGCCTCGGGCCTGCCGCTGGAGCGGGCCTTGACGGCTCTGGTCGACGAGTCGGAGGATGCGCGCCAAAAGGCGGTGGTGGCCGCCTTGCGTGCCGATGTGAATGGCGGCGCCTCGCTCGCCGCTTGCCTGGCGCAGCATCCGCGCGAATTTCCTTCGGTGTATGTGAGCGTGGTCAGCGCAGGCGAGGCCAGCGGCCGCCTGGGCCTGGTGCTGCAGCGCCTGGCCGACGACCTGGACGAGGCCCAGCAGCTGCGAGCCAAGTTGCTCGGGGCGGCGCTTTATCCCGCCCTCGTCACGGTGATTTCGCTGCTCATCGTGGGCTTCCTGGTGAGCTACGTGGTGCCGCAGATCGCTTCGGTCTTCATTGGCAGCCAGCGGCGCCTGCCCTGGATCACCACCGCCCTGCTGGCTGTCAGCGACGTGGTGCGCGCCTGGGGCTGGCTGATGCTGGTGGGCGTGGCAGCGGCTGGCCTGGGCGCGAAGTTTGCCTTGCGGCACCATGCCTTTGGCCAGCGCTTTGATGCCGCTTGGCTGCGCCTGCCGCTCATCGGCCGGCTTTCGCGCCACTACAACGCCGCGCGCTTTGCCGGCACCTTGGCCATGCTGGTGGGTGCCGGCGTGCCCATCCTCAAGGCCCTGCAGGCCGCAGCCCACACCCTCTCGAACAGGGCCATGCAGGCTGATGCGCTCGATGCCCTGGACCGCGTGCGCGAGGGCGCGCCTCTGGGCTTGGCGATTGCTCAGAAAAAACGCTTTCCGGGCCTGCTGGCCATGTTTTCGCGCCTGGGTGAGCAGACGGGCGAGCTACCCCTGATGCTGCAGCGCGCCGCGACTCAGCTGTCCAGTGAGGTGCAGCGCCGTGCCATGAACCTGGCCACCTTGCTCGAACCCCTGCTGATTGTGGCCATGGGCGCGGCGGTCATGCTCATCGTGCTGGCCATCCTCTTGCCCATCATTGAGCTCAACCAGCTGGTGCGCTGAACAGCGGCACCCTCATGGCGCCTGAAAGCCTCCGGCCCGGTAGGTGAGCACCAGGGTGTCGCGGTGGCCCAGGCCCTCGCCGCTGGGCTGGATGGGCGTGGTTTCGTGGACCACGCGCCGGTCGTCCAGCAGCAAGGTGGTGAGCGGCTCGGTCATGAGAAAGCGCAGGCCCTGCGGGCCCTCGGCCTCGAAGACCCGCGATTCACCGCCCTTGACGCCTTGGCGCCCGATGAGCATCACCACCACGAAGTCCACGCCGTCGCGGTGCGCACCCTCCGGCGTGGGACGGCCCACACCGCCAGCGGTGTCGATGCGAAAAGGGTGTGCCTCGATGAACCACTGCGTGACCGGCCGCACCTGGGCAAAGAGCTGGCCCAGGGCCTGCAAGAGCGCGAGCCAAGCGGGGGCTTGGGCCATCTGGGCTTCGAGGGGGTCAAACCAGCGCTCATAGCCGCCGTGCAGCGCGTTGTAGTCCGTGGGCTGCCAGTGGGCGCGGTGCGGCTGCAGCGCAACCGTGCCGCTGCCGAGCGACTGCACGTAACAGCTGTGCCGCCGGTGGCGGTAGCGCCCGCCGTCGCGCAGGTGTGCATCCGGCGGCAGCCGGTCCCAGGCGGGCAGCAGCTCGGTGAAGGCCTGGGACCAGGGCAGCGGCAGGCCCAGGGCCTGCTCCAGCTGCTGCTGCGCAAGATAGGCCAGGCCTTGGGCCTGCAGGGCCTGGGCCGGCGTGGTGGGGAGAGCAAGTTCCAGCATGGCCGGCAATTGTCGGGCAAGCCCGTGCATCTGCCGCCCGTGGCTGACAGACCTGGGCGATGGCGCAGCCCATAATGATCTGGACCCTTAGGAGAGCGCCATGCTGTACCGATTCAAATCCAAGAACTTGGCCGACGTGGTCATGCTTGAGCCCAATGGCAAGCGTGTGCTCGAAGTCATCGGCAAGGACCCGGGGCCCCAGGGCATCATCCTGCCCGAGCAAATGCCCGATGCCATCGTGGCCTTGCGTGCGGCTGTGGAGCAGGAGGAGCGCGAGTTCGCTGAGGCCAAGGCCGCCTTCAATGCGGGAGACAGCAGTGAGCCGCCCCACGGCGATGGGGTGAGCCTGCGTCAGCGCACCAAGCCCTTCATCGAGATGCTCAGCTTTTGCCACCAGCAGGGTGACTCGGTGGTCTGGGGCGTCTGAGCAAAAAAAGCCCGCAGCGTGTGCTGCGGGCCATGCACGGGCAGCGGTGCGCTCAGTCCACCTTGGCGCCCGAGGCCTTGACCACCTGGGCCCACTTGGTGTGCTCGGCGTCGATCAGTTTGGCAAATTCTTGCGGGGTGTTGCCGCTGGGAATCGCGCCCTGGGCCTGCAGCTTTTCCTTGATGGCCGGATCGCTCAGGGCGCGCGCGACTTCCTTCTGGATACGGCTGACGATCTCGGGCGAAGTACCGGCCGGTGCGAGCAGCCCGAACCAGCTGCTGGCCTCAAAGCCCTTGAGCTGCGCCGCCTCTTCGACGGTGGGCACGTCTGGCAGGGCGCTCGAGCGCTGGTTGCTGGTGACCGCCAGGGCCTTGAGCTTGCCCGAGCGGATGTGGCCCATGGACGAGGGCAGGTTGTCGAACATCACGTCCATGTTGCCGCCCATCAGGTCCAGCAGGGCCGGGCTGGAGCCGCGGTAGGGAAAGTGGACCATGAAGATCCCGGTCTTGTTCTTGAACAGTTCCCCGGCCAGGTGGATGGAGGTGCCGTTGCCGCTGGAGGCCATGTTCAGGCGGCCGGGGTTGGCCTTGGCGTGGCGGATGAAGTCCTGCACCGAATTGATGCCCATGGCCCGGGCCTTGTCGGCGTTGACCACCATCACGTTGGGCACCGCTGCGACCAGGGTGACGGGGGCGAAATCTTTGATGGGGTCGAAGGGCAGCTTGTCGTAGAGCGCGCGGTTGATGCCGTGTGTGCCCACCGTGCCCATGAGCAGGGTGTAGCCGTCGTTGGGCGACTTGGCCACGATGTCGGCGCCCAGGTTGCCGCCGGCACCGGCTCGGTTTTCCACGACGAAAGACTGGCCGAAGGCACGGCTCAATTCAGGCGCGACTGCGCGGGCCAGGATGTCGGTGGTGCCGCCCGGCGGGAAGGGCACGACGATGCGCACCGGCTTATTGGGCCAGTTGCCCGCCTGAGCCCAGGCCGAGGGAGCAGTCAGGCAGGCCAGCGCCAGCAGGGCGGCCGGCAGCAGGCGTCGGCGCACCAGGGCATGGTGTGAAGAATTCGTGGTCATGGCAGCGGTCTCCTGTCTTTGTTCTGAGCCAATCAGCGTTGTACCGCCAAGCCGCCTTGGGGTGAGCGTGGGATAACCCGGAAAGCCAGGGCGAAAAAAAACCGCCTGCAGGCGCAGGCGGTTTTTTAGCCGGACTCTTGGGTGTCAGTCGGCAAACTTGCCGGCGGCCTCGACCACGGGCCTGAGCTTGGCGATCTCGGAGGCCACAAAGGCTTTGTGGTTGGCGGGATCGAGGCGCTTGTCGTTGACGACGATGGCGCCCAGGCCTTCCTGCTTCTTGATGAATTCAGGGTCCTTCAGGGCCTTCTTCAGGGCCTCATTGAGCTGGGCCTGGATGGCCGCAGGCGTGCCCTTGGGGGCGTACATGCCATGCCAGATGGTCAGCTCGAAGCCCTTCATGCCCATCTCCTGCAGAGTGGGGTAGTCCTTGAGCAGCTTGTGGTTGGACATGGGGCGGGCGGTGGTCACGGCAAAGGCCTTGACGCGCCCAGCTTCGATTTGGGCCGTGGTGTTGGTGGTCTGGTCGCACATCACGTCGACCTGGCCGCCCACCAGGGCATTCATGGCCGGGGCGGTGCCGCCGAAGGGGATGGTGACCATGGCATCGCTGGCGTTCAGGCGCGATTGCCACAGCAGGCCACACAGGTGCGAGGCCGAGCCCAGGCCGGCGTGCGCGATATTGAGCTTGCCGGCGTTGGCGCGGATGTAGTTTTCGAAGTCGCGGTAGGTGTTGGCCGGCAGCTGGGGCTTGCCGATCAGCGTCATGGGCACTTCGTTGATCATGCCGAGGTACTCGAAGTCCTCGAGCGACTTGTAGCTGAGCTTGCGATAAAGCACCGGAGCAGCGGCCATGCCGATGTGGTGAATCAGCAGGGTGTAGCCGTCGGGGGCCGACTTGGCCACCTTGGCCGCGCCGATGGTGCCGCCTGCACCGTTGACATTCTCGATCACGAAGTTGGCTTGGCCACCCATGACTTTGCGCATGGCCTCAGCCAGGTCGCGGGCCACACGGTCGGTGGGACCGCCTGCAGCGAAGGGAACCACGAAGGTGACGGGCTTGCTGCCAGGGTAGGCGGGCGCTTGGGCGTGGGCCAAGCTGGCGGCGGCCGCCAGGGCGAGAACAACGAGTTTTTTCATGCGGAGCTCCTGTCTATGTCGAAGGGTTTGGACCTTATGGGGTGCCAAAATTGTAGGAGTCCTGATCACGGGCCCAGGGGGTATAAGCCCTAAGGGGGAGGGGCGCAAAGGTCATCGCTCGCTGGGGTTATTCACTTGTAGCTGCGCGCGTCTTCGATCACCCGGCCGTCGTTGGGGAGGCTTCCCGGTCCGAGCAGCTCGACGCTGCCGCGCAGCTTGGTGACCTCGCGCATGGCTTCGCCGATGCGATCGGCCAGGCCTTGCGGGGCCTGATGGGCTTCGACCTTCAGGGTCATCTGGTCGTTGGCCATCTCGCCCGAGACCACCAGGCGGGCCCGCAGCACCTCGGGAAAACGCCGGGCGATGTCGGCCACCTGGCCGGGGTGCACGAACATGCCCTTGACCTTGGTGGTCTGGTCTGCGCGGCCCATCCAGCCCTTGATGCGCATGTTCGTACGACCAGTGGGGCAGGGGCCGGGCAGCACGGCCGAGAGGTCGCCGGTGCCGAAGCGAATCAGGGGGTAATGCGGGTTGAGCGTGGTGACCACCAGCTCGCCGACCTCGCCATCGGGCACGGGGTCGCCCGTACCGGGCCTTACGATCTCGACGATGACGCCTTCATCGAGCACCAGCCCTTCGCGCGCCTGGGTTTCGTAGGCAATCAGGCCCAGGTCGGCCGTGGCGTAGCTCTGGTACACCTCCACGCCCTGCGACGAGAACCATTCACGCAGGCTGGGTGGGCAGGCCTCGCCGCTGACCAGGCCCTTTTTCAGGCTGGGCACGGCCATGCCCGTCTCTGTGGCTTTCTCGAGCAGGATGCGCAGGAAGCTGGGCGTGCCGCTGTAGCTCTGGGGCTGCAGGTCAGCGATGGCGGCGAGCTGCTGCTCGGTCTGACCGGTGCCGGCGGGAAAGACCGAGCAACCCACGGCGTGGGCGCCCGACTCCATCATGAAGGCGCCGGGTGTCATGTGGTAACTGAAGGCGTTGTGCACCAGCTCGCCCGCGCGAAAGCCGGCGGCATGCATGGCGCGGCCAATGCGCCAGTAATCGCGCGTGGCCACATCAGGTTCGTAAATGGGGCCGGGCGAGGCAAAGATGCGCGGCATTTGCGGGCCGCGCACCACGGTGGCAAAGCCGCCGAAGCTGTCTGTCGGCCGGGCGGCCTTCTGCAGCTCCAGCAGCTCATGCTTGCGGGTGACCGGCACGCCCGCCAGGGCTTGGCGAGAGGTGATGCGCTCGGCCTGCACGTCCTTGAGCAAGCGCGAGAGCGCCGGGCTGTGTTGTTGGGCATGGCGGATCTGCGCGGGCAGTGCGGCCATCTGGGTGGCCTCGCGTTCGGCGGGGCTGCGGGTTTCCAGAGCGTCGAAGTGGGTGCTCATGGTGCGGTCCCGCTTCAAGCCAGCCAGCGCTTGCGGCGCTTATAGCTCTTGACGTCCTTGAAGCTCTTGCGCTCACTGCCGCCCACGCCCAGGTAGAACTCTTTGACGTCCTCGTTGTTGGCCAGCTCCTTGGCCACCCCGTCCATCACGACGCGGCCGCTTTCCATGATGTAGCCGTAGTCTGCATAGCGCAGCGCCATGTTGGTGTTCTGCTCGGCCAGCAGGAAAGTGACCTTTTCTTTCTGGTTGAGGTCCTTGACGATCTCGAACACCTCTTCCACGATTTGCGGCGCCAGACCCATGGACGGCTCGTCGAGCAGCACCATGTTGGGGTTGGACATGAGCGCGCGGCCAATGGCGCACATCTGCTGCTCGCCGCCGGAGGTGTAGGCCGCCTGGGAGGTGCGGCGGGTCTTCAGACGCGGAAAGTAGTTGTAGACCTTCTCCAGGTTGGCCGCGATCTCGGCCTTGCTGGTGCGGGTGTAGCTGCCGGTCAGCAGGTTTTCCTCAATGGTGAGGTGGGCAAAGCAGTGGCGCCCTTCCATGACCTGCACCACGCCGCGCTGCACCAGGTCGGCTGGCGAGAGGTTTTCGATGCGCTCGCCGCGCAGCTCGATGCTGCCCTTGGTGACCTCCCCGCGCTCGCCCTTGAGCAGGTTGGAGACGGCGCGCAGCGTGGTGGTCTTGCCCGCGCCGTTGCCGCCCAGAATGGCCACGATGCCGCCTTCAGGGACCTGCAGCGACACGCCTTTGAGCACCAGGATCACGTGGTTGTAGATGACCTCGATGCCATTGACGTTGAGAACGATGTTGGGAGAACTCATGCTGGATTCCTCGTTGACCATTTGCAAGGCGCGACGAATCTGCCTTGCAAATGGTCGCTGGCAGGTGCCAGCGACCGTGAACCAACCGTGGCGCGCAGCGCCTCGGTGGTGGGTGTCATCAGGACTGGCAGTCCTGCGGCGAGCGGCGGGTCCACTTCTTCTCTGCCGCATAGCGCTCGGCAGAGGACTTGACCATGGGCTTGATGATCTGCTCGTCAGCCTGCATCCAGTCCGAAGCCCAGGTGAACTTGGCACCATCCCAGGTGTGAACCCGTGCCCACGACGAACCCATGTGGTCGACGCAGCTGGTGGAGATCGGGCGCAGCACGCCCTTGAAGCCCAGCGCATCGAGCTTGGCCTGGGTCAGGTTGAGGTTCTCATAGCCCCAGCGAGCCTGTTCGGGAGTGACATGCTTGCCCTTGCCGAAGCGTTCCTGGGCGGCGCGAGCGCCTTCCACGGCCAGCATCGCGCCGACCACGCCACGCATGTACAGCACCTGACCCACCTCATCCTTGGGACCGGTACCCTGGCCCTTGGCATGCACCTTGTCGAGGATTTCCTTGACGACGGCGGACTGCGGCTCGGCGCCATGTTGCATCATCACGGCGCTGTAGCCCTTGGCGGGTGCGCCAATGTCCTTGAGGTCGGGCTCGGCGCCGGACCACCAAGTACCGAACATCTTCTCACGCGGATAGCCCACGGCGATGGCTTCGCGGATGGCCGTGGCGGTCATCACGCCCCAGGTCTGCATGACTACGAAGTCAGGACGCTGCTGACGCACCTGCAGCCAAACGGCTTTTTGCTCGACGCCGGGAGCTGGCACAGGCAGCATTTGCAGGGTAAAGCCGTGCATCGCAGCGCGCTCCTGCATGATGGGCAGCAATTCCTTGCCGAAGGGGCTGTCGTGGTAGACCACGCCGATCTTCTTGCCCTTGAGCTTGTCCCAGCCGCCCTCTTGCTTGGCGATGTGCTGCAGCACGACGTCGCCGGCCACCCAGTAGTGACCGATCAGGGGGAAGTTCCACTTGAAGACGCCGCCATCGGCAGCGTCGCTGCGGCCGTAGCCGGAGGTGATGAGGGACACCTTGTCGGCGGCCACTTTTTCCGTCAGTGCGAAGGTGATGCCCGTGGACAGCGGCTGGAACACCGTGGCGCCGCCGTGCTTGCCCTTGAGGCGCTCATAGCATTCCACGCCTCGGTCGGTGGCGTAAGCGGTTTCGCATTCCTCGACCAGCGTCATCACGCCATTGATGCCGCCACGGACGTTGACCAGCTTCATGTAGTCGGCGTAGCCGTTGGCAAAGGGCGTGGCGTTGGGCGCGACGGGGCCGGTGCGGCCGGTCAGGCTGGGGAAAAACTGCACCTTGCCCTGGGCCTGCGCCATGGCGGGTGCGGCGCTCAATGCGGCCACCATGCCGGCTGCGGCCAGGCATGCGCTCAGACCTATCTTCTTCAGCTTCATCTTTCTGTCTCCTTTGAAAACACCTTGCAATCGGGAGGAGGGTACGAACGAGGTGTCGGCCGTCCGGACCTTCGGGAAAATCAATGCGGGAATGGCCAGAGCCGGAGTTTTTGCTTACCAATGCTCCACAGCTTGGCCAGGCCGTGCGGCTCGGCAATCAGGAACCAGACGATCAGGGCGCCGAAGATCATGTATTCGGCGTGAGAAATCATGGCGGTGGACACGGTGACGCCCACCAGGCCCCCCATGGCAGGCAGCAACTGGTTGAGCGCAATCGGCAGGATCACGATGAAGGCAGCGCCGAAGAAGCTGCCCATGATGGAGCCCATGCCGCCGATGATGACCATGAACAGCAGCTGGAAGGACCGGTCGATCGAGAAGGCCGCAGGCTCCCAGGAGCCCAGGTGGACGAAGGCCCACAGAGCGCCGGCCAGGCCGACGATGAAGGAGCTGACCGCGAAAGCGCTGAGCTTGGCGTACATCGGGCGGATGCCGATCACCGAGGCGGCCACGTCCATGTCGCGGATGGCCATCCACTCGCGGCCGATGGCGCCGCGCACCAGGTTCTTGGCGAGCAACGCAATCACCACCGTCATGCCCAGGCAAAAGAGGTACTTTTCGGCGGGCTGCTCGATCTTCCAGCCCAGCAGGGACAGGCCGGAGACGGCCACAGAGCCCGAGGAGCTGTTGTTGGTGAACCAGTCGATGCGCGCAAAGGCCCAGTCGCAGAAAAACTGCGCAGCCAAGGTGGCCACGGCCAGGTACAGCCCCTTGACCCTTAGGCTGGGTACGCCAAAGAAGATGCCCACCAGCATGGCGCAGAAGCCGCCGGTCAGGAGCGCAACGATGAGCGGCATGCCATCGATGCGGACGAAGGTGTTGTAGGCCATGTAGGCGCCAACGGCCATGAAAGCACCAGAGCCCAGGGAGATTTGTCCGCAATAGCCCACCAGGATGTTCACGCCGATGGCGGCCATCGAGAGGATGATGAAAGGGATCAGGATGGCCCTGAACATGTATTCATCGGCCATGAGGGGAACGCCGATGAAGGCTACAGCCAGCAGCAGGCCGATGGCCCAACGGTCCTGGGCGATCGTGAAGATCTGCTGGTCGGCCTGGTAGCTGGTCTTGAATTGGCCGTTTTCACGGTAGAACATCTGGAGTCCCCTTCAAACGCGGTCAATGATCTTTTCGCCGAACAGCCCCTGGGGCCTGAACAGCAGGAACACCAGCGCCAACACGTATGCAAACCACAGCTCGATGCCGCCGCCGACCAGCGGTCCGAAGTAGACCTCGGAGAGCTTCTCGCCGACACCGATGATCAGCCCGCCGATGATGGCCCCGGGCACCGAGGTCAGACCGCCGAGGATGATGACCGGCAGGGCCTTGAGCGCAACGGTGGTGAGCGAGAACTGCACACCGATCTTGGAGCCCCAAATCATTCCGGCAACCAGGGCGGTCAGCCCGGCGACAAACCAGACGATGACCCACATGCGGTTCAGGGGAATGCCGATCGACTGGGCGGCTTGGTGGTCATCCGCGACGGCGCGCAGGGCGCGGCCGGTGTCGGTCTTCTGGAAGAACAGGCTCAGTGCCAGCACCAGGCAGGCGGCGATGAGCGCGGCGATCAGGTCTTCCTTGTTGACCAGCAGGCCGCCTTCGAAAAGATTGCCCAATACAAAGATGGGTTCCTTGGGCATGCCGACATCGATCTTGTAGACGGCACTGCCGAAGATGGTCTGACCCAGACCGTCGATGAAGTAAGTGATCCCGAGGGTGGCCATGAGCAGCGTCACCCCTTCTTGGTTCACCAGGTGCCTGAGCACCATCCGCTCGATCAGCCAGGCCATGGCATACATCAGGACCGCTGCCAGCGCGAAGGCGATCAGGTTGGCCAGGAATTTGTTGTCCAGCCCGGTCCACTGAGGGATCCATTCGGAAAAACGCGCCATGGCCAGGGCTGCGAACAGCACCATCGCGCCCTGGGCGAAATTAAACACGCCGGAGGCCTTGAAGATGAGCACGAAGCCCAGAGCCACCAGCGAATAGAGCATGCCGGCCATCAGGCCGCCAAACAGGGTTTCAATAAAGAAGGCCATGTGCGTGATCTCTTTCGCTTCAGTGCGAGGTGCCCAGGTAGGCCTTGATGACTTCGGGGTTCTGGCGCACCTCATCCGGGGTGCCGTCGCCGATTTTCTTGCCGTAGTCGAGCACGACGACGCGGTCGGAAATGTCCATGACCACGCCCATGTCGTGCTCGATCAGCACCACCGTGGTGCCGAATTCGTCGTTCACGTCGAGGATGAAGCGGCACATGTCCTGCTTTTCCTCGACGTTCATGCCGGCCATGGGTTCGTCGAGCAGCAGCACCTGCGGCTCCATGGCCAGGGCGCGTCCGAGGTCCACGCGCTTTTGCAGGCCATAGGGCAGCTGGCCCACGGGGGTCTTGCGGTAGGGCTGGATTTCAAGGAAGTCGATGATGCGCTCAACGGCCTCCCGATGCTGAAATTCCTCGCGCTGGGCCGGTCCGATGCGCAGGGCCTGCAGGAACAAGTTGCTTTTGATCTTCAGGTTGCGGCCGGACATGATGTTGTCGAGCACGCTCATGCCCTTGAAGAGCGCCAGGTTCTGGAAGGTGCGGGCCACGCCCATGACCGCCACCTCGTGGCTGTTCATGTGCTTGAAGGTCTGGCCTTTGAAGGCGATGGAGCCTTGCTGGGGCTTGTAGACGCCATTGATGCAATTGAGCATGGAGCTCTTGCCGGCACCGTTGGGGCCGATGATGGCGCGGACCTCGTGCTCTTTCACATTGAACGAGATGTCGGTGAGCGCCTTGACGCCGCCGAAGCTCAGCGAGATGTTTTGGACGTCGAGGATGACGTCGCCAATTTTTTTCTGGTGCGTGGAGTTTTGCATGGCCAGTCTGTCCGGGTCAGGCGGCCGTCTGGACGGCGTTGAAGGTGCGCGCATCGCCGAGCTTGAGGGTGGCGCTGACCTTGCCGGTGCGGCCATCTTCGAACTTGACGACGGTCTCGATGAACTGTTCGGTCTTGTCCTGGTACAGCGCATCGACCAAGGGTTGGTACTTCTCGCCGATGAACCCGCGCCTGACCTTGTTGGTGCGGGTGAGCTCGCCGTCGTCGGCATCGAGCTCTTTGTGCAGCACCAGGAAGCGGCTGATCTGTGAGCCGGCCAGCAGCTTGTCGGCCGCCAGGTCGGCATTGACCTTTTCCACGCAGTCCTGAATGAGCGCGTAGACCTCGGGTTTTTGCGCCAGGTCGGTGTAGCCGGCGTAGGGCAGGTTGCGGCGCTCGGCCCAGTTGCCGGCGGCGTCGAAGTCGATGTTGATCATCACGCAGACCTTCTCGCGCCCGTCGCCCAAGGCCACCGCCTCCTTGATGAAGGGGAAGAACTTGAGCTTGTTCTCCACGTACTTGGGCGCGAACATGGCGCCGTCGTTGGCACCGCCTTTCAGTCGCCCCACGTCTTTCACGCGGTCGATGATCTTCAGGTGGCCGTGGCTGTCCAGAAAGCCCGCATCACTGGTGTGGTACCAGCCGTCGGCCGTGAGCACCTCGGCCGTGGCGGTGGGGTTCTTGTAGTACTCCTTGAGCAGGCCTGCGGACTTGACCAGGATCTCACCGTTGTCGGCCAGCTTGATCTCCACGCCTCGGATGGGCACGCCCACAGTGTCTGCGCGCACCTCATGGTCGGGCTGAAGGCAGACGAACACGGCGGTTTCGGTGGAGCCGTACAGCTGCTTTAAGTTGATGCCGATGGAGCGGTAGAAGGTAAAGAGGTCCGGGCCGATGGCCTCGCCGGCGGTGTAGGCCACGCGCACGCGGGAAAAGCCCAGGGTGTTGCGCAGCGGGCCGTAGACCACCAGGTCGCCAAGTTTGTAGAGCAGCCCGTCGAGCAGACCCAGGGCCTTGCCGTCCATGCGCTGCGGGCCCACGCGCTTGGCCACGTCCATGAAGTAATGGAACAGACCGCGCTTGAGGCGCCCGGCGTCTTCCATGCGGATCATCACGCTGGTGAGCATGCCCTCGAAGACCCGCGGCGGAGCGAAGTAGTAGGTGGGGCCGACTTCCTTGAGGTCGATGGAGACGGTGCCGGCGTTCTCCGGGCAGTTCACCACGTAGCCGCAGCACAGCCACTGCGCGTAGCTGAAGATGTTCTGGCCGATCCAGGCCGGCGGCAGGTAGGCCAGCACTTCCTCGCGGCTGCTGAGGCGGTCGAACTCGGCGCCGGCCTGGGCACGGTCGAGCAAGGTGCTGTGGGTGTGCACCACGCCCTTGGGGTTGCCCGTGGTGCCGGAGGTGAAGAACATGGCCGCCACGTCCTCGGGCCGACCTTGCTCGACCTGCGCCTGGAAGAAGTCCGGGTGCATGTTGGCAAAAGCGGCCCCGTTTTCAATCAGCTGGTCCAGCGACTGCAGGCCGGGCTCGGCATAGTTGCGCAGGCCGCGCGGGTCGTCGTAGACGATGTGGCCCAGCAGCGGGCACTGGGCGCGGATGTCCAGCAGCTTGTCCACCTGCTCCTGGTCTTCCACCAGGGCCATGCGGACTTCGGCGTTGGTGATGGGGAAGACACACTCGGCGCCGACGGCGTCCTGGTACAGGGGCACAGGGATGGCCCCCAGGGACTGGGCGGCCAGCATGGTGGCGTACAAACGTGGGCGGTTGGTGCCGATCACCACCATGTGCTGGCCGCGTGCCAGACCCAGCTGGTGCAAGCCGCAGGCAATTCGCTCGACCTCGGTGGCCATGTCGGCCCAGGTGTGGGTCTGCCAGATACCGTACTCTTTCTCGCGCATGGCGGGTGCCGACGGACGCTCTTTCGCGTGCTGCAGCATGAGCCGGGGGAATGTCGTTTGCATGTGCGCTGGTCTCCTCGCTGGGGCCTGCCGTTCATGGAACATGGAGGCAGTTTCTTGAAGATGATGCTAGGCCGCTGTTTGACGCTTTGTTGTCGTTTCGCCGACAATCAAGGGGCTATCACCCCTGGGATTTACCCTAGCGCATGCGCTTGGCCCGCAAGACTGCCGTCAGGAATATCTTCCGAATGAAGAACGAGCCCTCCCTTCACCAGCGCAGGCGCCTGGCCACCCCGGTCGAACTGGCCGGCATTCCCTGGTTGGAGCGTCTCAAAGCTGTGGAGCGCGAGCGCGCCGTCGCCGAGTTGGTGGTCAGTGAGGCGGCACCGGGCGACTACATCTGCCGTGTCGGCCGGCCCGTGACCTATTGGTTTGGCGTGGTCGAGGGACTGCTGAAGATGAGCACCGACAGCGCGCAGGGCATGACCATGACTTTCACGGGCCTGCCGCCAGGTGGCTGGTTCGGCGAGGGCACGGCCTTCAAGCGCGAGATCTACCGCTACAACGTGCTGGCCCTGCGCAAGAGCGTGGTGGCAGGCCTGCCGGTGGATACCTTTCACTGGCTGCTAGATCACTCCATCGACTTCAATCGCTTCGTGATGAGCCAGCTCAACGAGCGCCTGGCCCAGTTCATTGCGGCCCGCGAGATCGACCGGCTGACCAACCCCGACCTGCGCGTGGCGCGCAACCTGGCGGCGCTGTTCAACCCTTCGCTCTTTCCTGGGGTGGGCCAGGTGCTGCGCATCACCCAGCAGGAACTGGCCTACCTGGTCGGCCTGTCGCGCCAGCGGGTGAACGAGTCCTTGCGCATCCTGGAGGGTCAGGGCGTCATCCAGGTGGAGTACGGCGGCCTGCGCGTGCTGGACCTGGCGGCCCTGCGCACCGGCGCGTTCTCCGGATAATCCGCAGCATTGCCATGGCCATCTCCTCCAAGCCCCTCGATTCTTCTGCTCCCCCTGTGGCCGTGCGCGTGCGAGCGGCCTCGCCGGCAGCACCTCTGCCAGCTGCGGCGGTGCGCCTGAACAAGCGCATGGCCGAGCTGGGCCTGTGTTCCCGGCGCGAAGCCGACGACTGGATCGCACGGGGCTGGGTGCAGGTCAACGGCCAGCCCGCCGTGCTGGGGCAGCCGGTGCCGGCCGATGCCCGCATCGAGGTGCACCGCCAGGCGCAGCAGCAGCAGCGCCAGCAGGTCACCATCTTGATCAACAAGCCGGTGGGCTACGTCAGCGGCCAGGCCGAGGATGGCCATGCGCCCGCCGCCAGCCTGGTGCAGCCCGACAATCGTTGGCGTGAGTGCGCCAGCCGGATGCGCTGGGGGCCTGAGCAGCTCAGGGGCCTGGCACCGGCGGGGCGGCTGGACATCGATTCGGTGGGTCTGCTGGTGCTCACGCAGGACGGGCGGGTGGCCCGCACCCTGATCGGCGAGGACTCCGAGGTGGACAAGGAGTACCTGGTGCGCGTGAGCTGGGGCGAGCGCACGCAGGATGTGCAGTCGATCTTCCCGACCGAGAAGCTGCGCCTGCTGCAGCACGGCTTGAGTCTGGATGGTCAGCTTCTCAAGCCCGCCGAGGTGAGCTGGCAGAACCCCGAGCAACTGCGCTTCGTGCTGCGGGAGGGCCGCAAGCGCCAGATCAGGCGCATGTGCGAGCAGGTGGGGCTGGTGGTCACCGGCCTCAAGCGCATTCGCATCGGCCAGGTCACGCTGGGTCATTTGCCGCTCGGGCAGTGGCGCTACCTAGCGGCGCACGAGCGCTTTTAAGCGGGGCCCCAGCTGCCCTGACTCACCATTGCTCGCCCGGCTCAGTGCCGGATCCATGCGGGATCCATGCTGGCTGATGCGTGACCATAGCCACCTGGACAGGTCAGGCGGCCATGGCCCTCAAGCGCTCAGTGCTTCCCAGCGCATCAGTGCATCGAGCAGTTCTTCCTCAATTTGAGCGGCGCGCTGGCTCAGCTCCTTCGCCAGGGCCGGCTCGCTGGCATAGAGCGTGCCGTCAGCCAGGCGCTGCTCGATGTCTTTCTGCTCACGCTCCAGCGCCTCCATGCGCTCGGGCAGGGTGTCGAGCTCGCGCTGCTCTTTGTAGCTGAGCTTGCGCTTGGCGGCAGGGTTTCGTTCTGGCTTGCTCACCGCTGCTGGCTGGGGGGCGGCGGCCGGCTTGGACCGTGCGGCTTCGGCCGCGATCTGCTGCGAGCGAGCTGACTGCACCAGCCAATCGGTGACGCCCCCCTCGTACTCCCGCCAGAAACCCGGCTGCTCGGGCGTGCCTTCGTGGGCCAAGATGCTGGTGACCACGTTGTCGAGGAAGCGGCGGTCGTGGCTCACCAGAAAGACCGTGCCTTCATAGGACTGCAGCAGCTCTTCAAGCAGCTCCAGCGTGTCGATGTCCAGGTCATTGGTGGGCTCGTCGAGCACCAGCACGTTGGCCGGCCGCGCAAACAGGCGCGCCAGCAGCAGTCGGTTGCGCTCGCCCCCGGAGAGGGTGCGCACGGGCGACTGTGACCGCGCTGGCGAGAAAAGAAAGTCGCCCAGGTAGCTCTTGACATGTTTGCGCTGGCCGTTGATCTCGACCCATTCGCTGCCGGGGCTGATGAAATCCTCCAGCGTGGCGTCCAGATCCAGCGCATCGCGCATCTGGTCGAAGTAGGCCACTTGCAGGTTGCTGCCTTGGCGAACGGTGCCTGGGGGAGTGGTGGCGTCGGGTTGGATTTCGCCCAGGATCAGCTTGAGCAGCGTGCTCTTTCCTGCGCCGTTGGCACCGATCAGGCCGATCTTGTCGCCTCGCAAGATGGTGCAGCTCAGGCCTTGGACCACGGTCTTGCGGCCCGAGGGGGTGTCGAAACCCTTGCTCACGCCGTCAAGCTCGGCCACGATCTTGCCGCTCTTGTCGCCGCTGGCAATGTCGAGGCTGACCCTGCCGACGGCATCGCGGCGGGCCGCCCGTTGGGCACGCAGTTCTTGCAGGCGCTTGATGCGTGCCACCGCGCGGGTGCGTCGGGCTTCGACGCCCTTGCGGATCCAGACCTCTTCCTGTGCCAGTAACTTGTCGGCTTTGGCGCTGATCACGGCTTCCTGGGAGAGCTGCTCTTCCTTTTGCGTGAGGTATTGCGCGAAGTTGCCGGGGTAGCGGCGCAGCTGCCCCCTATCGAGCTCAACGATAGACGTGGCCACCTTGTCGAGAAAGGCTCGGTCGTGCGTGATCGTGATCAGGCTGCCTTTGAAGTTGATCAGCAGGTCTTCCAGCCAGGCAATCGAGTCCAGATCCAGATGGTTGGTTGGCTCATCTAAGAGGAGCACGTCTGGGCGTGCCACCAGCGCCTGAGCCAGCGCGACGCGCTTTCGAAGGCCGCCTGACAAAGACGCGATAAGTACCTCCCGCTCAAGGTGCAAACGCTGCAGGGTCTCCTCAACCCGCTGCTCCCAGGTCCAGCCGTCCAGGGCTTCGATGCGTGATTGCAAGGCATCGAGGTCCGTGTCTTCTCGACCTTCGAGGTACAGCTCGATCAGCTGCAGCGTCTCGCCCAAGCCCAGGCTCACTGCTTGAAAGACGGTGTGTCCGGGGTCCAGCAAGGGCTCTTGCGGAACGTACGCAATGCGAACGCCCTGCTGAACTTGCAGCGTGCCATCGTCGGGTTTGTCGAGTCCCGCCAGGATCTTGAGCAAGGAAGATTTGCCCGTGCCATTTCGCCCAATGAGGCCAATGCGCTCACGCTCTTCCAGGGAAAAGCCAGCGTGGTCGAGCAAGGCAAGGTGCCCGAAGGCGAGCTGGGCATCGAGAAGGGTGATCAGGGCCATGGCATCCGCTCAAGTGAAGCGGCGGATTATGCGACCCGCGCACTTCGTGTCCGCAGGCATCTTTGTTGACCAGAGGGCGGTTCAGCCCTGCGAACAGACAGGAGCCTCAGGCTGCTAGCAGCACGCATCGAAAACTTTTTTCGCCGTGGCCTTGAAGGCGCCTGGAAACGGTGCTATAGTGGAGGGCTTCGCTGCTGAGACGGCAAGACAAAAGCAGAGCACTTCACGCTCCTTGCTTGGGGCCTTCGAGCTTCCTGTCTTGATGCCCTGGCTGCTGGATGCCTAGTTCGACAAGATTTCATCTTGTTGACTGGTTGAAAAATTCCGGTATATAATGTGAGGCTTCGCTGATTGCAGCGAGACGATGCGATGGTTGCTGGTTGTGGTGCTGAGGTGCTGCAGGGGGTGATCGAAGTGTTGG
>JAIXPL010000072.1 GCA_027486255.1 Comamonadaceae bacterium
CAATGCGCCCCAGCGGCTCACCGGCGTCGCTATCCAGGGCCAGCAGTTCATTGCGCCAGGGGCCGGCCAAACCGGCCTCACGCATGACCTGCGCCATCTCGGCCAGCGCGGCATCGTCTTGAGCCTGGCAAGCCAGGTGCTGGCCTTGCAACTCAAAAAAGCGCTCACCACCCGCAGCCTGGAAGGCCCGCAGCCAGTCGGGCTCGATCGAGCCCACCGCCTGGCCCCGCCAAAGCAGCGGCAGGCGCGGCCGCCGCGGCGGCCGGGCGCCGGCCTGGGCCAGCTGCGCCCGCCACGCGGGCGAGAAGGCCCATTCGCTCACGGAATGAGGATGGTGCAGCCCGTGGTCTTGCGCGCTTCCAGGTCGCGGTGGGCGGCGGCGGCATCGGCCAGCGCGAACTGCTGGTCGATCTGGATCTTCACCTGGCCGCTGCCCACCATGGCGAACAGCTCGTCGGCCATGGCCTGGCTGGCCTCTCGGTTGGCCAGGTGCGTGAACACCGTCGGGCGCGTGGCATGCAGTGAGCCCTTGGCGGCCAACAGATTGATGTCGAAGGGCGGCACCTTGCCCGAGGCATTGCCAAAGTTCACGGCCAGACCCAGGGGCTGAATCACGTCCAGCGACTTGATGAA
The DNA here is from genome assembly GCA_027486255.1 of Comamonadaceae bacterium. GTDB lineage: Bacteria > Pseudomonadota > Gammaproteobacteria > Burkholderiales > Burkholderiaceae_C > Polaromonas. The sequence goes on from JAIXPL010000072.1 coordinate 634, forward strand.
GGTGTCGGCCCCCACGGAGTCGTACACCACCTTCACGCCCTTGCCGCCCGTGATGTCCTTCACGCGCGCCACAAAGTCTTCCTCGGCGTAGTTGATGACATGGGACGCCCCATTGGCCAGTGCCAGGGCGCATTTTTCGTCGGAACCGGCAGTGCCGATGAGCTGCAGGCCCAGGGCCTTGGCCCACTGGCAGGCGATCAGGCCCACGCCGCCGGCGGCCGCGTGGAAGAGCACAAAGTCGCCCGCCTGCAGGCCCGCCTGCGGCAAGGTGCGGCGCAGCAGGTACTGCACGGTGCAGCCCTTGAGCATCATGGCGGCACCGGTTTCAAAGGAAATGTTGTCAGGCAACTTGCACACCGAGAGGGCCGGCATGACGCGGGCTTCGCAGTAGCTGCCGGGCGGCTGGCTGGCATAGGCCGCGCGGTCGCCCACCTTCAGGTGCGTGACGCCCTCGCCCACGGCCTCGACCACACCCGCGCCTTCCATGCCCAGGTTCAGCGGCAGCGGCAGGGCGTACAGGCCCGAGCGCTGGTACACGTCAATGAAGTTCAGGCCCACGGCCTTGTGGCGGATGCGGATCTGGCCCGGGCCGGGCTCACCCAGGGGCACCTCCACCAACTTCATGTTCTCGGGGCCGCCGTACTGCTCGATGCGTATGGCCTTGGTGCTCATCTGACTCATCTGGAAGGTCTCCTGTGCGTGCTTGAAAAGGTCTGTCAGGCCGGCGCCCAGGCGCCGGGACAGCCGCGATGGTGACATGAAACGGCCCAGTTCGCTGGGGCCCCCCGAGCCGGCGCGGTACAGTCCCCCTGATGTCTGCACGCCTGTCCCCCAGCACCCTGGTCCTGCTCACGATGCCGCCCCTGCTGTGGGCCTGCAACGCCCTGGTCGGCCGCTGGGCCCATGGCCAGGTACCGCCCATGACGCTGAACCTGCTGCGCTGGGTCATCGCCTTCCTCATCCTGCTGCCGCTGGCCTACCGGGTGCTGCGTCCGGGCAGTCTGCTGTGGTCGCACTGGCGGCGCATATCGGTGCTGGGGCTGCTGAGCATCGGCGCCTACAACGCCCTGCAGTACATGGCGCTGCAAACCTCCACGCCCATCAACGTCACGCTGGTGGCCTCCAGCATGCCGGTGTGGATGCTGGTGCTCGGGCGCCTGTTGCATGGCGTGCGCATCCAAGGCCGGCAGTTGCTGGGGGCCCTGCTGTCCATCATCGGCGTGCTGCTGGTGCTCAGCCGGGGCGACTGGGAGGTGCTCACACATTTCCAATTCGTGCCCGGCGACGGCTACGTCCTGCTGGCCACCCTGGCCTGGGCCCACTACAGCTGGATGCTGGCCCGGCCAGAGGAGCCCGCCGAGCTGCGGGGCGACTGGTCGGCCTTTCTCCTGGGCCAGGTTTTCTTCGGACTGGGTTGGTCCACACTGTTTACCGCAGGTGAATGGGCGCTGACGCCCGCGCACATGGTCTGGAGCTGGCCCGTGGTGGCCGCCATCGTGTTCATTGGCGCAGGCCCCGCCGTGCTGGCCTACCGCTGCTGGGGGGCAGGCATCCAGCGCGTGGGGCCGCAGACGGCCAGCATCTTCATCAACCTCACGCCGCTGTTCGCGGCGCTCTTGTCCACGCTCTTCCTGGGTGAGGCACCGCAGGGCTACCACCTGCTGGCCTTCGTGCTGATCGTGGGCGGCATCGTGGTGTCGTCGCGGGTTTCACGAGCTGCAAGGCCTTAGCGGCATCACAGGCCGGCGAAACCCGGCCACAAAAGGCTCAGAACGTCCCCGGATACGCCCCGCCGTCGAGCAGCAGGTTCTGCCCCGTGAGGTAGGCCGCCTGCTGGCTGCACATGAAGGCGCAGAACTCACCGAACTCCTCGGGCGTGCCGAAGCGCTGGGCCGGGATGGCCTTGCGGCGCACGTCGGCCACCTCGTCCAGGCTCTTGCCGCTTTTCTCGGCGTTGGTGGCGAAGTTGCTCTTGAGGCGGTCGGTGTAGAAAGCGCCGGGCAGCAGGTTGTTGATGGTCACGCCCTGGGCGGCGATCTTGCTGCGCGACAGGCCCGCCACAAAGCCCGTCAGGCCCGTGCGCGCGCCATTGGACAGACCCAGAATGTCGATGGGCGCCTTCACGGCGCTCGAGGTGATGTTGACGATGCGCCCAAAGCCGCGCGCGGCCATGCCGTCCACCGTGGCCTTGATCAGCTCGATGGGCGTGAGCATGTTGGCGTCGAGTGCCTTGACCCAGGTGTCGCGGTCCCACTGGCGGAAATCGCCGGGGGGCGGGCCGCCGGCATTGGTGATGACGATGTCGAAATCACGCCGCAGGGCCCACACCATGGTGCGGCCGGCCTCGGTGGTGATGTCGGCGGCCAGCGCCTGCACCTGGGCACCCAGCGTGGCCTCGGCTTGGAGCTGTGCGGCAGCGGCCTGCAGGGCCTCGGCGCCGCGCGCCACGATGAGCACGTTCACGCCTTCGCGCACCAGGGCGCTGGCGCAGCCGTAGCCCAGCCCTTTGCTCGCGCCGCACACCAGCGCCCACTTGCCTGCAATACCTAGATCCATATGTGTTCTCCTTGTTGTTTGCCGTGTGGCGTGTGTAAGCAGCCGCGCACTTCAGGCCCGGCTGCGCGTAAAAACGTAAATCCCGGCGATCACCAGCGCCGTGCCGCCCAGGACCCAGCCCGTCATGGGCTCGCCGAGGATGAGCACGCCCATGAGGATGGTCGACATGGGCCCGATCATGCCCACCTGCGAAGTCAGGCTCGAGCCCAGGCGCTCGATGGCCATCATGATCATCAGCACGGGCGCCACCGTGCAGACCAGCGCATTGAGCAGGGACAAAGCCAGCACCTCGGGCGCTACCAGGGCCGCCGAGGAGGGGCGCAGCAGCAGGAACTGCACGATGCAGCACAGACAGGCCACGGTGGTGGCCAGGCCCACCAGGCGCAGCGAGCCCAGGCGCTGCACCAGCTCGCCGCTGTACACCAGATAAATTGCATAGCTCAGCGCACTGCCGAACACCAGCATGGCGCCCAGCACCACTTCCTTGCCCTGCAGGTGGATCTCGTGACCGAACACCAGCACCACACCGGCATAGCTCACGGCCATGCCCAGGGCCTGCGCGGCGGTGATGCGCCTGCGGTACAGCACCAGACCCAGCAGCAGCACCAGCGTGGGGTTGAGGTACAGAATCAGCCGCTCCAGCGAAGCGCTGATGTACTGCAGGCCCAGGAAGTCCAGAAAGCTGGCGAGGTAGTAGCCCGTCACGCCCAGGAAAAGCACACCCAGCCAGTCGCGGCGGGTGAGAGCCGGCTTGCCTCGGCTGGCCCACCAGGCCATGGCCACGAAGAAGGGCAGCGCCATGAGCATGCGGTACATGATGAAGGTGACCGCATCCACGCCATAGCGATAGGCCAGCTTGACAATGATGGCCTTGCCGCTGAAGGCAATGGCACCGGTCACAGCCAGCGCCACACCCAGGGCCTTGCGAGAGGCCGGTGGGCTAGCGAGGGCAGGAAGCACGCTCACGCGCGGAGAGCCGAGGTCAAAAGCCCACGGCCTGACCGTCGCGGCGCGCATCGCTGGCCGCCACGTAACCTTCGACGGCCGGGTCGCCCATGCGCCAGATGAACTGGCCCGCGCCGAAGTCCTGGTAGGAGTCCTGGATCACGCCCACGCGGTGGCCGCGATCGGTCAGGCCCTGCACCGTGGCCGCGTTCATGCTGGCTTCCACATTGATCTCCAGACCGGCGTTAAAGCGCCAGCGCGGGGCATCACAGGCCGCCTGCGGGTGCTGTCCGTGGTCGAGCATGCGCACCAGGGTCTGAATGTGGCCTTGTGGCTGCATGTTGGCCCCCATCACGCCAAAGCTCATGACGGGCTGACCGTCCTTGCTCAGGAAGGCCGGGATGATGGAGTGGAAGGGGCGCTTGCCCGGCGCCACCTGGTTGGGGCCGGCTTGCAGGCTGAAGGCATGGCCACGGTTTTGCAGGCTGATGCCATAGGTGGGCTCCACGCAGCCCGAGCCGAAGCCCATGTAGTTGGACTGGATGAAGCTCACCATCATGCCCTGCTCGTCGGCGGCGGTGAGGTAAATGGTGCCGCCCTTGACAGGGTTGCCCGCCTGGAAGTCCTGCGCGCGCCTCATGTCGATCAGCTTGGCACGCGAGGCCAGGTAGGCGTCGTCGAGCAATTGCTCGGCCGTCACTTCCATGGCCGAGGGCTCGGCCACGTAGCGGTACACATCGGCAAAGGCCAGCTTCATGGCCTCGATCTGCACGTGCTGGAAATCCACGCCGTCCACCTGCAGGCCTGCCACATCGAAATGCTCCAAGATGCCCAGGGCCATGAGGGCGGCAATGCCCTGCCCGCTGGGCGGGATCTCGTGCACGGTGTGGCCACGGTAATTTTTAGCAATGGGCGTGACCCACTCGGGCTGGAAGGCAGCCATGTCCTTGGCCGTGAGCTGGCCGCCATGCTGGCGCGAAAACACCTCAAGGGCCTGAGCGATTTCACCGCGGTAAAAGGCCTCGCCTTTGGTTTGCGCAATCAGGCGCAGCGCGCCCGCGGCCGCCTTGAACTGGAAGAGCTCACCGACCTGTGGCGCACGGCCCAAGGGCAGAAAACTTTGGGCAAACCCAGGCTGCGACTGCAGCTCCGGCGTGGCCGCAGCCCACTTCTGCTGCACCACCACTGGCAGCAGGTAGCCGCGCTCGGCCAGTTCGATGGCCGGCTGCATGAGGTCGGCAAAGGGGAGCTTGCCGAACTTCTGGCTCAGGGCCGCCCAGCTGGAGACGGCGCCGGGAATGGTCACGGCGTCGATGCCGCGCTTGGGCGGTGCGGCCTGCTCGCCGTGCTTGCTGGCAAAGTAGTCGGGCGTCCAGGTGCTGGGCGCGCGGCCTGCGGCATTGAGGCCGTGCAGCTGCTGGCCGTCCCAGACGATGGCAAAGGCATCGCTGCCCAGGCCATTGCTCACGGGCTCGACGATGGTCATGGCCGCGGCTGCGGCCACCGCCGCGTCAACGGCATTGCCGCCGGCCAAGAGCATGCGCAGGCCCGCCTGGGCGCCGGCAGGGTGGGAGGTGGAGACCACGTTGCGCGCGAACAGCGGCAAGCGGGTGGAGGTGTAGGGGGAATTGAAATTGAAGCTCATGGGGTCAATCCAGCGTGATCTTGCGTTCCTGGATGATCTTCTTCCACTTGGCGGACTCGCTGGCCAGCATGGTGGTGAACTGCGCCGGCGTGCCGCCTACGGGCTCGATGCCCAGGCGGGTGAGCCGATCGATGGTCTCCGGGTCCTTGAGCACCTGGTTGGCCGCGGTGTTGATGCGCGCCACCAGCTCAGGCGAGAGGCCGCGCGGGCCGAAGATGCCGAACCACGTGACCGACTCGTAGCCGGGCAGCACCTCGGCAATGGGCGGGTACTCGGGCGCCAAGGGCGTGCGCTTGGCCGAGGTCACGCCCAGGGCGCGCAGACGGCCGTCTTTGACATGGGGCAGGGCCGAGGGGAGTGAGTCAAAAATCACGTCGAGCTTGCCAGACACCAGGTCGGGAATGGCCAGCGCCGTGCCCCGGTAAGGAATGTGCAGTACGAACACATTGGCCTGCGACTTGAACAGCTCGGCCGTGAGGTGGACGATGGTGCCGTTGCCGCTGGAGGCGTAATTCAGGCGCCCCGGGTTCTGGCGGGCCAGTTCAATCCACTCCTTGACGGTCTTGGCCGGCGAGCTGTTGGGCACCAGCATGATGCTGGGGGCATTGCCCAGGTGCGAGATGGGCGTGAAGTCGCGCACCGCGTCGTAGGGAATACGGGGATTCAGGTTGGGCCCGATCGAGTGTGTGCTGGTGGTGGTCAGCACCAGGGTGTAGCCGTCAGCGGCTGCCTTGGCGCCGAGGTCAGCACCCAGCGTGCCACCGGCACCCGGCTTGTTGTCAACCACCACCGACTGGCCCAGGCGCTCGCTGAGCTTTTGCGAGACGCTGCGCGCAAACAGGTCGGTCGCGCCCCCGGCCGGAAAAGGCACGATCAGACGGATCGGCTTGGTGGGATAGGTGGGCGCCTGGGCCGCCGTGGGCCCGGCGGAGACAACGAGGAACAGACCCGTAAGCAGGGCCAACAGATGAGGCTTGTTCATGAATTCATTGTGGCAGAGCACCCGCGCCAGCGTGGCGCGGGGCAGCGATTGCGCAGCGAAAACGGCGCCTGAAGGCGCCGTTTTCAAAGGAGCAGGAAGCGGATCAGTCTTCGACGAAGGCCTGTTCGCGCTTGTTCTTCACGGAGGGTAGCAACACGATGATGATCATCAGCGCCGCCAGTGCCAGCAAGGTGGCAGACAGCGGACGGGTGACGAACACGCTCCACTCACCGCGCGAGAGCAACATGGCACGGCGCAGGTTCTCTTCCATCATCGGGCCCAGGATGAAGCCCAGCAGCAGGGGAGCGGGTTCGCAACCGAGCTTGACAAAGAGGTAACCGACCACGCCGAACAACGCCACCATCCACACGTCCCAGGTGTTGTTGTTGGTCGAGTACACCCCGATCGCGCAGAACAGCACGATGGCCGGGAACAGGTAGCGGTAGGGCACGGTGAGCAGGCGGATCCAGATGCCAATCAGCGGCAGGTTCAGGATCACCAGCATGGCGTTGCCAATCCACATGGAGGCGATCAGGCCCCAGAACAGCTCGGGGTTGCTGGTCATCACCTGCGGGCCCGGCTGGATGTTGTGGATGGTCATGGCACCGACCATCAGCGCCATCACGGCATTGGGCGGGATACCGAGCGTCAGCAGCGGAATGAAGGAGGTCTGCGCGCCGGAGTTGTTGGCCGACTCGGGGGCCGCCACACCACGGATATTGCCCTGGCCGAAGGGCACCTCGCCCGGCTTGAGCTTGGTCTTCTTCTCGATGGCGTAGGCCGCAAAGGCCGCCAGCAGCGCGCCGCCGCCGGGCAGGATGCCCAGCAGGGAGCCGAGGGTGGTGCCACGCAGCACGGCAGGGGCCATGTTCTTGAAGTCCTGGGCCGTGGGCATCAGGCCGCTCACCTTGGAGGTGAACACCTGGCGCTCGCTCTCAGGGTGGGCCAAATTGGCAATGATCTCGCCGTAGCCGAACACGCCCATGGCGATCACCACGAAGCCGATGCCATCGGTCAGCTCAGGCACGTCGAAGCTAAAGCGCGCGACGCCGGAGTTCACGTCGGTGCCCACCAGGCCCAGCAGCAGGCCCATCACGATCATGGCCACCGCTTTGACCAGGGAGCCCGAGGCCAGCACCACGGCGCCGATCAGGCCCAGCACCATCAGGGCGAAGTATTCGGCAGGGCCGAACTTGAACGCCAGTTCCGTCAGCGGAGGCGCAAAGGCTGCCAGGATCAGGGTACCGACCGAGCCTGCAAAGAAGGAACCCAGGCCGGCGGCTGCCAGCGCGGGGCCCGCACGGCCCTTGCGCGCCATCTGGTAGCCGTCGATACAAGTCACCACTGAAGACGACTCACCGGGCAGGTTCACCAAAATGGCGGTGGTCGAGCCGCCGTACTGCGCGCCGTAGTAAATACCGGCCAGCATGATGAGGGCCGACACCGGCGGCAGCGCGTAGGTGGCCGGCAGCAGCATGGCGATGGTGGCCACTGGGCCGATACCGGGGAGCACGCCGATCAGCGTGCCCAGGATACAGCCGGCCAGGGCGTACATCAGGTTGATCGGCGTGAAAGCCACGCCGAAACCCAGGGAGAGATTTGCGATGAGATCCATGTTCTAGTGTCCTTGACGGGATCAGGCGGTGAAGTACACAGGCCAGACCGGGAACTGCAACTTGAGCACCACCACAAAGGCCAGGTAGCTCAGGGCCGCCAGGAAGGTGGCCAAGATAAGGGTGGCTTTGAACCTCCAGCCCGCCTCGGCCATGCTGGCCACGAAGGTCAGCGCGTAAATACCGACCATCAGACCCAGGGGCTTGAGGCCAATGGAGGGCAAACCGCCCAGGCAGATGCCGAAGATCAAGTTGCCACCGATGATGAAGATCAGGGGTTTGTAAGCCCACTTACCGATCTTTTGGCCGTCCACGGTCTCGACCACCAGGGCCTTGAACGTGACGATCATGCCGAGGACGGCCAGCAGCACGCCAAGCATCAGGGGAAAGTAGCCCGGGCCCATGCGGGCACCCGTGCCCAATTTGTAAGTGGTCGCACCCCAGGCGAAGGCAACACCTAACGCCATGAACATGAGACCGGCGAAAAAGTCTTTCTGACTCTTGATCTGCACGGAACTGTCTCCTATCAAAAAAAGATACAACCCGCAGATTGTGCCCGCATCCTTAAACAATCTGGCATGTGGCTTACACCTATAGCCCTACCCGGGCAGGCCCTTAGGACCGGGCCTTCAGGCGCAGGGCTTGAACAGCCGCAGCCATTTGGGTGCGGGTAATCCCCAGCGTGTGGCGATGGCCTCAGCCCGCTGCACCAAGATCGGGCGTCCAGGGCGGCTGGCCTGGCGCTGGGCCAGCACCACGGTGTTGCCCTCGCGCGTGGGCCGGAAAGCCCAGACCGCATCCGCGCCAAAGACGGCGGCGATCTTCTCAACAGAACGCTCGTAACTGGCATCGCGGCCAAACAGGTTGACGGTCATCACGCCCTCGTCAGCCAAAAGGCAGCGGCAATCGGCGTAAAAGGCTTCGCTGTCCAGCACCGGGGCGGCGGCCTCATGGTCATACAGGTCCACCTGCAAGGCATCGACCGCACCCTGGTGCCGAGGCTGCTGAATCTCGCGGGCTGCATCGGCCAGCAGCACCTCCAGCCGGTCTGCGTCGTCCGGCAGCTTGAACCAGGTCCGACAGGCGTGCAGCACCTGTGGATTCAATTCAATGGCGGTGCTGCGCATCTTGAGTTTTTTGAAGCAGAACTTGGTGATCGCACCAGCGCCCAGACCCAGCTGCATGGCATGCAGGCCCGCCACCGTCTCGGGCGCACGGAACAACAGCCAGGCCATCATGCGCTGCACGTACTCCAGCTCAATCTCAAAGGGCGCCTTGATCCGCATGGAGCCCTGGATCCAGGGCGTTCCCAGGTGCAGATGGCGCACCTCACCGTCGTCCGAGAAGCTCACCTCGGGCAGATCGACGGGGCGCGGGTGGCGGGATATACCCATGGGCAGGTCTTTCGCAACAACGAGGTGAGCCCAGGCTCAGGCGGCTTGAGGCCCCAGCAGCGGCGCCAGCCGCGGCAGGGCCGAGGCGGCATTGTGGCGGAGCTGCGCGGCGAGCTCGGGTAGGGGCATGCCCCGCAGCTGCGCCAGTTCGGCGGCGATGCGTGGCAGTTGTGCCGGTTCATTGCGGCCCTGGGGCTGCCCCTGGGCGCGCTCAGCGGCCGTGCGGTAGAGCCACCAAGGCGGGATATCGGGGGCGTCGGTTTCCATCACCAGGGCATCGATGGGCAGCGCCTTGGCCAACAAGCGCAGTTGCCGCGCCGCCTCGAAGGTGAGCGCGCCACCAAAGCCCAGCTTCAAGCCCAGCGCCACGAAGGCCTCGGCCTGCTGCAGGCTGCCATTGAAGGCATGGGCAATGCCCTTCCAGCCTCCGGGCGGGCACAGCTCGCGCAGGTGTTTGAGCAGGCGGTCGGCCGAGCGGCGCACATGCAGGATCACGGGCAGGCCGTGCGTTCGGGCCAAGACCAGCTGGCCCCGGTAGATCTGTTCCTGGTGCGCGCGCATGGCCTCGGTCTTGAGCTCGGGCACAAAGAAATCCAAGCCCATTTCGCCAACAGCAACCAAACGCCTGTCCGAAGCGTGTGCGGCCAGGGCCCGGTCGAGTTCGCGCAGGTCCTGCTCGCCGGCCTGGGGCGCGCACAAGGGGTGAATGCCCAGCGCATAGCTGTCGCCAAAACGATGCGCCAGATCGCGGACCGCGCCAAAGTGGGCCACGGCCACCGCCGGGATGACGCAGTGGTCCACGCCCGCTTGGTGCGCGCGTGCGCGAACCTCGTCGATATCGTGCGCCAGCTCGGGCGCATCGAGGTGACAGTGGGTGTCGATCCAGGTCATGGGGCGGATCATGCCTCAGGCCGGACTCTGGACAGGGTGCAAAAGCAAACTGAACGTGATACCGTGAGCGCTCGTTGATCGGCGTCCACCTGGCAAGCGCAGCTTGCCCGCAGGGCGCGCCCCCCAGAGCCAAGGTGAACCGATGCGAAGGCCCGCCCTCTACAGCAGCAGCTCGCGCCGCCCCAGCGCCGCCCCAGAGGTACAGCCCGCGGCCTCAGGAGCAGCACCGGCCGCGGCTGCAGCGCTCAACCCGGCTGGAGCCACGACCGCCTCGCGCTTGGCCGCAGCCCGCGCCTGGCTGCGCGGCCCGGCATGGCGCGATCACCGTCTGCTGTGGGCGGTCATCGCCTTCCTGGCGCTGGCCATGGCACTGACGCAGGGCCTGCTGCTGCATCACACGCCCCGGGTGCTCACCCAGAAAGACATCGATGCGGCAGTGCTCAAGACCCTGGAGACGCAAACCCTGCCTTCGGCCGCCAGCCGGGCCGCCGAGGCCATCCGGCCCTCGGTGGTGCGCGTGATGGGCTTTGGTCTGGACAAGAACGGGAAGGAAGAGCAGCGCAGCGTGGGCACGGGCGTGGTC
>JAIXPL010000025.1 GCA_027486255.1 Comamonadaceae bacterium
CCAGCTCGGCGGGCCAGCCGGCCTGCTGGCCTTCGTGGTCAGTGCCAGCCAGGGCGAACGCAACACCCTCGAAGCCCAGGTGCTGGCACAGGGCCGCAGGCAACTCGCGCTGGCGCAACTCGAGGCCCTGACCACGGTGGTGGACAAGCGCGCGACCTTTGCGTGCACGCCGGGCCTGGAACGCCCGGGCCTGCGCCCCGTCCAAACTGACGACGCGCTGCGCGCCTGCGGAGACTTCGTGGCCGGGCCCTACCCTGCCACGCTGGAGGGGGCGGTGCGCTCAGGCCTGGCGGCGGCGCGGTCGCTGGGCTGAGCCCGGCGCATGCAAAACCTCAGGCCTTGCGGGACAGCGCCTTGACCTGTTGCTGGGCCTCGCGCGCCATGCAGCGCTTGAGCCAAGCCTCCACATGGGGCACCGCCTTGAGAAGGGCTGGCACCGGCAGCAGCCAGGCCAGCACCGAGGCCACGCAAATGTCGGCCACCGTGAAGCGCTCCCCAGCCACATAGGCATGGCCTGCGGCCAGGTGCTGCTCCAGCACCTGCATGGGCACCTGCAGACGCGCCCCGCTTTCCTGGGCCAGTTCGGGCTTGCGGCGGTCCGGGGGCATCACCACGCTGTGCATGAGCACGGCCAGCGCATCCTTTTCGCACTCGGTCACGGTCCAGAAGGTCCAGCGCAGCACCTCGGCCTGCTCGGCCGGGGTCACGCCGCTGAGGGTGCCGCCCCCTGGCAGGGGATAGCGCTGGGCCAGGTACAGCGCGCAGGCCATGGACTCCCAGACGATGACGCCGTGGTCATCGACCACCGGAATATGGCCATTGGGGTTGAGCTGGAGGAACTCCGGGGTGCGCGTGGCGCCGCCCGCATAGGGGGTGGCGATGTGCTCGTAGTCCAGGCCCAGTTCATGGGCCACCCACAGGGGGCGAGAGGCGCGGGAGGCGGCGATGCCGTAAATCTTCAGGCTCATGGGCTTGTCCTTCGGGGGGTGGTTCGTTCAGGTGGTTCAGGCCAGCAGCAGCGGCACTTCAGCCAGGCTGCTCACGGTTTCGTGGGGCTGGGCGGCGTGGGTCCAGAGGTGGTCTTCGCGGTTGACCCAGACGGTCTGCATGCCGCAGGCCAGTGCCCCCAGCACGTCGAGCGATGCATCGTCACCGATGTGCAGCACCTCGTGGGCCTGCACGCCGGCGGCCTGGGCGGCCACCTCAAAGATGTGCGGATCGGGCTTGCCCACGCCCAGGCGCTCGGCGCTGATGCTGGCGCGAAAGAAAGGCCCCAGGCCGATGCGGTCGATGTCTGCGTTGCCATTGGAGAGGGCCACCAACGGATAGCGCGCGGCCAGGGCCTCCAGCGCGGGGCGGGCGTCATCAAAGAGCTGCACATCCTGCCGCACGGCAAAGAACACCTGGAAGGCGGGCTCGGCCAGCGCCGTGTCCTCGTCGCATCGGGCCAGGGCCAGGCGGATCAATTCGCGGCGCACATCGCTCAGGCGGTGGTGAATGGCCGGGTGCAGACGCAGGGCCTGGTCGCGAAGTTCATGGCGCACGGCCGGATCGGCCAAGAGGGCTGCGGCCTTCGGGGCCTGGTCGCGCAGCCAGTCCTGCAGGGCCGTTTCGGCGCGGGCGATGGTGGGCCAGATGGGCCAAAGGGTGTCGTCCAGGTCCAGGGTAATGGCCCGGACTTTGAGTCGGTCGAGCATGGTGCGGGAGAATACCCCACCATGCCGTTTTCAACCGAACCCGCCTACACCCATGGATCCGCGCCCGCGCAAGGGGCCCGCACCGCCGTGCTGTACTGCAATCTGGGCACGCCCGATGCGCCCACGGCGCCCGCACTGCGGCGCTACCTGGCCGAATTTCTGGGCGATCACCGCGTGGTGGAAATCCCCAAACCCATCTGGTGGTTGATACTGCACGGCATCATCTTGCGCGTGCGCCCCAAGAAGTCGGCCGCCAAATACGCCAGCATCTGGACGGCGCAGGGCTCGCCCCTGAAGGTGTGGACCGCCGCCCAGGCCGATCGGCTTGGCGATGCCTTGCGCCAGCGCGGCCACCAGGTGCAGGTGCGTTATGCCATGCGCTATGGCAACCCCTCGATCGCCAGCCAGATTGACGAGCTCAAAGCTCAGGGCATCGAGCGCGTGCTCGTGGTGCCCGCTTATCCGCAGTACAGCGGCACCACCACGGCCAGCGTGTTCGATGCGGTCCACGCCTGGGCGCTCAAAGCCCGGCGCCTGCCGGAGTGGCGTTTCGTCAACCACTACCACGACCAGGCCGGCTACATCGCCGCCCTGGCCCGCACGGTGCGCGAACACTGGCAGGCCCACGGCCAGCCCGAGCAGCTGGTAATGAGCTTTCACGGCGTGCCTGCCCGCACGCTCTCGCTGGGTGACCCTTACCACTGCGAATGCCACAAGACCGCGCGCCTCTTGGCCGAGGCCCTGGAACTGCCCAAGGACCGCTACAAGGTCACCTTCCAGTCGCGCTTCGGCAAGGCCAAGTGGCTGGAGCCCTACACCGAGCCCACCCTGGTGGCCATGGCGCAGGCCGGCGTCAAGCGCGTGGATGTGATCTGCCCGGGTTTCACGTCCGACTGCCTGGAGACCCTGGAAGAGATCAGTGACGAGGCACGTGAGGCCTTCATGCACGCTGGCGGCGAGCAGTTCAACTACATCCCCTGCCTGAACGACCACCCGGCCTGGATCTCGGCCCTGGCCGATCTGTGCGAGCAGCACCTGGCCGGCTGGGACACCCGGTCGGCCCCCGACCAGCAGGCCCTGGCCCGCAGCCAGGATGCGGCGCAGGCACTGGGCGCGGCGCAGTAAGGCCCGCCTCGCACGCCCGCACACTGGCACCCGAGCCATGGAGAAGATGCGCATCGACAAGTGGCTGTGGGCGGCCCGCTTCTTCAAGACGCGCGTGCTGGCCACCGAAGAACTCGACAAGGGCCGGGTGCAGATCAACGGGCAGAACGTCAAGCCAGCGCATGACGTGAAGGCTGGTGACACGGTGCAGCTGCGGCAGGGCCGCATACCGCGCACGGTCAAGGTGCGGGCCTTGTCCATGCAGCGCGGACCGGCCCCCGTGGCCCAGCAGCTCTACGAAGAAACAGCAGACAGCCTGGCACTGCGTACGCAGCTGCAAGAGCATCAGCGCCTGCATCCGGAGCCGGCTGACACCATTGAACACGGCCGCCCCACCAAGCGTGACCGCCGTGACATGAGCAAAGCCTGGGACCAGCGCTGGAGCGCCTCACTCGACGACTGAGAGGCCTGACGGCTCAGGCCTCGGCGCGCAGGAAGTGCTGGCGGTAGTGGATCAATTCGTCGATTGACTCGTGCACATCGGCCAGCGCCGTGTGGCTTTGCGCCTTGCGAAAGCCGCTGTACACCTCAGGGCGCCAGCGCTTGGCCAGCTCCTTGAGGGTGCTGACATCGAGGTTGCGGTAATGCAAGAAGGCCTCGAGCTTGGGCATGTACTTCACCAGGAAGCGCCGGTCCTGGCTGATGGTGTTGCCGCACAGGGGCGAGGCGCTCCTGGGCACGAAGCGGCTGATGAAATCGAGCAGCTGCTTTTCGGCCTCGGCCTCGGTGAGGGTGCTGGTCTTGACCTTGTCGATCAGGCCGCTCTTGCCATGCGTGCCCTTGTTCCAGGCGTCCATGGCGCCCAGCAGCGCATCGCTTTGGTGGATCACCAGCACCGGGCCTTCAATGCGGGGCTCGAGCTTGGGGCCGGTGATGATGACCGCGATTTCGAGCAGCCGCTCCTTCTCCGGATCGAGCCCGGTCATCTCGCAATCGATCCAGACCAGGTTCTGGTCGGACTTGGGCAAATCGGCAGTGGGGACTTGGGTGTCAGGCATGTCTTGATTCTCGCTGATGACCTAAACTGATTCTGATGGACATGTTCTCGCTGACATTCACCCTGGTTTTCTGCGCTGCCCTGCTGCTGAGCGTGCTGCTCAGGCTCTACCTGGTCTCGCGCCAGGTGCGCCACGTGGCCCTGCACCGCCACGAAGTGCCCGCCGCTTTTGCCCGCACCATCACCCTGTCGGCCCACCACAAGGCCGCCGACTACACCATCGCCAAAGCCCGCCTGGGCATGCTTGAGCTGGTTTTTGGTACGGCCGTGCTGCTGTGCTGGACGCTGCTGGGCGGCCTGGATGCGCTCAACAGAGCCCTGAGCGGCTGGCCCCTGCTCGACGGCCACCCCTTGCTCGCCCAAGTGGCCCTGGTGGCCGGCTTCGCGCTGATTGGCGGCCTGCTGGAGCTGCCGTTCAGCCTGTACGCCACCTTCCGGCTCGAGGAGCGATTTGGATTCAACAAGATGACGATGGGCCTGTGGCTCGCCGACCTCCTTAAAAGCACGCTGCTGGGCGCCCTCATTGGCCTGCCCATCGTGGCCCTCATCGTCTGGCTGATGGGCACGGCCGGTGCGCTGTGGTGGCTGTGGGCCTGGGGCGCCTGGATGGGCATTAACTTGCTGGCGCTGGTGCTCTACCCCACGCTGATTGCCCCGCTCTTCAACAAATTCCAGCCCCTGGAGGACGAAGCCCTGCGCACGCGCGTGACGGCGCTGATGCAGCGCTGCGGCTTCTCGGCCAAAGGCCTCTTTGTGATGGATGGCAGCCGCCGCTCGGCCCATGCCAACGCTTATTTCACCGGCTTTGGCGCGGCCAAGCGCGTGGTGTTCTACGACACCCTGCTGCAGCAGCTCGACCCGGGCGAGGTGGACGCGGTGTTGGCCCATGAGCTGGGGCACTTCAAGCACAAGCACATCCTGCAGCGGATCGTGATGATGTTCGCCCTGAGCCTGGGCGGCTTTGCGCTGCTGGGCTGGCTCTCCCAGCAGGTGTGGTTCTACACCGGCCTGGGTGTGGCGCCCCAGCTGGCCGCCCCCAACGATGCACTGGCCCTGCTGCTGTTCATGCTGGTGGTGCCGGTGTTCTCGTACTTCACCTCGCCCCTGTCGGCACGGCTGTCGCGCCAGCATGAGTTCCAGGCCGATGCGTACGCGTGCCAGCAGGCCAGCGGCCAGGACCTCTCCAGCGCGCTGCTCAAGCTCTACAAGGACAACGCCAGCACCCTCACCCCTGACCCGCTGTACGCGAGTTTTTATTACTCGCACCCACCGGCCTCGGAGCGGCTGGCGCGCATGGCCGGCACAGCGCCGCCGGCCGCAGGAGCTGCGGCATGACGCGGGCTGTTCATCAGCACCGCCGGGCCCTGGGCCCCACGGACATCGTCACCCAGCTGACGCAGCTCAACGGCGAGCGGCCTCAGGGCTGGCGCCTGATTGACGGCGCGCTGGAGAAGAGCTTTGGCTTCGCGCACTTTCACGAGACCATGAGCTTCGTCAACGCCGTGGCACATGTCGCAAACATCGAAGACCACCATCCCGACATGCAGGTGAGCTACCAGCGCTGCACAGTGCGTTTTTCCACGCACGAGGTGCAGGGCATCTCCGTGAGCGACTTTTTCTGCGCGGCCAAGGTCGACGCCCTGCTCGATTGAAAGCAGCCCGCGCCTCCGCCGGCACAGGGGCCACCCCACAGGACGGCCTGGTCATCGCCAGCTTCGGTCGCCACGTGCTGGTGGAAACGCCCCAGGGTGAGCGGCGCATCTGCCATCCGCGGGGCAAGAAAAATCAGGCGGTGGTCGGCGACCGCGTGCGCTGGCAAGCCTCCGAGGATGAAGGCACCATCGAGCAGGTGCAAGAGCGCCGCAACCTGTTTTACCGCCAGGACGAACTGCGCACCAAGTCGTTTGCGGCCAACCTCGACCGGGTGTTGATCCTGATCGCCGCCGAGCCGGAATTTTCAGAAAGCCAGCTCACACGGGCCCTGGTGGCCGCCGAGGCCGAACGCATCCGCCCCCTGATTGCGCTGAACAAGAGCGATTTGAAGGAACCTTTCGCACGGGCCTGGGCACGTTTGGGGGCCTACCGCGACATGGGCTACGAGGTGCTGCCCTTGGCGGTGCACCCCGCCGGGGACGGCCCGGGCAAGTCGCTGGCCGAGCTCCCGGAGCGGCTGGCGGGCCACACCACACTGGTGCTGGGCCCCTCCGGGGCGGGCAAGAGCAGCCTGGTCAACCGGCTGGTGCCGGCGGCCCGGGTGCTCACGGCGGAAATCTCCCAGGCCCTGAACTCGGGCAAGCACACCACCACCAGCACCACGCTGTACTGGCTGGACGAGGCGCGCCAGAGCGCCCTGATCGATTCGCCCGGCTTCCAGGAATTCGGGCTGCACCACATTCCTGCCATGCAACTGGCCCAGCTGATGCCCGACCTGTGGGCGCATGCGCAGGAGTGCCGCTTCCACAACTGCACGCACCTGCATGAGCCTGGCTGCGGCGTCATCACTGAGGTGCAAGCCGATGTGAGCCGCATCAGCCCCCAGCGCTACCGCCTGTACCGGGAATTGTTCGACGAGTTATCGCAGCCGCCGCGCTACTGAAGCCCCAGCCTCAGCCCAGCAGACGCGCCAGCGTCAGCAGCGCCAGCAGCACCATCCACAGCACCACAGAGCGCCAGACCAGGCCCACGATGCTGCGCAAGTGCGCCAGCTCAGGCTCGCGGCCGGGGGTGGTGACGGTAGCCCCGGGTTGGTCCAGGTCGGCGTCGATCAGGTCGCGCTTGGCCGCACGCAGGGCCGAGCCGCCCAGGCGCACATTCACCGCCCCCGCAGTGGCGGCCAGCACCACGCCCCGGTTGCGGTCGGCCTGGGCCACCAGGCCAGGAGGGGCCAGCTCCTGCGCGTAGTGGCGCCAGCTGTCGATGGCCTCCTCGAAGCTGCCCACCACGGCAAAGGCCAGCGCCGTCATGCGGGCCGGCAGGAAGTCGATCAGACCCCAGGAGCGGTCGGCCGCCTGCAGCGAGGCGCTGCTCACGCCCTCGCCCGGACGACGGCTCTTGTAAGCCCAGTAGCGCTGGACGAATTCACTCATGCGGTAGAGCACCGCGCCCGCCGGTCCCAGACCGAAGGCCGCCAGCACCGAGTACCAGCCGAGCACACCAAAGACATGCCGATGGGCCGCCAGCACCGAATGCTCGATGACGTGGCGCACGATCTCGCTGCGCGGCAGCTCACTGGCATCGACCTGCTGCCAGTCGGCCAGCAGCTGCCGGGCCTGGGCCTCGTCGCCCATGTCCAGGGCATCGCGAATATCGGTGAAATGGTGGCTGAACTGCCTAAAACCCAGGGTCACATACAGCACGGCCACGTTCCACACGAAGGCCAGCACCGGGTGCACGCGCCAGAGCGCCAGATGAATGGCCAGCGCCACCAGGGTGGGGCCGAGCACGGCCACCGACCAGGCCACCCAGCCATGGTGGCTGCGCCCGGCGTCGAGATTGCGGCTGGACCAGCGGGCCCAGGCACGCAGCAGCCCATGGACGGCATTGCCTGGGGCCAGGGGCCTGGCCTGCTCGACGAGCAAGGCGAACAGCACGGCAAGAAAGCTCATGCCCGGGATGATAAACGGGGGCCCTGGCCTGTTCAGGCAGCCAGCAGGCGATACAGGTTGCGCAGCATGCCGGCGGTGGCGCCCCAGATGTAGCGCTCGCGGTCTGGCTCGCCCGTCCAGGGCATGGACAACCACTGGCGCTCACCGCCATCAAAGTCGGCTTTGTGCCGGCGGTGGTTGGCCGGGTTCATGAGGAAGGACAGCGGCACTTCAAAGACATCGGCCACCTCGTCGGGATTGGGCTGCAGCGCAAAACCCGGACGCACCAGCGCCACCACGGGCGTGACCACATAGGCTGTGCCCGTGACATAGACCGGCAAGGTGCCCAGCACCTCGACGAAGGAGGGCGCCAGTCCCACCTCTTCCTCAGCCTCGCGCAAGGCCGTGTGGACCGCGTCCACATCGGTGTCGTCGCAGCGCCCACCCGGAAAGGCGATCTGGCCCGAATGTGTGGACAGGTGCTGACCCCGTTGCGTCAGCAAGAGCTGAAGTTCGCCGCGCATGACCAGCGGCACCAGCACGGCCGCACGGGCCGGCGGGCGGTCTACGAAAAGGCGCTCCACGCTGTCATCCGGTGTCCAGGCGGGCGGCGAGCGAAAGCGCTGCCGCAGCGCCTCGGGCGTGAGGCATTCCGGAGACACACAAGCCAGGTGCGTGTCCACGCTGTGGACGGGCACCTGTCGGGGGTCGAATCGGGGCAGTGAGGTCATGAAAGAAGAAGGCGTGAGGGCAAAGAAAAAGCCGCTGGGATGCAGCGGCTTTTTCGAGGGCGGGGCACTCCGGGAGGCCTCCAGTCCTGGGGCTCAGGCCATCACTGGGCCTTGGCGCCCAGCTTTTCCTTGATGCGGGCGGACTTGCCGCTGCGCTCACGCAGGTAATACAGCTTGGCGCGGCGCACGTCACCACGGCGCTTGACTTCGATCTTGGCAATCAGCGGGCTGTAGACCTGGAAGGTCCGCTCCACGCCTTCTCCGTTGGAGATCTTGCGCACGATGAAGCTGGAGTTCAGGCCACGGTTGCGTTTGGCGATCACCACGCCTTCAAAGGCCTGCACGCGCTTGCGGTTGCCTTCAACCACGTTGACGCTGACGATCACGGTGTCGCCAGGGGCGTAGGCGGGAATGGTCTTGTTCAGGCGGGCAATTTCTTCTTGCTCGAGGGTCTGGATCAGGTTCATGAGGTGTCCTCAGTTTTCTTTTTCGTTCATGCACGCGCTGCACTAAAGACCGCAAATCCGTGAACGCTCAGGCCTGACACAGGCTGGGCTCGAACGGTTGCAGTGGCCGCCAGAGGATCGAAAAGCCCTCCATTATAGCCATTTACGGCTGAGGGCCCTGCCCCTTGGCGGCCAGGCCCGCCAGGAAGGCTTCATCCGAGGGGCTGAGCCGGCCAGCCGCCCGGGCCTGCTGGAGGAGTTCGGGGCGCTCCTGCGCGGTCAGGGCCAGGCTCTGCTGGCGGCGCCAGACCTGAATCTGGGCGTGGTGGCCCGACATCAGCGCCGCCGGTACGGGCGCCTCGCGCCACACCTCGGGCCGGGTGTAGTGGGGGCAATCCAGCAGGCCATCCAGGGCGGGGTTGAAGCTGTCCTGCTGGTGGCTGCCCTCATCGCCCAGCACGCCCGGCTGCAGACGGGCCACGGCGTCGAGCAGGGCCATGGCGGGAAGCTCTCCACCGGAGAGCACGAAGTCGCCGAGGCTGAGCTGGTGTGTGACGTAGCGGTCGATGAAGCGCTGGTCCACGCCCTCGTAGCGGCCGCATAGCAGTACGGCGCCCGGGCCGGCCGACCACTGCGCGACGCCGGGGTGGTCCAGCCGGCGCCCGATGGGGGAAAACAGCAGCAAGGGCGCAGCCTCGGCCTCGGCGCGGTCGGCACGGATGGCCATCAGGCAGCGCTCCAGCGGCTCGGGCAGCATCACCATGCCCGGCCCGCCGCCAAAGGGGCGGTCATCGACGCGGCGGTAATTGCCCTCGGCAAAGTCGCGCGGATTCCACAGGCGCACATCCACCAGCCCCGTCTCATAGGCGCGGCGCGTCACGCCGACCTTCAGAAAAGGCTCGAACAGCTCGGGAAACAGGGTGATGACGTCAAAGCGCATGGTGCGCTCCGGGCTCAGTAGTCCGGCTGCCAGTCGACCGTGATGCGCCTGGCCGGCAGGTCCACGGCATCGACATAGGCAGAAACGAAGGGAATCATGCGCTCGGCGCTGCGCGGTGTGCTGCCGTCCTCGGCAGGCAGCTCGTAGGCCAGGACCAGCACCGACGTGGGCCCGGTAGCGACCAGGTCGCGCACCTGGCCCAGGGCCAGACCCTCGCGGTTCACCACATCCAGGCCAATCAGGTCGACCCAGTAGTACTCATCGGGCTGGGTGGAGGGGAAGGCGCTGCGCGGCAAGTAGATGCGCGCACCCTTGAGGGCCTCGGCGGCATTGCGGTCGACCAGGCCCTCAAGCTTGGCCACCACGCTGTCGGAATGCAGCTTGCATTCCTCCACCTGCACAGTCACCACCCCTTTGAAAGCCGAAAAGCCCGGTCGGAACCGGGCTTCGGGCACCTGGAGAAACCAGGCGGGGGCAGCCAAGAGGGATTCAGGTTCGCTGCTGTGAGGCAGCAGCTTCAGCCAACCCTTGATGCCCCAGGCATCCAACACACGCCCGACTTCAATGGCATCGTCCGGCAAAGCCGTCGACTGGAAGCCGGGCTGCATGGAGACAGGCGGATCAGGCCGCGACGACCTTGGCGGCCGACTGCTTGGCCAGGCGCTCTACGGTCGGGGACACCTGGGCACCCACGCCCACCCAGTAGCTCAGACGGTCCTGGGCGACGCGCAGGCCTTCCTCGGTGTCCTTGGCAGTGGGGTTGTAGAAACCGATGCGCTCGATGAAGCGGCCATCACGACGCACGCGCTTGTCGGCCACGACGATGTTGAAAAAAGGACGGTGCTTGGAACCGCCGCGGGCAAGTCGAATCACGACCATGATTTATCCTTCGGGTGGTGGAGCTCAATCTGAGCTCCGTGAGTTTTTGCAGCGCTTGAGACACACGACATGGCCACCCGGCCAGCGAAATGCTGCAAAGCCCTCGATTATAGCCCTGTCCAGCCCCGGACCGGCACCCACTGCCCACCGCCGCCGCCATGACCCTGATCCTGCGCACCGCCACGGCAGACGACCTGCCCGCCATCACGGCCATCTACGCCCACCATGTGCGCCATGGCACCGGTACCTTTGAAACCGAGCCGCCCACCCTGGCCGAGATGACCCAGCGCTGGTCGGACGTGCGCGCCAAGGGCCTGCCTTACCTGGTGGCCGAAGCCCAGGGGCAGGTCCAGGGCTTTGCCTACTGCAACTGGTTCAAGCCGCGGCCGGCCTACCGGTACTCGGCCGAAAATTCGCTCTACGTGGCCGAGGGCGCTCACCGGCGCGGCATTGGCCGGGCGCTGCTGGCGGCCCTGGCCGCCGAGGCCGAACAGGCCGGGGTGCGCAAGCTGATCGCGGTCATCGGGGATTCGGACAACGCGGGCTCCATCGGGGTGCACCGCGCCCTGGGCTTTACCCCGGTGGGGGTGCTCAAGTCCTGCGGCTGGAAATTCGGCCGCTGGCTGGACGTGGTGCTCATGGACAAGGTGCTGGGCGAGGGCGACAGCAGCCCTGCAGAGTCCAAGGCCTCGCCTTGAGCGCCCGCAGGAACAGGCCCGCCGCCCTAGACTGAGGCTTCCATGAAAAACAAGACTCTGAGCACCTGGCTGGCTTTCTTGGGCGGCGCCCTGGGCCTGCACCGCTTCTACCTCTTTGGCAAGGGCGACACCCTGGGCTGGTTCCTGCCGATCCCCACCGCACTCGGGCTGTACGGCGTGATGCGTGCGCGGCATGTCGGCCTGGATGACCACCTGAGCTGGATGCTGATTCCGCTGGTGGGCTTCACCATCGCCGCCTGCGCGCTCAACGCCATCGTCTACGGGCTCATGAGCCGCGAACGCTGGAATGCGCGCTTTAATGCCACGCCGCTGGAGGCCCAGAACCAGCCGAAAGCCGGCCAGACGAACTGGCTGACCATCGTGGCGGTGGTCGCCGCGCTGTTGGTGGGCACCACGGCCCTGATGGGCAGCCTGGCCTTCAGTTTCCAGCGTTACTTTGAATGGCAGGTGGAGCTGGCCCGCCAGATCTCACAGTAAAGCACCCACGATGGCGCCGATGATTGTGTGCGTGGCGGACACCAAGGCACCGGCCCCTGCAGTCACGGCAAGTGCAGCTCAGGCCATCACCATGAGCACCGCCGTCAGCGACAGCAGCGCCATGCCGGTGGACACCGCCACGCTGGCCGTGACCAACTCCTCAGCCACGCCGTAGCGCTGCGAAAAGAGGAACACGTTGGCGCCGATGGGTAAGGCCGCTGCCACCACCATCACGGTCATGGGCAGGCCCTCCAGGCCGAACAGCTGACACAGGGCCCAGACCAGCAGCGGGTGCAGCAGGTTTTTCACGCCAGCGAGCATCAAGGCGCCGCGCCAGTAGCGGCCGACCGGCGTGAACGCCAGCGTGACGCCCACCAACACCAGAGCCAGAGGCGCAAATGCGTTGGCCAGCAGCGCCAGGGGCTTGTCGATCACCTCGGGGATGGAAAGGCCCGTCTGGGCAAAGGCCAGCCCCAGCAAAATGGGCAAGGGCACAGGGTGCAGCAGCGTGGCGCGCAAGGCCTTGGCCAGGGTCCGCAGTGTCCAGCGCAGCTGACCAAGCGCGCCACGGTCAGCGGTGCGCTCGCGCTGCACCGCCATTTCCAGCAACAAGGTGGCCGTGGTGAGCAAGACCAGCGCATGCACGGACACCAGCGTGAGCAAGGTCACCAGGCCCTCCGCGCCAAACAGCAGGTTGATGAGGGCCACACCGATCATCACCGTGTTGGAAAAGGTGCCGGCCAGGGCCATCATGGCCGAGCGTCGGTTGAAACCCTGCACCAAGAGGATGCCGCCGAAGAGCAAGACCACAGCCACGAAATAGGCCGCCACCGGCTTGAAGTCCAACTCCTCCAGGCGCACCTGGCTCATGGTCCGAAAGAGCAGCGCCGGCGTCAGCAGCAGGAAGACGAGGTTCGAGAGGTCCTTCACCGCGCCGGGCCTGATCCATGCGAGGCGCCCGGCCAGCACGCCTGCGGCGATCAACAGAGCCACAGGCAGGAGGGAGGCCAAGACCGGCGAATTCATTTCGCAAATCTTAGCCGCCTCATCAGCCCGGGCCTGTCGCGGGCCTGTCTCGGGCGTGCGGCTCAGGCGCGCAAAGGCGGCCTCAGAAAGCCACCTGCAGCCCCACCTTCAGCATGCGGCCCGGCAGCGGCACCCTGCCCGGCACCGTGGTGGTCAGGATCGAGGTGGCGCTGTAGGCCAGTTGGTTGCCCAGGTTGTCCAGGCGCGCGTACCAGAGCAGCTGGGAGCTGCCTGCGCCTTGCCGGTAGGTGGCCGCCGCATTCCAGAGCGTGTAGGCCGAGGTGGTGCCAGGCCGCGCGCCCGCACTGGTAGATGGCACCCGCTGCTGGGCACCGACATGGTCCGCCCCCAGGCTGGCCGACCAGGCGGCCTGCGTCCAGATGAGCGTAGAGCCCAGGCGCCAGGGCGCGATGCGGGGCAAGGGCTCGCCCGTGTCGCGGTTTTCTGCGCGCACCATGTCGGCCCGCAAGCCCAGGTCCAGCGAGGCGGGACCGGCGATCAGGCGCCTGTTACCAGACAACTCCAGACCCCGAAACACAGCCGGCGCCTGCTGGTACCTGAATTCGTCCAGCCCACCCGAGGTCCCGCCCGTGGGCACCAGGGCGATGAAGTTACTGAAGCGGTGCATGTACACGTTGGCCCGCAGCCGGTTCGGCCCGGCGCGCCACTGGGCGCCCAGGTCGGCTTGCACCGACTTCTCCTTGCCCAGGGTCCTGTCCCCGATTTCATAAGCTGCCGTGGCGACGTGCGGACCGTCTGCGAACAGCTCGTAATCCCGCGGCGCACGCTCGGTGTACGAGAGGTTGCTGTTCAACTGCCAGCCGCCGCCCAGAGTGCGCAGCGCACCCAGGGACAGGCTCATGGGCGTGAAGTCCCGACGGCCTGCCGCGAAGTGGCCGCCAGCCCCATCGCCCAGCGACACCACGCGCACACTTTCAATGCGGCCCCCCGCACTGAGCTTGCCCCAGGACATGGCGCGCTCTTCATAGACAAATGCCGCCGCCTGGCTGGTCTTGCTGGGCGGGGCAAACACTTCGTCGCCCTGGGCTGAAAAGCGGGCGGCGTCGAGCTGCACGCCGAACACGCCCTCCCAGGCGCCCAGCGGGGCGTGCCGGGCCTCCAGCCTCAGTTCGGTTCCTCGGTTGGCAAATCGCGTGGGTTCATGCCCAGGTGAGCTTTCACTGTGCGCGTAGTCGTTGTGGCTCACGCTCCAGCGCAGGCTGCGCACCAGGCCGGGCAGGCTGCGCACCTCGCCTTCCAGGGCGTAGCGGTTCGAACGCATGCCAATCGTCACATCGTCTTCGGCCACGACACCGTACTGGCTGCGGTAGGTGCTGGCCGACACGCCGACGTAGGAATGCGCACCGAACCAGCTCAGGCCCACGGCACCGCCATCGGCCTGGTTGGCCGAGTTGCAGATGCGGCGGCGGCTCACCGTCACGCCATCCTTCTCGCAAGCCAGCGCCACCGGGGCAGGCACATCACCAGACTTTCGGTCGAAGGCGTCCACGTGCAGCTGGTAGCGGTCGTTGCCTGACTCCAGCATCACGCCGGCGGCGCGCTCATTTTTGCCGGTGGTCCAACTCAGATCGGTCTTGCCCAGCACGCCGCCTTCTCGGCCGAAGGCCGGCTGGCGGGCAATGCGGTTGTCAATGACATTGACCGCCCCGCCCACGGCACTGCCGCCGTACAGCAAGGCGCCCGGGCCGCGCAGGACTTCAATGCGCTCGGCGCTCAGCGGGTCGATGCTGACGGCATGGTCCGGGCTCATGCCCGAGAGGTCGAAGGCACCACCGCCGTTAGACAGGATGCGGATGCGGTCGCCCTCCAGGCCCCGGATCACGGGCCGGCTGGCATTGGGGCCGAAGTAGCTGCTGCTCACACCGGGCTCGCCTTGCAGCGTTTCACCCAGGGTGGGCTGGCTGCGCAGCAAGAGCGGGGTGCCAGACAGGCTGCTGGCCGGGACGATCGGCGAGGCAGCGCCGAGGGGGTTGCCGGTGATGGTCACCTCCCCCAGGCGCTGGGTGGTGGCAAGCTCGGCGGAGGAGGCTGTGGGTTGGGCATGGCAGGCCAGGCCGGCCAGGGCCCACGCGGACAGCACCAAATGGCGACCCGCGCGGGGCCGCACATGAAAAGAAAAAGTAGTCATGGTGGTTCGAAGAAAAGACAGACCCACGCCACACCGCATCCGGCGGTGTGGCGCACGCATGAATCAATCGAACCAGGGGGGCGGGGCGCGCGAGAGAAAGGCCGTGAAGGCGTGGCGGGCCGGTGCGGCCAGGCAAGTCCACACGGTCGTGGCCGGGCAGGCCACGGGCGGCAGGCACACAGCCGCCGAGGGCAAGGCGTCGCCATGGCTGAGCTGGTCATAAGCCAGGCAATCGGCCTGGCTGCCATGCTGGCCGAAGACCCCGTGAAAGGCGGCGGCCTCGTGCAGCTCGGAGTGTGCAGGCCGCAGGTGCACGATCTGGTGCAGCGCCCCCAGCCAGGGGCCCAGCAGCACGGCCAGCGCCAACGTGGCCAGCCAAGCGGGAACGCCCCTTCGACGGTTGGCCAGGGGCCAGACCTTCAGGCGCGTCATGCGGCCATCTCCAGGAGGGGCTCGGACTGGTCCAGCCCCTGCAAGGCCTGCTCACACGGTACCCGGCGCATGAGCCACTGGGCCACGGCCGCGCTGTCGTTGAGGGTGCGCACCTCCTCATAGGCCAGCTGGGCCTGGGGAAAGCGGCGGCGCAGGAAATTGAGCCACTGCTTCAGGCGTCCGGCCCTGGCACGCGGCTCTATACGCAGGCACACCAACTGCCAGAAGGTGTGCAGGTGTGGAGCCAGCTCGTCCCAACCCGGCACGGCCGCGGGGGCTTGAAGGCCGGCATCGGTCCAGTTCAGGGCGCGGCGGATGGCCCAGGCCAGGCCCGGGTCCACCACGGCGCCACGGCCGATCATCAGGCTGGCTGCGCCGGATTCGGCCAGACAGCGGCGGGCATCGTCCACCGTCCAGACCTCACCGTTGGCCACCACGGGCATGCGAACGGCAGAGCGCACATCAGCCACCCGGTGCCAATACGCGGGCGGCCGGTAGCCGTCGACCTTGGTGCGGGCATGCACCACCAGCTCGCTGGCGCCGCCGGCCTCAATCGCCTGGGCGCAGGCCTCGGCACGGCGGTCGTCGTCAAAACCCAGGCGCATCTTGGCCGACACCGGCACCTGCGGGGGCACCGCCTGACGCACGGCCTCGACGATGCGCTGCAGCTGCGCCGGGTCCTGCAGCAGCGCGGCGCCGCCACCGTGGCGGTTGACCACCTTGGCGGGGCAGCCGAAATTCAGGTCCACGCCCGCAGAGCCCATGGCCGCCAAGCGGGCGGCGTTGTCGGCCATGCAGGCCGGATCGGACCCCAGGAGCTGGGCCCGCACGGGCACCCCCGACAGCGTGCGGCTGCCCTGCGCCAGCTCGGGCATGATGCGAAGGAACACCCGCTCGGGCAGCAGCTGGTCGGTGATGCGGATGAACTCCGAGACGCAGCGGTCCCAGCCGCCCACACGGGTGAGCACATCGCGCAAGACGAAGTCCAGCAGGCCCTCCATGGGGGCCAGCAGCAGTCGGGGTGAGGCGGCGCAGCGGTTCATCGAAACCGCGATCATGCCTGAAGAGGTGGCCAGCTAAGGCCCGCTCAGGCCAGCTCGCGCTTGAGGCGGATTTCCTCGAGCTTGAGCTTGCCCACGCTCACGGTCTTGAGGGAGGTCATCTCCCGCTTGAAGCCCACATGCTCGAAAAACTGCAGCGCGCGTTCGTTGCGCACCGGCACCCAGGCCGTGACCTTGGTGCAGCCTTCTTCCTTCAAGCCGTCGTTGGCGGCATCCCACAGGGCTGTGCCTGCGCCCTGGCTCCAATGCTCGGGCAGCACGTACAGCGCCCAGATCTCGCCCGTGGTCGAGGGGGTGCCCTTGTCACGCGAACGGTCGAAGCCGACGAAACCCACCATCTCGTCACCGCTCACAGCCACCTGCACCTGCGGCTCGCTGTACTCGATGGCCTCACGCCAGTGGGCCTGGCGCTGCTCCAGGGAAGGACCGCTCAGCTGGTCCGGGGCAAGAAGGTCACGGTAGGCCGCCTGGGCGGCGGTGGCATGGACACGGGCAATGGCTTTGGCATCCCGCACAGTGGCAGGACGAACGAGATAGCTGGACATTCAGAAGGGAGAGAAAGAGCAAAAGAGGCGAGATTGTCGCCGCATTTGGCTTTCGGGCCTGCAGGCGCAGGACCGCGCGCTGGCCGTCCATCGGACCGCAGGCAGGGCGTCATCTGGCTGACAGGTGCGTGGGTTAAATTCCAGACCATGTCTCCCGTGAGCCAGACCCCCGACACGCCCGCCTGCCGCGCGGCCGTGGTGTACCAGGCCTGGTTCTGTCCGGACAGCCCTCCCCTGCCTGCGCCCGACAGCCAGACCCTGCTGGCCTCGGCCTTGGCCGCAGGCCTGCCGTGGACCAGCTCCTGCCGCAACGGCAGCTGCCGCGTCTGCATCCGCCAGCTCGAGCAGGGGCAGGTGCGCTACCGCATCGACTGGCCGGGCCTGAGCGCCGAGGAAAAGGCCGAGGGCTACATTCTTCCCTGCGTGGCCTACCCGGTCTCCGACCTGGTGCTCAAGCCCGCCGACTGATCCGCCCATGACACTTCGTTTTCTCCTGCTCGCCGCCGCGCTGGTGGTAGGCGCCACTGCCCAGGCGCAGAGCCCACGCAAGCCCTTCGAAGACAGCATCGCCCAGCGCAGCCTGGCCTGCACGCACTGCCACGGCGCCCAGGGGCGGGCCGCGCCCGATGGCTACTACCCGCGCCTGGCCGGCAAGCCCGCGGGCTACCTCTACAACCAGCTGCTGAACTTTCGCGACGGCAGGCGCCACTACGGTCTTATGACCCAGATGCTGGAGCCCCTCACCGACACCTACTTGTGGGAGATCGCAGAGCACTTCGCTGCACTCGAGCTGCCTTACCCCGCGCCGCTGCCCGCCACCGGCTCGCGCGAGCTGCTCGAGCGCGGCCGGGTGCTGGTGATGCAAGGCGATCCGGCCCGCCAGCTGCCGGCCTGCGTGCAATGCCATGGCCCGCGCATGACGG
>JAIXPL010000052.1 GCA_027486255.1 Comamonadaceae bacterium
ATCTGGTTGTTGATGATCAGGTGCACCGTGCCACCCGTGCTATAGCCACGGGTCTGGGCCAGCGCCAGGGTTTCCTGGTTCACGCCCTGGCCGCCGAAGGCCGCGTCGCCGTGCACCAGCACCGGCAGCACCTGGCTGCCCGTCGGGTCGTCGCGGCGGTCCATGCGGGCACGCACCGAGCCTTCGACCACCGGGTTGACGATCTCCAGGTGAGAAGGGTTGAAGGCCAGCGACAGGTGCACCGGGCCGCCTGAGGTGCTGACATCGGAGCTGAAACCCTGGTGGTATTTCACGTCGCCGGACGGCAAGTCTTCCGGGGCGGTGTGGTCGAACTCGGCGAACAAATCCGCCGGCAGCTTGCCCATGGTGTTGACCAGCACATTCAGACGGCCACGGTGGGCCATGCCGATCACGACTTCTTGCACGCCCTGGGCACCGGCACCCTGGATCAGTTCGTCCATCGCCGCGATGAAGCTTTCGCCGCCTTCAAGCGAAAAGCGCTTTTGGCCCACGTACTTGGTGTGCAGGTAGCGCTCCAGGCCTTCGGCTGCCGTCAGGCGGTCAAGGATGTGTTTTTTCTTCTCGGCGTTGAAGCTCGGCTTGCTGCGGATGCTTTCGAGCTTTTGCTGCCACCAGCGCTTTTCAGCCTGCTCGGTGGTGTACATGAACTCGGCGCCCAGGGTGCCGCAGTAGGTCTCGCGCAGGGCATTGAGCAACTCGCGCAGGGACATGCGGTCCTTGCCGAAGAAGGTGTTGCTGGTGTCGAACACGGTTTCCTGGTCGGCGTCGGTGAAACCGAAGAACGCGGGATCCAGGTCGGGAATGTTCGGGCGCTCAGTGCGCTTGAGTGGGTCCAGGTCGGCCCAGCGCTGACCCACGTTGCGGTAGGCGGAAATGAGCTGCTGCGCGGCAGTGCGCTTGCGACCCATTTCGGCATCGGCACTGGCCATCACGACCTTGGTGCCGCCTTGCTTGGCGCGCTCGGCAAACGCGTTGATCACCGGCAGGTGCGGGACGTCTTTGGTATGGCTGCCGTCGACGGCGGGAACATGCTGCAGGGCGTCGAAGTATTCGCGCCAGTTGTCTGGAACGCTGCCCGGGTTGGCCAGGTAGTTTTCGTACATCTCTTCGACGTAAGGCGCATTGCCTCCGAAGAGATAGGTGTTGCCTTGGTAGGCGGAGTAGACGGAATTTGTCTGGCTCATTTTTCGCTGACCTCCGATCCCCTGCAGGGACCATGAGTTGGTTGAAATACCTTCCGCGACACGGCTGAACCGATTGGCGGATGCGACAGTGGCTAAGGAAGGGCCTAGGGAGTCAAGCGCGATTGTAGCCAGCCCGAGTTGACGGCTGGTTGACAAAAAAAGGGCTCAAAGCACCTTTTTGCCCTGAACAGACAGGGCTTTCCCTAGGTTTTAGTGGCCTTGGGCGAGGATTCGCTGCGGGAGACAGGCCCACAAGCCGAACGGAGTAAACCCCAGGCCTGACATGACTCAGGCGACCACCGCCTCCTGGCTGCGGGTCTCGCCCCGGCTGTCACGCCAGGACACGCCCACCTTGTCACCGGCCTTGGCGCCCTTGATGACGAGCTGCAGAAAGGGATTCTTGGAGACCGCCGGGCCCCACTCGGCGGTAAGCACGGGTTTGCCGTTATGGGTGACGGTGACGTCCTGGATGTGCCAGGCCGGCACCAGCTTGCCGGCCGCGTCTTTGCGCTGGCCGCTTTCCATTTCGTGGGTCATCAGCACGCGCACGGTGGCCTGGTTGGCGCCAGCCTGGGCGCGGATTCGCATGTCGGACATGGTTTGTTCCTTCCTCAGGCGCCGCAGGCGCCCAGCGTGACCCTGACCGGCTTCTTGGTGAACAAGCTGCGGCCGTCGGCCAGCATGACCACCGCCACCACGTCGGTGGACTCGGCCAGCTTGGTGTTGATCACAAAGCTGGGTTCAATGGCCTCGCTCACGTTGAACAAGGCTACCAGGGGTGAGGGGTTCTTCTCGGCCAGCAGCAGCATGCGCCGCACATTGGGCAAGGTGGTAGCCAGGGTCACTCGGACCAGGGCGCCGTTCTCGGCGATCTCGGGCACAACCAGCTCAATATCGCGGCTGGGGGCGGGTGCCTGACCGCCCAGGGCGCGCAGGGCCTCGGCCAGGTTCCTGGCGTCAAACGCGGCCTTGGTGTAGGCCTGGGCGGGCTGCGGCCACAGGCCGGCCGTGGCCAGCAGGCCTGCGACCGCCAGGCTCTGCTGCAACGCGGTTCTGCGGGTGCTCATCCATCTCTCCTGGGGTAAGCCGGCGCGAGGGCCAGCGACAACACCATTGTCGACGATGGGCGCCCAGCGCGCCGGGCCGGGGGCTTCAGTTGGCCAGGCGCTGTTTGATCTGCTCGAGCGCAGACGGGTCGTCCAACGTGGTCAGGTCACCCGGATCGCGCCCCTCGCACACGGCCTGGATGGCGCGGCGCAAGAGTTTGCCGCTGCGGGTCGTGGGCAGCACGGTGATGAAACGCACCCGGGCCGGGCGGGCCACGGCGCCCAGATCACCGTCCACACGCTTCATGATCTCAGCCTCCACCTTTTTGGAGGCTTCGGCATCGCCGGCGATGGCGGCATCGCGGAGCACGGCAAACGCCATGGCCACCTGGCCCTTGAGCTGGTCGGCCACACCGACCACAGCCACCTCGGTCACCAAGGGGTGGCCGGAAATGCTTTCCTCAATCTCGCGGGTGCCCAGGCGGTGGCCGGCCACATTGATCACGTCGTCGGTGCGACCCAGGATGAAGAAGTAGCCGTCTTCATCGCGAATGCCCCAGTCGAAGGTGCTGTAGACCAGCTTGCCGGGCACGCTCTGCCAATAGGTTTTGACGAAGCGCGCATCGTCGCGCCAGACCGTCTGCATG
Organism: Comamonadaceae bacterium; assembly: GCA_027486255.1. Lineage (GTDB taxonomy): Bacteria > Pseudomonadota > Gammaproteobacteria > Burkholderiales > Burkholderiaceae_C > Polaromonas. Next base: position 2,899 of record JAIXPL010000052.1, read on the forward strand.
AAGCCCGGCGGCGTGGGGCCCTCAATGCAGACCACGCCCTTCTGATTGGGCTCGGTGAGTTCCTCACCCGTGGCCTCGTGCAAGAGCTTGACCTTGTAGCCGTACATGGGCACGCCGGGGCTTCCGAACTTGCTGGGCATGGCCTGCACGGGGTTGGCCACCGTCAGGATGGGCCAGCCGGTTTCGGTCTGCCAGTAGTTGTCGATGATGGGCACATTCAGGCCCTCGCTGATCCACCGCGCCGTTGGCTCGTCCAGCGGCTCGCCGGCCAGGAAGAGCGCGCGCAGGGAGGACAGGTCGTGCTTTTTCAGGAGTGCCGGGTCCTGCTTCTTGAGCACGCGCACGGCCGTGGGCGCGCTGAACATGCCCGTGACCTTGTACTTTTCCACCAGGCTCCACCAAATGGCGCCGTCTGGCTGGCCGTCCAGTCCCTGCGTGGGCAGGCCTTCATACATGATGGTGGCCATGCCGGCGATCAGCGGGCCATAGATGATGTAGCTGTGGCCCACCACCCAGCCAATGTCGCTGGTGGAGAAGAAAGTCTCGCCGGCACGGCCATCAAAGATGTGCTTCATCGAGGCGGCCAAGGCCACGGTGTAGCCACCGGTGTCGCGCTGCACACCCTTGGGCTTGCCGGTGGTGCCG
>JAIXPL010000051.1 GCA_027486255.1 Comamonadaceae bacterium
CGCCGGCCCCAGGCGGGCCCGCTCCACGGCCTGAAAATGCGGCAGCAGCGCCTCGGGCTGCACGGGTTCGCCCCGCAGCCGGCAACGCTCCTGGAAATGCACCAGGTGCGGCGAGGTGTACAAGCCCGTGCGGTAACCGGCCTGCATCAGCACCGCCTCCAGCATGGCGCAGGTAGAGCCCTTGCCATTGGTGCCGGCCACGGTGATCACCGGGCAGCTGAACTTCAGGGACATGCGGTGCGCCACAGCGCGCACGCGCTCCAGGCCCATGTCGATGCCCTTGGGATGCAGGCGCTCGCAATGGGCCAACCAATCGTCGAGGGTGTGAGGTGCTTCCATGGTGAGCGGATTGTCGCGCAAGGGCCCTGTGCCCCAGGCCCTGCGGGGTCGGCCGGGCACTGGGCTGCGACAATCCGAACATGATCACCCTGTACGGCATTCCCAACTGCGACACCGTCAAAAAGGCCCGCGCTTGGCTGGACGCTCACCAGATCGCCTACGCCTTCCACGACTTCAAGAAGTCCGGGGTGCCAGCCGAGCGCCTGGCCCGCTGGGCCGACGCCCTAGGCTGGGAGAAGCTGCTCAACCGCCAGGGCACGACCTGGCGCAAACTCGAGGCGGGCCAGCAGGCCCGGGCCCAGGACAGCGCCAGCGCCCAGGCCCTGATGTGCGAGCAAGCCAGCCTCATCAAGCGGCCCGTGGTCGAATGGCCTGGGCGCATCAGCGTCGGGTTCAAAGCTGAAGAATGGGAACTTTTTTCTTCATCAATATCAGGCTCTGGCCAGAACGGCTAGGATTTACCTGACATTTACACACCCGATGTGAACCAAAACAGGCTCCACATCGTTGAATCAGGAGCGGGCCTGGCTTGAAAGCCACCGTCATTGAAGGAGAACACCATGAAGAACCGTTACACCCGACTTGCCACCGTCCTTGCTTTGAGCGCCGGCGCAGCCCTGGCCTCCACGGCCAGCCAGGCTCAGGAAGTCATGGCCCGCGTGCTCTCCAGCACGGCCGTGATGCAGCAGGTCGCCGTGCCCCGCCAGGTGTGCAGCAACCAGCAGGTGATCCAGCAGGTCCAGCCCTCGGGCGCCGGGGCGGCCATGGGTGCCATTGCCGGTGGCGCGGTAGGCAACGCCATTGGTGGCGGCACTGGCCGAGACATCGCCACCGTGATCGGCCTGGTGGGCGGCGCCATCATCGGCAACCGCGTCGAGGGCACTCGCGACGAAGTCCGCAACGTCCAGCAGTGCACCACACAAACCAGCTACGAAAACCGCATCCTGCACTACGACGTGATCTACGAATACGAAGGCAAGCGCTACAGCATCAAGATGCCCAACGACCCGGGACAGTATGTGCGCCTGCAGCTCAGCCCCGTGGGCGTGCTGCCAGCCCCCTCTTCCAGCGCGCCCTCAAGCAGCATCTTCACGCCCATCTCCAGCGCCGAGCCGACGACGACCAACGTCACGGTGGTGCAGGCGGCCCCCATCTACGTCGCGGCAGCGCCGGTGGTCTACCCGGCCGTGCGCTACGCATACCCCTCCTACGCCGCCCCCATCAGCCTGTCCGTGGGCTGGTATGGTGGCGGATACCGCCACGGCGGTCACGGCCACGGCCACGGACACCGTGGCGGCCACTGGCGCTGAGCGGCACCAGCTCCTGCAGACAGCCCTCCCTGGAGGGCTTTTTCATTGGCGCAGGCGCCCGCAGGCGCAGCGATGAAGCGTGAGCGGCTGACCTAGAATCTATGGTTTGGCCGCAGCCACGCCGTGCGCCCACACTCCTGCCCCTTAACGCCCCTTCACGGAACCTCCATGAGCACCGAACAGATCAGCAACGTCAGCGTCACGACCAAAGCCAACGTCTATTTCGACGGTAAGTGCGTCAGCCACAGCATCACCCTGGCCGACGGCACCAAGAAGTCGGTGGGCGTGATCCTGCCGGCCACCCTGACCTTCAGCACGGGCGCTCCCGAGATCATGGAATGCGTGGCCGGCGCCTGCGAATACAAGCTCGATGGCAGCAGCACCTGGGTCAAGTCTGGTGCGGGCGAGAAATTCAGCGTGCCCGGCAACGCCAAGTTCGAGATCCGCGTGACCGAGGCCTACCACTACATCTGCCACTTCGGTTGAAGCCGGCGAAAGCGCGCACACCATGAGCACCATTCTCCAAGCCCTGCCCAAGGGCCAGAAAGTCGGCATCGCCTTCTCCGGCGGCCTGGACACCAGCGCCGCGCTGCTGTGGATGAAGCAAAAGGGCGCCCTGCCCTATGCCTACACCGCCAACCTGGGCCAACCCGACGAGAGCGACTACGAGGAAATCCCGCGCAAGGCCCTGGCCTACGGCGCAGAAAAAGCCCGCCTGGTCGACTGCCGCATGCAGCTGGCGCACGAGGGCATCGCCGCCATCCAGTGCGGTGCCTTCCACATTTCCACCGGCGGCATCACCTACTTCAACACCACGCCGCTGGGCCGAGCTGTGACCGGCACCATGCTGGTGGCCGCCATGAAGGAGGACGATGTCCACATCTGGGGCGATGGCTCGACCTACAAGGGCAATGACATCGAGCGCTTCTACCGCTACGGCCTGCTGACCAACCCCAGCCTCAAGATTTACAAGCCCTGGCTGGACCAGACCTTCATCGACGAGCTGGGCGGGCGCAAGGAGATGAGCGAGTTCCTCATCGCCAACGGCTTTGACTACAAGATGAGCGTGGAAAAAGCCTACTCCACCGACAGCAACATGCTGGGCGCCACCCACGAGGCCAAGGACCTGGAGATGCTCAACTCCGGCATCCGCATCGTCAACCCGATCATGGGCACGGCCTTCTGGAAGCCCGAGGTGGACGTGAAGGCCGAAGAAGTGACGGTGCGCTTTGAAGAAGGCATGCCCGTGGCCCTGAACGGCCAGACCATCACCGACCCGGTGCAGCTGTTCCTCAAGGCCAACGAGATCGGCGGCCGCCACGGCCTGGGCATGAGCGATCAGATCGAAAACCGCATCATTGAAGCCACGAGCCGCGGCATCTATGAAGCCCCGGGCATGGCGCTGCTGCACATCGCCTATGAG
>JAIXPL010000022.1 GCA_027486255.1 Comamonadaceae bacterium
AAAACGCCTGTCGGACGACCACCCGAGCGGCCTTCGAAGGTTCCGATGCGGTCATTGCGAACCATCGAATTCGTAAATTTTCCGGAGATCTTCAGGTCTTCGGGTGCATCCTCAGGCATTGCGATCAAGGTCTGTGCGGGGAGCACAGCATGCCCTGCGAGCGATGCGGGAAATTCAGTTTGAGCGTGCGATATGCCCTGCAGCAGGGCCATCAGACTGGCGGCAATCGTGAGCTTGTGGAACATCAAAGACTCCTTGGTTGGCGGTTAAGGCAAAGAGATCTTTTCATTCACTAATGACAAGCCGGTGACGCATACCCCGCATGCGCTAAACCTGTGGCCGCAGTGGGGTCGACATGAAGCTGACACAGAGGCCTTATCTACTGAGGATGATCTTTGCGCGCCGTGCGCTCAATCCTGAGCAGGTGCGGGATCGACCGTTTTTTCTGGAGTCACTCAAATGAAACCACTTGCACTGTCGCGCAGCCTAGGCGCTGCGATCTTCGCCTGCGCTCTGACCTTCTTTGCCGCATCGGCACAAGCGCAACTTACTGTTTATGTCGTACGCCACGGGCAAACCGACTGGAACCTTCAAGGACGCATTCAGGGTGGAACGGATAACCCATTGAATGCGACGGGTCGCGAGCAGGCCGCGAGTATGGGCCGCACGCTGTCGAGCACAAAGGTTGATGCGGTTTACACGAGCTCGCATCAGCGCGCTCGTCAAACTGCCGAGGTGTTTGAAGGCCGGGCGCCCATTCGTCCTATGGACGAATTGCGTGAGCGGTTTTTCGGTAAGTTTGAAGGCGCGAATGACAAAGACCCGGCGGTCCTGGCCGACTGGAACAAACGACGCTTCACCTGGGGTGACAACATGGAGGGCGGCGAAACCTTGGAGAGCCAGTCGCGACGCGCTGAGACGGCCTTGCGCCAGATTCGCTCCCAGCATCCCAACGGCGGCACGGTCGTGATTGTTGGACATGGTGGAATCAATCCTTTGCTGGTCTCGCACTTGATTGGTGTTGCCCCGCAAGAGGGAGCAAGCGCCATCAACCAGGGCAACGATGAGATCTACCGCATCGAACTGCCTGCGAGTGGTCCAGCCCAGATCTGGAAGCTGATTCCGCGCTCGAAGCTCAACGAGCTTTGATGGCGGGGATGGGCCGCGAGCGTTCTGGCGCGGCTTTGACAAATTGGGAAGCGGCTTGAATGCCCTTGCTGCTTTTGCTGCAGCTCGCCCATAAAGGCTGTTGTAGGACAGACTCGGCCCCCTTCGCTCGCTTCAGGCCATGGCTCCCAGGCCCCTGGCCTATGATGGATTCATGCGCAAACGCTGGCTCGTGCTCCTGGTCCTGTCCCTGCTGATCGGGCGTGCCTGGGGCCTGCATCTGCCCTTGATCATGGGGCAGGAGGCCCCTTGTCACGGACAGGCCGCGAGCGCGCTTCATGCCAGTGCGGCGCCAGCGCATGCCGCGCACCTGCAGGCTGACTCTTCAGCCCCTGCCCAGCTTCACGCTCAAGACGATGGCGTGGCCACGGCCAGCGTCTCGTCTGCGGAGGCGCCGACTTCCTCTTCTTCAGCGCCCACAGATGGGGTGCAAGGGGATGGGCATGTCTGCTGCCTGGTGCTGCTCGGTGTTGAAGACTGGCTGTGGCCTGCCAGCTTCGTGTTCACGCCCGAGCAGCCCGAGCCGAGCTGGGCCAGCACCAGCCTGGCCCTCGACCTGCGCCCGCCTATTCAAGGACTCTGATCCATCTCGCCGGGCCCGGCTTGCCGGGTCAGCTTCATCACGATCGTCGCGCCCCTGGGCGCATCGGAGTCTTTATGTCTTTTGCCTTTCAACATCACCATGGTGCGATGCTGCTCAAGTACAGCGGCATCAGTTTCATCTCGGGAGCCGTCAACCACGGCTTTTTCAGCGGGGAGCGCTCAGTCTGGACAGCGCTCGTCGGCATCGTGCTCTTTGTCCTTGGCGCGGTGCTCGAGCACCGGCTCAGCGACAGTTCTCAGGAGCGCGACCAAGGCCTTGTACGCACCCTCACACTGGGTACCTTGCTGTCGATTGGTCTGGGTTTTTTTACGGGCGGTCTGCAGCACTTTCCCGATTCACCTGCGCGCAGCGCCTGGGTGGTGCCGCTGGGTTTTGTCATCTCGGTGCCCGCGCTGGCCATGAGCGGCGGTTTGGCATGGCGCCGCAGCAGCACCGTCTATGTGTGGGTGCTCAGTGTGCTGGTGGCTGGTGGCAGCTACGGCGCCTGGCAGTGGCTGGAGCGCCATCCCCAATGGGCCAACGGAGGTCACTCCCATGGCGATCAGGCCGCCTCTACCGATGTCATGGCCCTGCAGGTGGCGCAGGTCATCGAGGTCCGCATGGATGACCAAATGCGCTTTGTCCCCGACACCCTAGAAGTTCAGGCCGGGCAGGCGGTCCGTCTGATGGTGCACAACGCCGGGCGGCTGCCGCATGAACTGGTGCTGGGCACCGCCGAGCAGATCCGCGAGCATGCGCAGCAGATGAAGCAGGGGCATGACCAAGCCCACAGCCATGATGCCGCAGGCGCGGCAGCCATTGAAGTCGAGCCCGGCAAGACCGGCGAATTGGTGCTGCGCTTTGCCCAGCCGGGCCGCTTCGAGATCGTCTGCCTGATTGCGGGGCACTATGAGGCTGGGATGCGGGGCAGCCTGACGGTCGTGCCCGCCTCAGCCGCAGCCAGCCCCTCAAGCAAGCCTGCCGCCACGCCGGGTGCACACGACCACGGCAGCCACAAGCATTGAGGCTCGCTTGTGGGCGGGGGCCGGACGGGCTGCGGATCAGCGAACGATCTCAGCCGTTTCGGCGCTGATAAACAGCTTACCCGTGTTGGAAAAGGCGCCTGTTCTGCCGGTAATTTTCACGAGCGCCTTGCCGCCCGTTGCCATGGTCAGCGCTCGGAATGAGGCCCTGCGCATTTGGTCCAGCGTGTCGACGAGGGGCTCGGGATACGTCTTGGCTCTGCTCGGGACAATCACGATGTCGATTTCTGGATTCGTCCTGTTCATGATCTGGATACCCGACAGCCAATTGCCCTCGAATAACTCGAAATCGAATCGGTATCCCCACACCTTGTTGGGCTCGGTTTCTCTGAAGTGACTCAGGTACCCGTAAATCACGATCTCTTTGCCGGAGTTTCTGAGCGCGTTTTCAGATGCCAGTTCGAGGTAGTCGATCTTCTTGCCGCCCAGCAAGATGAAGCCTTTTTCGCTGAATCGGGCCGCCTCGGCACCGCCGGCTGGCGCTCCCGATGAGCAAGATCCGCCAGAGCTGCTCAGGGCCGCAGCCTGCTCATTGCTCAGATTGGAAAAGGTCACGCCCCTGAGCCGGCAATCGTTGGCCAGGCTGTCCGGGCTGAATCCGATGGCGCCCAGGGCGGTGGATCCGGCTGCCAGCCAAGTTGCGAGTTTCATGTGTGCAATCTCCAAAGTGCTTGAGGTGGTGACAGCCAGTGAGCTGACGTGTCAGCGCCTGCCTACAGGGCAGCGCTGCGTGCTTAGTTTCAAAAATTTTAACGTTTAAAAATTTAAAAACAAATTGACTATTTAGATCTAAATAAGTCTGGTTCGGTCTAGGGGGGCGCTAGGCGAGCCAAAAGAGGGCATGTCTCCCGCCATGGACGCCATTCACCCAGGGTGCTGGGTGAATGGCCCTTGTTTTTGTCGATGAAGAACTGTTAACTTTTTTATTCAATGTGCAAATCAGAGCGTTTTTCTGAGGAACAGAGGAGCCAGCTCATCATTCTTTTAAAGAATGTTACCGTGGTAAACATTTGATGCCTGCCCGCTGTGGCCCGCGGTGTAGACGACTTCCCCAGGAGCCTTGAAGTGAAAAGCCCGTTTCTCATCTGTCTAGTGTTGGCCTTGTTGGCGGGCTGCGGCTCACCCTATCGGGAAAAAGGCTTCAAGAGCGAGCCCGACTACGAACTGGCCAGGGCAGGCGGGCTGTCGCCGCGTGGCGTTGACCTGTTCAAGAGCGTGGGGGTGAGCACGCCGGAGGCCTTCAGGGAGGCCGCAGGCGAGATGAAGTCCTCGGGTTACTCCACGTCCAGCCATCCGGACGCGGTCTACCAGTACTCCAAGGACCGCTTTGACGGGCGCCCCTCCGGTCGCTCAGCCTTGCAACAACGGACCGTCCGCCAGGAAGAGGAGCGGCGCGCCGAGCAGCGCAAACGAGAACAGCAGCAACTTGAGGCGCAGAAAAAAGCTGCCCAGGAAGAGGCCGAGCGCAAGAAAAAGCAGCAGGAAGAGGCCGCCCGGGAAGCTCAGAGGCAAAAGAATCTACAGGCCCTTGCCGCCGAATGGGACCGTCTGGACCGCGTGGGCCCGGCCTTCTGTGGGGCGGTGAGCAATGTATCCCGGGGTGTGGCCGAGCGGGTGGCCTCTGGCGTGCGAACCGATCCTTCTGGTGTCCGCTTCAATCGATCCAACTACGTATCGCCCAGGCAAACCATGCAGGAGTCTGGCCTGTTTGGCATGTACCTGGGTGCTGCCTTTGCCGGCATGTACGACGGCTCTCGCCTAACCCCCAGTTGCCGCGTCACCGTCTACACCAACGTTGGCCCGGTGTACTGTGAGGTGGAAGCCGCGCACATCCAGTCCGGCGTGGTAGTCGACTACAAGTCCTGCAAGCGCTAGCCGCGCCGGCGTCGGCCTTCATACCTTCAGCCTGAGCAGTCGGGTGGCCTGTGGCCACTCGGTATGCGCATGCCCGCAGCCCTAGCCCTGGGCGCGCAAGGAGCTGTTCCTTCACGATCCGCCGCGAATCACCACAGGAGATTTAACAGAAAGAAAACATGAATTGACATTCAATCGCACGGGTCTGTGGATACCCCTTTGCGATGAACCAATCAGCGTTTCCCGCCCGCTTCAATGGCGGCTGCCGGCCCGTGCCCAGGACCGCGCTGTTGGCTTTGCTGTGGGGGGCGCTGCACTGCCCAGCCGCATGGGGTCAGACCGTCATCTCTATCTCCAGCGTCACCGGCGCCTCGGGCGGCAACGGAGGCGATGGCAGCGTATCTGATGGCATCACGGGTGGAAGCGGTGGCAATGGCGGGGCCAGTGGCTGCGGTTTCTCTGGAGGCCTAGGCGCCGCTGGCGATGAAGCTAATGGGGGCGCGGGAGGAGGGGGCGGCGCCAATTCGATAGGCCGCAATGCGAACGAGTCAGCACCGGGTCCTGGTCGTTCGTCTCCCCCAAGCTCGTGTGCTGCCGGCGGACAAGGTGGCTTTTCGGTGGAAAGTCCTTTGGTTGGCGGTGGGGGTGGGGGCGGGGGCGGGGCTCAGCACGGGTACATCGCCAATCACGCAGGTGCTCTTTATTCCGTGGCCGCAGGGGTGCTCGTCATCGGAGGAAACGGTGGCCATGGTGGCGCTGCAGGGGCAACGTCGGCAGCAGGCATGGGTGGTGCAGATGGTGGCAGGGCAGGGGCGGCTGGCAACGGACTGCATCTGTCCGCCGCATCTTTGCATAACAGCGGCTCTATTCAGGGGGGCTCGGGGGGGACAGGAGGTTCCGCACAGACCACCAATTCCGCTCAAATTGGCCAAGATGGCACTTCATCGGATGGCGGTACAGGCGTCCTTGGCCAGAATGCTTCAACCCTCTTGAATCAATCTGGCGCTCAGATCATGGGGGGTGCTGGCAGGTCGGGTGGCACGGGTGTGGCCTTGTCCAAGTCAACGCTCACAAACCAGGGCAGCATCATGGGGGGACGCAGTGCTGCCCGGTTCGCACAAGATGCGGGCAGCTCCAGCTTGGGTGTTTCGAGCTCAGGCGAATCGACGGTGAACAACTTTGGGGTCATCTCCGGAGGTCTTCTGGCCGATGGCACGCGTGGCCATGCCTTGACTTTTTCAGGGGGTGGCAACCGGCTCGTGGTTCAGCCTGGGGCCAGCTTCGTCGGGGGCATACGCAGCACCAGCGCCACTGCCTTGGGTGGCGACACACTGGAGCTGGCGGGCGCCAGCGGCACCACCGCTTCACCTCATTCCTTTGATCTGTCGAACGTGTCGGGCTTTCGGAACCTGATCAAGTCGGGCGATTCTGTATGGTCGGTGACGGGGGCGATGAGCAGCGCGCCCAGCGGAGCGGCCTGGCGCATCACGGGCGGCATCTTGCAGGTGAACTCGGCCACAGCCAGCGAGCTGGTGGCTGGCTCCACCGTCACCCTGGCCGGCGGCACCTTGCGCACGGCCAGCACGGCCGGCACCACGGTGGCCAATGCCTTGAACGTCGAGTTGGCCAGCACCCTCGACAACGCCGGTTACAGCGTGACTTATTCAGGGGCGTTGTCCGGTAACGGCACCCTGAGTTTTGTAGGTACGGGCAGCACCACCTTGCTCAACACGAACAGTTTCACAGGGGGTATCAGCGTGCGAGAAGGTACGCTGAACGTGGACAGTACGGCCACCCTGGGCAGCGGCCCGCTGGCGGTCGGTGGCACCCTGGTAATGAACCAAGCCGCGCAAACAGTCTCTGGCCTGAGCGGCAACGGTGCGTTGACGCTCAATGGCACGGCCTTCACTGTCAACTCGACGCAGACCAACACCTTTGGCGGCACCATCAACGGCAGCGGCTCTCTCATGACCGCGGGCACCGGCACACTCACCCTCAATGGGGTGAATACCTTTTCGGGTGGCACCACGGTGGCCAGCGGCACGCTGGCCATCGGGGATGCCAGCAGCCCGGGCTCACGCCTGGCCGGCGGTGTGAACGTGGAGGCTTTGGGCACCCTCATGGGCCATGGCCGCATCGATGGCCTGCTCAGCAACAGCGGCAACGTGGCGCCTGGCGGCAGCGTGGGCATCCTCACCGTGGCCGATTACACGCAAAGCAGCTCGGGCACCCTGAGCATCGAGGTGACCCCGTCCACCGTGCCAGGCACGGGCCACGACCAGCTCAATGTGCTGGGCTCGGCCCAATTGGCCGGCACGCTCGCTGTCAAGGTGGGCAGCGGCCGTTTTGCGCTGGGCTCGGCCTACAACATCGTTCATGCAGGTGCAGGCCTCAGCGGCACTTTTGCGAGCGTCAGCTACGAACCGGCCTTTGCCTCCTACATCCTGCCGCAGCTCACCTACGAGCTCAACGATGTCTACCTCAGGCTCAAGCCAGGCCCGGAGGTCTTTAGCTCGGCTCAGGTGATGGCCGACAGCGCCCTGGGTGTGGTGCGCGGTCTGGGCAGCCTGCACCAGCGTGTGCTGGCGCCCCGCGTGGCCGAGCGCGGTGTCTGGCTCGACCGGCATGTCGAGGACGGCAGTTAGGGAGATTCGGCACTGCGCCACCAGGGCATGAGCCTGGGTCTGGAGATGGTGAACACGCACGACACCCGTGCGGGCGTGGCGGTGTCCCTCGGTGAACTGCAGACGCGCCGGGTGGGGCAGCAGGTGTCGGTCACCAGCCAGGGACTGTCGCTGTACGGCGTGTACGAGCCCGGGCCCTGGCGCTTGGCGGCTGCGCTGGGGGCGGGCAGTCTGCGCCACGGCAGTACCCGTCAACTGGGAGAGACGGGCCTCCATGCCATCGGCCGCAGCACGGGCGCTTACCTGCAGGCCCAGGCCGAAGCCAGTGTGCGGCTGGAACAGAGCTGGGGTGTGTGGAGTCCTTACGCAGGACTGGCCTGGGTACGCACCCGCTCCAGCGCCTTCACCGAGACCGGTGCCCAGAGCCTGAGCCTGAGCTACAGCGAGCAGACGCTGAACCTCGGTCAGGTGCGGGCGGGGGTGATGGTGGAGGCACAGCCGCTGAGCCTAGCCGGTGCCAGCTTGATGCCCTGGTTTCGCCTGGGTGGGGTGTTCAGCACAGGCGCTTCGCAGCCTGCGCATGAAGTCAGCGTGGCGGGTGCCAGCGCCTGGCTCCGTGCGCCGCAGGTCAGCCCCCTCACCGACCTGGGCCTGGGCCTGAGCGTGAGCAACGCCCGCCAGAGCCTGCGCGCAGGCCTGTCCCTCTCTACCCAGTTTGCCTCAGGCATGCGCCTGAGTCAGCTCGCCGTGCAGCTGAGCTACCGCTGGTAGCCAGCGAGTGGCCCAGGGCAGCTTGGGCTGCAGCGCCTTCAGAACTTGAGCTTGAGCAGCTTGGCGGCGTTGCCGCCGGTGATCAGGTCGCGCGAGGCCTTGGGCAGGCGCTTGACCTGGGCCACCATGCCCAGCGGGTCCTCGTCGCCCATGTCGTAGGGGTAGTCGGTGCCCAGCACCACGTGGTCGGCGCCGAAGCGCTCGATCAGGCGCTTGAGCATTTCCGGGTCGTGGGTGATGGTGTCGAAGTAGAACTTCTCCAGGTACGAGGACGGCTTGCGCTTGATCACCGTGCGGCAGTCGGCGCGCGCGCCCCAGGCGTGGTCCATGCGGGCCCAGTAGTGCGCCACGAAGCCGCCGCCGTGCGCCACGATCACCTTGAGCTTGGGGTAGCGGGCCATCACGCCGTCAAAGATCAGGTGCGAGACCGCCACGGTGGACTCCAGCGGGTTGCCGATCACGTTGTTGAAATAGTGGTTGGTCAGGCGGTCACCCTGGGTGTAGCCCAGCGGGTGCATGAAGATCACCACGCCGAGCTCTTCGCAGCGGGCAAAGAACTTGTCGAGCTTGAGGCTGGGATCGGTCAGGTTCTTGCCGTTGACGTTGGTGCAGATCTCCACACCGCGCAGGCCCAGCTTCTTGACGGCGTACTCCAGCTCGCGAATGGCCAGCTGTGAATTTTGCAGGGGCACGCTGCCCAGGCCCACAAAGCGGTCCGGGTGGTCGGCCGCCAGCTTGGCGATGCCTTCATTGACTTCGCGGGCCAGCTCGGCGCCGTAGGCCGGCTCGGTGAAATAGAAGAAGTGGTACGGCGCCGGGCACACGGCCTGGATGTCCACGCCCATGCGGTCCATGTCTTTGAGGCGTTCCTCCACGCCCGTGAGCTTGGGCGCGCGCGTCTTCATCTGCTTGACGTTGGTCTCGTTCGTCAGCTTGTTGGCAAAGATCACCGTGGGGTCGTACTGGCCGGCGTTCAGGTGCGCCGTCTTGGCGTTCACCACGGGATTGAGATAGTGGCAATGCAGGTCGATCACCTTGCTCTTGCCGGCCCGGTTGCGCACCACGGGGCGAGCGACGCTGGCGCGGGCCTTGTTGGCAGAGGCTGTGGCCAGCGCAGAGCGTGGGCCATGCTGGTGGCTGGGGTTGGTGCACTCGGGTGAGCAGGTGTAGAACAAGACGGTCTCCTAGGATGGGCGGGGCGAGGGTCGCGGCTTGGGCTCAAGGCCCTGCGCGAACTTTGCTGTTTATCTTATGATCACTTGCAATTTTTACCACAAGGAGACAAGCATGCATATCGGTATCGTTGGTACGGGCAAGATGGGCAGTGCCATGACCAAGCGTCTGCTCGGCCAGGGCCACCAGGTCACGGTGTGGAACCGCACGCCCGAGCGTGCCCAGCCGCTCAAGGATTTGGGCGCCAGCGTGGCCACCAGTCTGCCAGCCCTGGCGGCCGCCGCTGATGTGGTGATCAGCATCGTGACCGATGCCGCCGCCTTGCGCTCGGTGTACGAGGGCGCCAACAGCCTGCTGTCGGCCAAGCCCCAGGGGCAGCTGTTCATCGACATGAGCACCGTGAGTGCCGACACCACCCGTGCCAATGGCGCCCTGGTGCGCGCGGCCGGTGCGCACTACCTCGAGTGCCCCGTGGGCGGCAGCGTGGGCCCGGCCCTGGAAGGCAAGCTCCTGGGCTTTGCGGGTGGTGAGGCGGCCGACCTCGAGCGCGCCCGCCCGGTGCTGGAGCTGCTGTGCCGCCGCCTGGAGCATGTCGGCGAGCTGGGCTCGGGTGCCGTCATGAAACTGGCCATCAATCTGCCCCTGATGGTGTACTGGCAGACCCTGTCCGAGGCTCTGTCGCTGCTGCAGCCCCTGGGGCTGGACCCCAAGCGCGTGGTCGACATCCTGGCCGACACCTCGGGCGGCCCGAACATGCTCAAGGTGCGCGGCTCCATGATCGCCCAGGCCCTGGCCGGCCAGCCGGGCGGCGTGACGGTGAACGTGGCCACCATGCGCAAGGACCTCAAGTCCATGCTGGACCAGGGCAGCGCCAACCACTACCAGCTGCCGGTCACTTCCTTGGTGCTCAAGACTTTTGAACAGGCCGGCCAGCAGGGCCTGGACGAGGCCGACTGCACCCAGCTGCTCACCTGGTGGCTGCAGGGCGCAGGCAAGGCCTGAGCCTGCGTCCGAACGTCGCCTGAGCTGGCCCTCGCCTCAGGCCGAAGGCGGCGGGCGGGTGGCGTCGGCCACGGCCTCGAGGAGATTGCGGATGGTGCGCTCCTCGATGTGGCGCGTGATGAAGACCAGGCGCGAGTCTTGGTCAGCGCTGGGCCAGCGGTCCAGTGTGACCGGGGCGTGAAAAAGGTGCTGCACGCCTTGCACCACCACCGGCGCGCCCTCCACGTTGACGATGCCCTTGACGCGCAGCATGTCCGGCCCGCGCAGGGTGGTCAGCAGTTCCATGGCCGAGGAAAAGGCGGCCCAGGTGAAGGGTTTGTCAAAGCGCAGCGACAGGGTGCGGATGGTGCCATCGTGAATCGCCGACTTCGCCAACAAGCGGCGCTCGCCGCCCGAGCCATCGCCCGCCAGCGATTCGCCCAGAAAGCTCAGGGTCTGTGGGCCGGCGCGTGCGCTGGTCAGGCCCAGGCCCGTGAGGGCCGAGGGCTCGATCTCGCCTTGGTGCAGCATCTGCATGCCCGCTCCTGGGTTGATCTGCTGGATCGCGGCCTGCAGCGCCTCAATGGCCTCGGGTGTGGCGAGGTCGGTCTTGGTGATGAACACCTTGTCGGCCAGCGCGATTTGCTTGATCGACTCGCCGTGGCTGGCCAGCTGGCCCGCGCCGTTGACCGCATCCACCAAGGTGACCAGGCCATCGAGCCGGAATTGCGCGGCCAGCAGTGTGTCGCTGGTAAGCGTCTGCACCACGGGCGCGGGATCGGCCAGACCGGTGGTCTCGATGATCACGCGGTCGAAATCGGCCACCTGGCCCACGCGGCGGCGCGCGAACAGGTCGCGCAGGGTTTCTTGCAGGTCGGTGCGCACCGAGCAGCAGATGCAGCCGTTGGCCAGCAGCGCGATGTTTTCCGAGGACATCGAGACGATGTCGTGGTCGATGCCGATCTCGCCAATCTCGTTGATCACCACCGCCACGCGCTGCATGTCGGCATGGCGCACCAGCTTGGAGATCAGCGTGGTCTTGCCGCTGCCCAGAAAGCCTGTGATCAGAGTGACCGGGATCCGCCCGGCCAGCGGATCGCGGGTGAACGAAGCCTGCATCCCGTTCAGATGGTGAGCTCCAGGATGTAGAGGCCGCCGGTGAAGCGGTCGACGGTGTAGACGATGCGGCGGTCATCCACATACACGTCATTGAGCTGAATCGCGCCGGCCGGCGAGAGCTTGGGCGCGCCCGGCACAAAGTAAGCCACTTCTTCCACGCGGTAGGGGTCGGTGGTGTCGTAGACGCGCACGCCGGCATTGAAGAAGGTGCCGATGATCAGCGTGTCCGAACGGAAGGACGTGGGGACCGGCAGGTTCTCGTGCAGGTTGTGCGCGCCGAAGCGTCCACCGCGCTTGGCAAACGCGTCATACGGCGGGGCCGGGAAAGTGCCGATGGGCACGGGGTTGGCCTCGTTGCGCGCATCGACCACCCACACCAGCTTGGGCCAGTCGGCGCCGTTGTCCTGCACGCATTCGTCGCTGACGATCCACAGCCCCCGGTTAAAGAGCGGCAGCACCGTGTGGGTAAAACCGTTGAAGGGCGGCGAATGGTTCCACTGCGACACCACCTTGATGTTCGACAGGTCCGAGATGTCCAGCACCACGGCGCCGCCATCGATGTAGCCCACAAAGGCGCGGTCGGGCCGCTCAGGGAACACGTTGGTGTTGTGGGTGCGAAAGCCCGTGTCGAACTTGGCCGGAAGCCGGGGCGGGGGAGGCGCTTCATCGCCCTCGCGCGTGCCCGGAAACCACCAGCGGCCGGCCTCGAAGGGCTTGGTCGGGTCCGACACGTCGAGGATGCGGTAGAACTGGTCGTCCAGCGGGTTGCGCGGCTTGAAGTCGGCCGAGCCGGCTGCCATGTGCAGGTACTTGCCATCGACAAACCACACCGCGTGCACGCCGCGCGAGTAGGGGCCCGAGCAATCGAAGTGCGAGAGCAGCCGCGGTTTTTCGGGCACGCTCACGTCGAACAGGTCCACGCCGGCCGGCTTGATGCCCACACTGCTGGCCTGGTAGGCCACGGCCAGGATATTGCCCACCACGTCCAGTGAATTCGAGCGCAGCTGCATGTGCGGCAACTCGGTCTGCACGATCAGGCGCGGGTTGCTCGGGTCGGTGACGTCCACGCCCGAGAAGTTCTTGGGCGCTGACTCGTGCGCCATCCAGAGGATGCGGCGGCCGTCATCGGTCAGCTGCATGCCCATGCCTTCGCCCATGCCGCCGAAGCCGTCGAGCTCGTGGTGGGCGAGCAGCTTCATGTTCAGGGACAGGGTCTGATCCGCGCGGCCGGCGGGGCTGGGCGTGTGAAGCATGGGGAAAGTCCTAAGGTTGCTTGTTTAGCAGATGATAAGGTAAATTGAGATGTCCAGCCAATGCGGGAAAACTTGGATTCGCACGCTGGCATCCAACCAGAATGAGGAGACTTTGATGACACAAGTGCTGATGACTCGCCGATCCGTTCCACGCCTTCTTGCCACCCTGGCCTGCGCCTGCCTGCTGCCCCTGTCGGCTCAGGCCCAGAACTTTCCGAACAAGCCGGTGCGGCTGGTGGTGACCTACCCCGCCGGCGGCAGCTCTGACCTGATGGCCCGCATCATGGGCCAGAAGCTCAGCGAACACTGGGGCCAGCCCGTCGTCATTGAAAGCAAGCCCGGCGCTGCTGGCTCCATCGGCATGGAGTTCGCTGCCCGCCAGGCAGCCGACGGCTACACCTTTGTCATCGGCAACCTCGGCCCCGCCGCGGTCAATCCGCTGATCAGCAAGGTGCCCTACAACATGGACAAGGACTTCATCCCCGTCTCCCTGACCGCCACTGGCGCCAACATTTTGGCCGTGCCCGCCAGCTCCCCCTACAAGAACCTGGGAGAGTTCATCGCTGCGGCGCGCGCCAGGCCCGGCTCCCTGAGTTTTGGCACCAGCGGCCCTGGCAGCATGGCCCACCTCGGCGGTGAGCTGCTGATGCGCCAGGCGCAGATCAAACTGGTCAGCGTGCCCTACAAGGGCGGCGGCCTGGCAGTGAACGATCTGCTGGCCGGCCACATCAACATGATGGTGTCCGATGCACTGCCGGTGTCTCAGCACCTCAAGAGCAACCGTCTGCGCCCCCTGGCCATTACCAGCGGCAAGCGCTCGCGCCTGTTCCCCGACATTCCGACCTTTGCCGAGTCCGGCGTGCAGGGCCTGGTGGCCGAAAACTGGTGGGGCGTGTTCCTGCCGGCTGGCACGCCCAAAGCGGTGGTCGACAACTACCAGGCTGCACTGGTCAAAGTCATGGCCGACCCCGACCTCAAGGAGCGCTTTGCCGGTCTGGGTGTGGAAGCCATGGCATCCACGCAGGATGAGTTCAGGGCTTTCCTGCGCGACGAAATCGCCAAATACAGCAAGCTCGTCGCCGACAACGGCATCAAGGGCGAGTAAGGGCGCCCTGGTTTGAAAGACAGCTCTCGGGCCACTGTCCTGGGAAAAAAGACGGCCGCAGCCCCGAGCGCCAAGCTCAGGCTGGCGCCGGCTGAGCGTGAGCGCCAGATCATTGATGGCGCGATCGCTTATTTCTCGGAAGTCGGCTTTGCCGGCCAGACCCGCGAGCTGTCCAGCCGGCTGGGCATCACCCAGCCTTTGCTGTACCGCTACTTTCGCAACAAGCAGGAGCTGGTCGAGCGGGTCTATCAGACCGTTTTCGAAGGGCGCTGGAACCCGGCCTGGATCCGGCTACTGGAAGACCGCTCGATCACGCTGCGGGAGCGGCTGATCGAGTTCTACCGCCAGTATTCCGAGGCCACCTATCGGCCCGACTGGATCCGCATTTACCTACATGCGGGCCTGTCGCGTCCCGAGCTCAATCAGCGCTACATCCAGCTGGTGCGCAAGCAGCTCATGCCCGCCTACTGCCGTGAACTGCGCCACGAATGCGGCCTGGCCGATTCGGCCGTGCCCATCAGCGAGCAGGAGATCGAGTTCGTCTGGAACCTGCACGGCGGCATCTTCTACATGGCCATGCGCCAGCACGTCTACAAGACACGCATCAACGTCGACTTCATGCGTCAGGTGGGCTTTGCCGTCGACAATTTCCTCTCTGGCGCGCAGTCCACCTACCCCCAGCTGCTGGCGAGTTTCGCGCCCGAGGCGCTCAAGGCCAGGCCGGCGGCCAAGCGGGCGGCTTCCCGCACGAAGACGGCGCGCTGACGCAGCCTCAGGGCCTTCAGAGTGGCCTCAGGTGGCCGACGCCACGCACATCTGCGCGGCCAGCGCCGCAATGCGTTCGGCGCCCACCCGGCACACATCTTCCAGCGGCTTGGAATAGGGCACCGGAATGCGCGGCGAGCCCAGCCGGCGCGGCGCGGTGCGCAGGCTGGAGAAGCAGGCCTGGCTGATGTCGGCCAGCAGCTCCCCGCCCAGCCCACCCACCTGGGTCGATTCATGGGCCACCAGAATGCGCCCGGTCTTGCGCACGGAGGCGAACACGGTCTCTCGGTCCCAGGGCCAGAGGGTGCGCAGGTCGATCACCTCGGCCTCGATGCCCTGGGTGGCCAGCTGCTCGGCGGCAGCTTGGCAGGCCAGTGCCGTGCTGGACCAGCTCAGCAGCGTGATGTCCGAGCCGCTGCGCCGCAATGCCGCACGGCCAATCTCCAGCGGACCGGCGTCTTCGTCCACTTCGGCGCTCTCCAGCCACAGTTCCTTGTGCTCCATGTAGACCACCGGGTCATCCGAGCGGATGGCGGCCTTGAGCAGGCCGTGGTTGTCCTGCGGCGTGGACGGCGCCAGCACCACCAGGCCTGGCGTGCCGACCCAGAGGTTCTCATTGCTTTGCGAATGCTGCGCCGCCATGCCCCAGCGCATGCCGATGGGCTGGCGGATCACCACCGGCACCCGCACCTGCCCGCCCAGCATGTAGCGCGCTTTGGCCGCCTGGTTGATGATTTCGTCGGCCGCACACAGCGCGAAATCGGCATAGCGCAGCTCCGCTACGGGGCGCATGCCCAGCAGCGAGGAGCCGATGGCGGCGGCCATGATCATGGATTCAGAAATAGGCGTGTCGACGATGCGCTCGGGCCCGAAGTGCTGTTGCAGGCCCAGGTACTGCCCGGCCACGCCACCGTCCGGGCCCACGTCCTCGCCCAGGGCCCAGACCGAGAGGTCGCGTTCCATTTCTTGCTTCAGGGCCAGGCAGCCGGCCTGGGCGTAAGTCATGGAGGTCATGCCGGCCCCCCTGCGTCTTGCACGTCCGTCAAAGCGCTGGCCACGTCGGGCCAGGGAGCCGCCAGCGCCTGCGCCACAGCCGCCTCAATGTCTAAGCGGCTGCCTTCACGAACCTCGGCCATCGCCTTGGCCGGTATGCCGCGCTCAGCCAGCCAGCGCTGCGCATGCAGCAGGCAGTCGTCTTCGCGGGCACGCGCGATCTCCTCGGGGTCTCGGTAGCGCTGCACGTCGTGCGCCAGATGACCGTACCAGCGCTGGGTGCGCGCATGCAGAAAGCGCGGCCCTGCCCCGGCGCGGACCTCGGCAATCAGGGCCGCAGCCGCGCGTTCCACCGCCACCACATCGGTGCCGTCCACACGCGACACGGGAATGCCAAAGGCTTCGGGTCTATCTTCCGCCGGCGGGCCACCCGTGAACTCACGGGTGCGCAGCGTCACGGAGTAGCCGTTGTCTTCGCACACAAACAGCACAGGCAGCTTGAAGAGCTGGGCCCAGTTGAAGGCCTCAAACAGCGGCCCCCGGTTCATGGCACCGTCGCCGAAAAAGGCCACCACGATGGCGGACTTCTTCTGCATCTTCAGCGCGTGGGCCGCGCCCACGGCAATGGTCACGCCGTCGGGCACCACGCCATTGGCCCCCAGCATGCCCATTGAGAAGTCGGCAATGTGCATGGAGCCACCCTTGCCGTCCGAGGTGCCCCCCTGGCGTCCGAACAGTTCGCACATCATGCGGACCGGCGAGACCCCCTTGGCAATGGCATGGCCATGACCCCGGTGGTGGCTGGACACATAGTCGCTGCGGCTGAGGTGAAAGCAGACGCCGGCGGCGACCGCCTCCTGACCGCTGTACTGGTGCACGGACCCACGCACATGGCCAGCGCGCAGGGCGGCACCTGCGGCTTCCTCGAAGTCGCGCACCAGGCACATGGTGCGCAGCATGGCGAGCACCTCGCCGGTGGTGGGCTCCCCCATCACACCGGCGAGAAGGCGGTCGAACGCAGCATCTTGGTCTCTTGGGTCAGCACCACGTCGAGTTCGCGCAGGGCCTTGAGGTACAGCGGCCAGGCCGGATCCTGCTCCATCTCGCGCCGCCGCCGCTCACGCTCGGCCAGGCTCTCGAAGCCCCAGAGATGAACCACCTGGTTGAGCGGTCCAATCTCCGAGGTGAAAAAGCCCAGCAGATGTCCCAGGTACTTCTTCTGCAAAGGCAGGGCCGCCTGTTCGTACAAGGCCAGGAAGTCCTGCGTGCGCAAGGGCTTGAGCGTGTAGGTGCGCTGTTCGACGATCATCGCCAGGCTTACTCGACCTTGATGTTCAATTCCTTGATCAACCGACCCCAGTACGCATGGTCGGCTGCCACGCCCGCGTTGATGGGTGCCGACGGCGTGCCCGTGGGCGTGAGGCCCAGGGAGCGCAAGCGGGCCTGCACCTCCGGCGTCCTGACGACCTTGACGATCTCGGTGTTGAGCTTGGCCACGATGTCATCGGGCGTGTTGGCGGGGGCAAAGAAGGTGTGCCAGGAACTACCGACCACGCCCTGGGGGTCCAGCTCGGGGTTGTACTCGGTCACGGTCGGCAGGTCGGGCAGTGCGGGAATACGCTCGGCGCCCGAGGTGGCCAGGGCCTTGATGCGCTTGCCCTGGATGGAGGGGATGGCGGTGGTGGAGGCCTCCAGGTAGAGGTCCACCACGCCGCTCATCACGTCGGGGCCAGGTGCGGTCTTGTAGGGCACATGGGTGAGCTCTATGCCCAGGCGTTTGGCCCAGGCGGCCATGGCCACATGCGGTTGGGAACCCACACCCAGCGAGGCATAGGTGACCTTGCCGGGGTTGCGCTTGGCGAAGGACACCAGTTCGGCCAGGTTGTTGTAGGGTGCGTTGGGCGTGGCCGTGATGATGTGCGGCACCAGCAGCACCTGGGAGATGGCCTTGAAGTCGCGCAAGGGGTTGTACTTGGCCTGCGGGTACAGGTGGGGCACGATGGCCATCACCGCCTTGACCGTGTAGAACAGGTTGTAGCCGTCGGCTGCCATGGTGGCCGCCGCCTCGGCGCCGATCATGCCGCCCGCGCCTGCGCGGTTGTCCACCACCATGGGCTGACCCAGGGCGGGGCCCAAGCGTTCAGCGACCACGCGGGCAATCACATCGGGCGAAACGCCGGCCGGGTAGGGCACAAGGAGCCTGATCGGCCGGTTCGGGTAGCCGGACTGGCTGTAGGCCGGCAGTGCCAGCGAGGAGGCAAGGCCGGCGGCACCGGCGATAAGCTGTCTGCGTTGCATGGTGATCTCCTGTAGAGCGGGTTGGAAAGGGAAAAGAGGGGCCTGGGCTCAGCGGCCGCCTGAGACGTCGATCAGTGCGCCGTGGATGTAGCTCGATGCGGACCCGCACAGGAAGCTCACCACGCTGGCGACTTCCTCGGCCTGGCCCACGCGCGCCATCGGCACGGTGGGCGCCAGCTTGGCCAGGGTGGTCTGGCCGCCGTGGGTCTCGTGGATCTCGGTGTCGATCAGACCCGGCCGCACCGCATTGACCCGGATGCCATGCGGTGCCAGCTCCTTGGCCAGCGCCAGCGTCAGGCTGTCGACCGCGCCTTTGCTGGCGGCATAGTGCGCCTCCTGCGGCATGCCGCCTGTGCGGGACGCCACCGAGGACATGTTCACGATGGCGCCACCGCGCCCGCCGTGCTGGGTGGACATGCGGCGCGCGGCCTCGCCTGCGCAGTAGAAGCAGCCGAGCACGTTGGCGTCGAAGACGCCGCGCAGATGCGCCTGATCGGCATCGAAGATGGAGCGCAGGGCCCCGATCACGCCGGCGTTGTTCACCAGCGCATCGATCCGGCCAAACGTCTGCTGCGCCTGCGCGAACAGCTGGCGCACGTCGTCTTGCGAGGCCATGTCGGCCTTCACCGCCAGACCTTGCTGGCCGGCCTGCCGGATCTGTGCGAGCACCTCCTCGGCGGCAGCCGCGTTCGAGAGGTAGCTGATGCAGACGTTCCAGCCCTCGTGCGCCAGGGCCAGCGCGATGGCGCGGCCGATGCCGCGGCTGCCGCCCGTCACGACGGCGAGCGGGGCTTCTTTTTTCGGGGAGTTCATGGGTGTTCCTTCGGTGGGGAGGGGCTGAGGCTAAAAACGCACCTGGTCCTGGCCTTTGAGGGACAGGATCTGCCGGGCCTCGTCGGGGCTGGCGATCTCCAGGCCCAGGCTTTCGATGATCTGCCGCACCTGGCGCACCTGCTGCGCATTGCTTTGCGCCAGCGTGCCGCGGCCCAGCCAGAGGCTGTCTTCCAGGCCCACCCGCACATTACCGCCCATGCTGGCGGCCATGGCGGCAATGCGCATCTGGTGGCGGCCGGCGCCGAGCACCGACCACTGGTAGTCCGAGCCGAACAGCCGGTCGGCGGTGCGTTTCATGTGGGCCACATCCTCCGGGTGGGTGCCAATGCCGCCCAAGATGCCGAAGACCGACTGCACGAAGAAAGGCGGCTTGATCAGCCCGCGCTCGGCAAAGTGCGCCAGGTTGTAGAGATGACCGATGTCATAGCACTCCAGCTCAAAGCGCGTGCCATTGGCGGCGCAGGCGGCCAGGGCGTACTCGATGTCCTTGAAGGTGTTGCGAAAGATCAGGTCGCGGCTGTTTTCCAGGTGCTGGCGTTCCCAGTCGTGCTTGAATTCCTTGAAGCGGTCGAGCATGGGGAACAAGGCAAAGTTGAACGAGCCCATGTTCAGCGAGGCCACCTCGGGGGCGAACTTCATCGAGGGCTGGATGCGCTCCTCGATGGTCATGAAGGGCGAGCCGCCGCTGGTGAGGTTCAGCGCCGCATTGGTGCGTGCCTTGATCTGCGGCAGAAAGCGCGCAAAGGCCTCGGGGCTCTGGTCGGGCTTGCCTGTCACCGGGTCGCGGGCGTGCAGGTGGATGATGGCGGCACCCGCTTCGGCCGCGCCCACGGCCGCCTCGATGATTTCTTCCGGCGTCACCGGCAGGTAGGGCGACATGGAGGGCGTGTGGATTGCTCCGGTCACGGCGCAGGTGATGATGACTTTGTTCATGCCAGGACAACCCGCCAGGGGTTTAAATGAAGACTTGATCAATAAAGTCTAGGCTTGAGAGCCTGTGATGCGCTCAAGATTTACCCCTAGACGCCTGAGGTGTACGTCGGCGCTGCACAATGACCCGAGGCATTCCAGCAGCCGGCCATCACAAAACGGCATGGGCGGGGACGCAATTGGCATTGGACCCACCCGGCGCTGGTTTTTAAACTCTTGGCTTTTTTCAGGCGGCGATGCCGCGCTTCCCTCACCCAGGGCGCCACCCTGCGCAGGAAATCCCACCGCACATGTCCGACCTTTCCGCTTCACCTGTCCGGGGCTTTGTCATCGACCGCAAGGATGGACGGCCGCAGCTGCCAGGCAGCCTGCATACCAACCGCCGCCTGTCCCAGTGGCTGACCTTCAGTGAGCCGGGCATCGTGGACGTGTTTATCGGCAAGGTGGAGCTCGGTCAGGGCATCCTCACGGCCCTGCGCCTGCTGGTGGCGGAAGAACTCGACGTGCCGCTTTCGGCGGTGCGCCTGCACAGCGCGAACACGGCGCGCGGCCCCGACGAAGGCATGACTTCGGGCAGTCTGTCGGTGCAGGACAGCGGCGGTGCGCTGCGCCAGGCCTGTGCCGAGGTGCGCGCCATGGCCCTGGCCCGCGCCGCTGCCCTGAGCGGCCAGGCGCCTGAATCTATGGAGGTGCGCGAAGGCCGCTTCCTGGCGGGCGGACGCGATCTGGGCGACTACTCGCACCTGCTGCAGGCCGTGGACCTGGACATCGAATGCCCGGGCACCGCCCGCCCCAAGCCGGCCAGCCAGCGCAGGCTGCTGGGCCGTGCCGACGTACAACGTGTGGACCTGGCCGACAAGGTGTTCGGCCGCCCCCGTTTTATTCAAGACCTGCGCCTGCCCGGCATGCTCCATGGCCGGGTGCTGCGCCCGCCCACGATGGATGCCACCCTGGCGCACTGGCCCGCCGAGGATGTGGCGGCCCTGCCGGCAGGCGTGCGCTGCTGGGCCGATGGCCGCTTCATCGCTGTGGTGGCCGCCTCCGAGCGTGCGGCCGACGCCGCGGCCACCCGGCTGGGCACGCGCATTCAGTGGCAGGCCGGCGCTCCTCTGCCGGACATGCATGCGCTGGAGGACTTTCTCACCTCGGCGCCGAACGACACCACCGTGCCCGCCGAACGCGGCCAAAGCCGGTCGCGGGGTGAATGGCCGTCCGATGGCCTGCAGCACCAGGCGGTGTTCTTCAAGCCCTACCTGGCCCATGCCTCCATTGGCACCTCGTGCGCGCTGGCGCGCTGGGACGGCCAGCAGCTTGAAGTGTGGACACACAGCCAGGGCATCCACAACTTGCGCGACGATCTGGTCAAGGCGCTGGCGCAGGAAAGCAAGCCCGTGGCCAAGGAGCAGATCACGCTGCACCATGTCGAGGGCGCGGGCTGCTATGGCCACAACGGCGCCGACGACGTGGCTCTCGACGCGGTGCTCATGGCGCTGCGCTGCCCGGGCCAGCCCGTGCGCGTGCTGTGGTCGCGCGCCGACGAGCTCACCCACAGCCCGGTGGGCTCGGCCCACCGCGTGGCCATGCAGGCGCGCCTGGATGCCTCCGGCCAGATCACCCACTGGCAGCATGAACTCTGGGCCAACGGCTACAGCTCGCGCCCCGGCCGCGCACCCCTGCCGGCCCTGCTGGCCGCCAGTGAGCGGGCCCAGGCCACCGCGCTGCCGCTGCCCATCAACCCGCCGCTGGCGGCCGGCGGCGGTGCTGACCGCAACGCCGTGCCCGGCTACGCCTTCGAGCACCTGGAGGTGCTCATGCACCGCCTGACCGTGGCGCCCCTGCGCACCTCGGCCATGCGCGCCCTCGGTGCCTTCGCCAATGTGTTCGCCATCGAGTCCTTCATGGATGAGCTGGCCCTGCAGACCGGCCAGGACCCGCTGGCCTTCCGGCGCCGCCACCTGCAAGATCCGCGCGCACTGGCCGTGCTGGAGGCGGTGGTGCAACGCTCCGAGTGGTGGGGCCGCCGTGCAGAGGAACCCGAGGGCGTGGGCCACGGCCTGGCCTGGGCCCGCTACAAAAATT
Source organism: Comamonadaceae bacterium (assembly GCA_027486255.1). Classification (GTDB taxonomy): domain Bacteria; phylum Pseudomonadota; class Gammaproteobacteria; order Burkholderiales; family Burkholderiaceae_C; genus Polaromonas. The sequence continues at coordinate 21,573 of JAIXPL010000022.1, forward strand.
CCGGCGCCTGGTGCGCTGTGATCGCGCGCGTGCAAGTGGACGAGCAGGTGAGGGTGCTTGACCTGGACGTGGCGGTCGATGTCGGCATGGTGGTCGACCTCGACGGCGTGATCAACCAGATCGAGGGCGGCGCCATCCAGAGCACCAGCTGGGCCCTTAAAGAGCAGCTCACCTTTGACCGCGAGGCCATCACCAGCAACGAGTGGCTCAGCTACCCGGTGTTGCGCTTCAGTGAAGTGCCACGCGTGCGCGTGCACGTCATCGACCGGCCGGACGAGCCGCCCATTGGGGCCGGCGAAGCCGCCCAGGGCCCCGTGGCGGCCGCACTGGCCAATGCCGTGCACGACGCGCTGGGTGTGCGCGTGCGCGAGCTGCCCCTGAGCCCCGACGCGCTGTTGCGCGCCGTCCATGCCGCGGAGGCTGCATGAGTACCCCCAAGGATTCCAAGCCCATGTTCCATGTCAACGGACAAGCCGTGCACTTTGACGGCGATGACAAAACCCCCTTGCTGTCGGTGCTGCGCGATGAACTGGCCTTGAGCGGCCCCAAGTTCGGCTGCGGCCAGGGCGAATGCGGCGCCTGCATGGTGCTGGTCGATGGCCAGCCGCAGACCTCGTGCAACCTGCCGGTGTGGTCGCTCCAGGGCCGCCAGGTGCGCACGCTCGAAGGCCTGGGCACGCCCGAGCGCCCCCATCCCGTGCAGACAGCCTTTCTTGAGGAGCGTGCTGCCCAGTGCGGCTACTGCGTCTCGGGGGTGATCACCTCCGCGGCTGCGCTGCTCGAGCGCCAGCCGGCGCCCCGTCGTGAGGACATCGTCCAGGCCCTGGAAAAACACCTGTGCCGCTGCGGCGCGCACAACCGCATGGTGCGTGCCATCGAGCGCGCTGCCGCGTCCCCTTCTGCTTCCTGAAAGATTCCATGTTGAAGAATTGGCTCAATCCCTCCGCGCACAGCCATTCGGGCCGCGGTTTCTGGTTCTGTGGCTGCTCGGGCCTGCCCGTGGCGCCCGAAGGCAGTGGCGGCGCCTCGCCACGCCGCGCGCCGGTGGTGATCCGCGGCAAGCGTGCCCGCACGGTCGACGTGCATGCGCACTGCTATTTCCAGGGGGCGCTCGAACTCATGGGTGACGAAGCCAAGGCCGTGCTGCCGCCGGTCAAGGGCGTGCCCGAGCACTTCCTGCAGGTGGACCCGCAGTTGGCGGCCCGCTTCGAGGCCATGGACCGCATGGGCGTCGATCTGCAGGTGCTCAGCATCAACCCCTTTTGGTACAAGAAAGACAAGGAAACGGCCGAGGCGATCTGCCGAATTCACAACGACAACCTCGCCGAGCTGAGCGCCCGCCACCCCAAGCGCTTGGCTGGTTTTGCCTCGCTGCCCATGCAGTTCCCCGAGCTGGCCGTGGCCATGTTGGAGGAGGCGGTGCGCAAGCAGGGCCTCAAGGGCGCGGCCATCGGCGGCAGCGTGGCAGGTCAGGACTTCGCTCTGCCTCAATTCCATCCGGTGCTGGCCAAGGCGCAGGAGCTGGGCGTGATGCTGTTCATCCACCCGCAGAGCACACCCGAGCTGCAGGCACGCTTGAAAGGCAATGGCTGGTTGTCGAATGTGATCGGCAACCCGCTGGACACCACGATCGCACTGCAAAAACTCATCTTCGAGGGCGTGTTCGACAAGTTCCCCGAGCTCAAGGTGCTGGGCGCGCACGGTGGCGGCTTCCTGGGCTCGTACGCGCCGCGCATGGACCGCAGCTGCTTTGTCTCGCCGCAGAACTGCAACCCCGAGATCGTGCTCAAGAAAAAGCCGACCGAGTACATCCGCCAGATCTATTTCGATGCCCTGGTCTTCACCGGCGAGGCCCTGCGCCACCTGGCTGCCGAGGTGGGCAGCTCGCAGATCATGATCGGCACCGACCACCCCATCCCCTGGGAGGACGACCCGGTGGGCCACATCATGGCCACCCCGGAGCTCAGCGACGATGACCGGCTCGCCATTCTGGGCGAGAACGCCATTCGCGCCCTCGGCCTCTCACTCTGACCCTAGCCTCTACAAAAACCCTCAAGGAGATCCCATGAAGCACCCCCTCTTGTCCCTGTGCAGCCGGCGCCTGGCGCTGACGCTGGCTGCGGCCACCAGCCTGGCCGCCGTCGCACCGATGGCCCATGCCCAGGCCGGCTATCCCAACAAGCCGATCCGCATGATCGTGCCGCTGGGCGCTGGCAGCGCAGTCGACGTGGCCGCGCGCCTTCTGGCGCAGAAGATGTCCGAGAACATGGGCCAGTCCATCGTGGTGGAGAACATCACGGGGGCGGCCGGCCTCATTGGTGCCGATCGGCTGGCCAAGGCGGCGCCCGACGGCTACACCATCGGCGGCTTCAATGACAGCGTGCTCACCATGGTGCCCAACCTGAACCCGAACACGCCCTTCAACCCCGTCACCGACTTTGCCCACATCTCTCAGGTCGCCACCATCGAGTTCAGTGTGGCGGTTGCTACCAACTCGCCCTACAAGACAACCGCTGATCTGGTGCGCGCCGCCAAGGCTGCGCCCGGCCGCATCACTTACGCTTCCGGCGGCAATGGCAGCCCCCAGCACCTGGGCGGCGCACTGTTTGCCTCGCACACCGGCATTGACATCAAGCATGTGCCGTACCGTAGCGCCAGCAATGCCGCGCAGGACGTGGCTGCCGGCCAGGTTGATGTGACCTTCCAGGGCATCGCCACCGTGGCGGCGCTGGCCAAGGCCGGCAAGATGCGGCTCATCGGCGTGATGACCGATGCCCGCCATCCCGAGTACCCGGACAGCCCCACGCTCAAGGAGCAAGGCATTCAGGGCTTCGAGTACAGCACTTGGTTCGCCCTGACCGCGCCCAAGGGCACGCCCAGCGAGATCACGACCCGGCTGCACCGCGAGGTGGTCAAGGCCCTGGCGGATCCATCGATCAAGGAACGCTATGCGGCCCTGGGCCTGCGTTCCAATGGCACCACGCCTCAGCAGGTCACCGCTCTGGTGAGCAGCCAGCTCGCCCGCTATGGCAAGGCCATCGCCGACAACGGCATCAAGGGTGAGTGAGGCCAGCAGGGCCGTGGCGCCCTGGCTTTCCTGTTAAACTCACCCGCATCAACACGGATGAGCCCATTGCAATCAATGGGCTTTTTCCTTGACCACTTCGGTGGTGCCCTGCGGGAATAGCTCAGTTGGTAGAGCGCAACCTTGCCAAGGTTGAGGTCGACGGTTCGAGACCGTTTTCCCGCTCCACATCTTCAAAACGCCCGGTCCACGACCGGGCGTTTTGCTTTGGTGGCGCCCCTTTTTTAAAAAAAGGTGCCTGCCAGCGTCAGCACCTGGCCACCGGTGCCCAGCTTGAAGCGGGAGATGCCGGGCAGCTCGTGCGTGTTCACGCCGCCCAGGTCGAGTTGCTCGAAACCTTGGCCCTGCAGGTGTTCGATGGCCCGCCACAGCAGCAGGTTGTGCACGTTCAGGCGCCGGCCTTCGTCGCTGGACCAGCCCATGTGGTAAGTGGCACCGCGTCCATGAAAGAGGAAGAGCATGGCGCCGGCCAACTCTTTGCCTTGCCGTGCGGTGCTCATCACATAGGCCTGCGAGGGCTTGTCATGGGCATCGATGTAGGCGCCCACCAGCTCGGTGGGCAGGCCATGAAAGCCCCGGCTCATGCGCTGCTCGCCTTCGCGCCTGAGCAACTGTTCACAGGCCTGCCGGTCGGCCTGGACCTGCACGCGCAGGCTGAGCTCGGCTTCGGCCTTGGCCAGGCGGTTGCGCCACTTGCCGTCCAGGTCGGCCCGCAGAGCTGCCGTGCTGCGGCGCAGGTCGCACAACACGGTGGAGTAGCCGGTCATCACGCGGTGGAGCCTGGCCATCTCTTGGGCCTGCAGCTCTTGCGCCCCGGTATTGGGTGAGAGCAGGGCGATGCGCAGAGGCCGCACCGGCACTGAGCGCTGCAGTTCGCGGTAAGCCACTTGTCGCTCTGTGCCCGTGAGCGATGGGGCCCAGACTGGCCCGCGCGTGCACGAAGCCAGGCTCAGGTAGCCGGCCACCCGGCGGCAAATGAACTGCGCCAGTCCCCGCACAGCGCCGTCCACCTCGATGTGGGCACGGTGCACCTGCACGCCCAGGGTGCGCATGGCCTCGCCGTAGGCCCAGGCCTGCTGCAGCGAGCCGCCGTGCTGCGTGTGAAAAGTCTGCCAGCCGGCCCGGTCTATCTGATTCCAACTCACCTTCATGGGGCCTCATCATACGAAGCTCGGCCGCGGCCTGGTCGCTTGCTCCACAATGCGATCTGCCGAGCCTAATCATGAAAAAAACCGCTGAGCACACCATCCTGGGCCACGATTTGTCCAAGCCCCGCCTCACGCTGGCAGGGGCACTGTGGTGCATGGTCTACCTGGGCGTTCCGGTGCTGCTGCTGGGCAGCCTGCTCGATGCGCTGGCGCAGTGGCTGTTCGGCTGGTGCCTGGGTTGGTGGTGCGTCATCTGATGGCTAGGCGGGCCCAGGGCATGCGCTGCTTGTTCAAGTAGAAGCCCCTACCTCTCCATAACCCTCATAGCCAAGCCCCCTACCCTGACCTAGGATTCCCAAACACAGACGGCCAAGGCCGATCACATAACAAGGAGAGCATGTCTTGGTGGCAGAGATCATTCTGGAAACGCGTGGCTTGACCAAGGAGTTCAAGGGCTTCGTGGCGGTCAACCAGGTGGACCTGCAGGTCCAGCGCGGCCATATCCATGCCCTGATCGGCCCCAATGGTGCCGGCAAGACCACTTTCTTCAACCTGCTGACCAAGTTCCTGCCGCCCAGCGCCGGCAGCATCACCTTCAATGGTGTGGACATCACGCACGAAAAGCCCGCCCAGACCGCGCGCCGTGGCATCGTGCGCTCCTTTCAGATTTCAGCGGTCTTTCCCCACATGACGGTGCTGGAGAACGTGCGCGCCGCCTTGCAGCGCCAGCTGGGCACCTCGTTTCATTTTTGGCGCTCGGAAAAAACCCTCTGGCCCCTGCATGAGCGCGCTCGCCAGCTGCTGGCCGAGGTGGACCTGCAAGACTTCGAGGACGAGCTCACCGTCAACCTGCCCTACGGTCGCAAGCGCGCCCTGGAGCTGGCCACCACCCTGGCGCTGGAGCCCGAGTTGATGCTGCTGGACGAACCCACCCAGGGCATGGGCCACGAGGATGTGGACCGTGTCACGCAGCTCATCAAGAAGGTCTCCAGCGGCCGCACCATCTTGATGGTGGAACACAACATGAACGTGGTCTCGCGCATCGCCGACCGCATCACGGTCCTGCAGCGCGGCGCGGTGATCGCCGACGGCCCGTATGAAGAAGTCTCGCGCAATCCCCTGGTGATCGAGGCCTACATGGGCGCGGCCGACACCGAGCTGGTGGGAGCGCACTGATGGCCGCTGAATTCCTGCACATCGACAAGCTCAACGCCTGGTACGGTGAGTCGCACATCCTGCATGGCGTGAACCTCACCGTGAACGAAGGCGAGGTGGTGTGCTTGCTGGGCCGCAACGGCGCCGGTCGCACCACCACCCTGCGGGCCATCGTGGGCCTGACGGGCGCGCGCACCGGCTCCATTCGCATTCGTGGACAAGAGGCCATCCGGTTGCCGGCCCACAAGGTGGCGCGCCTGGGCATTGGCTATTGCCCGGAAGAGCGCGGCATCTTCGCCAGCCTCTCGGCCGAGGAAAACCTGATGCTGCCCCCGACCATTGCCAGTGGTGGCATGGGCCTCGATGAGATCTACGCCATGTTCCCCAACCTCAAGGAGCGCGCTGCCAGCCCGGGCACCCGCTTGTCGGGCGGGGAGCAGCAGATGCTGGCGGTGGCCCGCATCCTGCGCACCGGTGCCCGCCTGCTGCTGCTCGACGAAATTTCCGAGGGCTTGGCGCCGGTCATCGTACAAAAACTGGCCGAGACCATCCGCATGCTCAAGGCCAAGGGCTACACCGTGGTGCTGGTCGAGCAGAACTTCCGCTTCGCCGCGCCTCTGGCCGACCGCTTCTACGTGATGGAGCACGGCCGCATCGTGCAGCAGTTCGCCCAGTCAGAGCTGGCTGGCAATACGAAGATGCTTCAGGACTACCTGGGCGTCTGATCTTTTTTCATTGACCACCCGAGAGGAAACAACCATGAAACTCAAGACCCTCGCAGCAGCCCTGGCCTTGGCCGTCGGCACCTTAGGCACCATTGGCACCCAGGCGCAGGCGCCCGGCCCCGTGAAGATCGGTTTCATCACCGACATGTCCAGCCTCTATGCCGATATCGACGGCCCGGCCGGCGCCGAAATGATCAGGATGGCCGTGCAGGACTTCGGCGGCAGGGTGCTCGGACGGCCCATTGAAGTGCTGACCGCCGACCACCAGAACAAGGCCGACGTGGCCAGTTCCAAGGCCCGCGAATGGATCGACAAGGACGGCCTGTCCATGCTGATCGGCGGCACCAGCTCCGGCACGGCCATTGCCATGTCCAAGGTGGCATCCGAGAAGAAGCGCCCCTACATCGTGATCGGTGCCGGCTCCTCGCGCCTGACCAATGAGGACTGCTCGCCCTACACCGTGCACTACGCTTATGACACCGTGGCCCTGGCCAAGGTGGCGGGCTCGGCCCTGGTCAAAGCCGGCAACAAGAGCTGGTACTTCCTGACCGCCGACTACGCATTTGGTCACTCCCTGGAGGCCGACGCCACCACCGTGGTCAAGGCCAACGGCGGCTCGGTGGCCGGCTCGGTGCGCCACCCGCTCAATGCCTCGGACTTCTCGTCCTTCCTGCTGCAGGCCCAGGGCTCCAAGGCCCAGATTCTGGCCTTGGCCAATGCCGGCGGCGACACCATCAATGCCATGAAGGCCGCCCGTGAGTTCGGCATCAACAAGACCATGAAGGTCGCCGGTCTCCTGGTGTTCATTAACGACGTGCACAGCCTGGGCCTGGGTACCACCGAGGGCCTGCAGCTGGCCGACAGCTGGTACTGGAACCAGGACGACGCCAGCCGCGCCTTCGCCAAGCGCTTCTTCGAGAAGTTCAAGCGCATGCCTTCGAGCATCCAGGCGGCCGACTACTCGGCCGCCATGACCTACCTCAAGGCCGTACAGGCCGTGGGCACCACCGATGCCGACAAGGTGATGGCCGAGCTCAAGAAGATGAAGATCTCGGACTTCTACCACCAGAACGCCACCATCCGCGCCGATGGTCGCCTGATCCACGACATGTACCTCTACCAGGTCAAGGCTCCGAAGGAGTCCACCACCCCCTGGGACTATTACAAGCTCGTGGCCAAGGTGCCCGGCGACCAGGCCTTCACCACCTTGGCCGAATCGCGCTGCTCGCTGGTCAAGAAGTAAACCCTTTGGCAACTGCATGAGCAGGCGGCGCCCCTGGTCTGAAGGCCGGGGGCGCCGTGTGCGTCAACCCTAGAAGAAAGAGATCGATGGAGATCTTCGGCATACCGCACCAGGCCTTCCTGGGCCAGCTCATGCTGGGCCTGGTCAATGGGGCGTTCTACGCCATGCTCAGCCTGGGCCTGGCGGTGATCTTCGGCCTGCTGGACATCGTCAACTTCGCCCATGGCGCGCTCTACATGCTGGGCGCCTTTGCGGCCTGGATCCTGCTGGACAAGTTCGGTGTGGGTTACTGGTATGCGCTCTTTCTGGCTCCGCTCATCGTCGGTGCGTTCGGGGTGGTGATCGAGAGAGTCTTCTTAAAACGCCTCTACGGCCTGGACCCGCTCTACGGCCTCTTGCTGACCTTTGGTCTGTCCCTCATTCTCGAGGGCGTGTTCCGTGAGCTCTATGGCGTGTCGGGCCAGTCCTACCAAGTGCCTGAACAGCTCAGCGGCGCCACCAACCTGGGCTTCATGATCCTGCCCAATTACCGCGCCTGGGTGGTGGTGGCCTCCTTGGTGGTGTGCCTGGGCACCTGGTACCTCATTGAGCGCACGCGCCTGGGTGCCTACCTGCGCGCGGCCACTGAAAATGCCAAGCTGGTGCAGGCCTTCGGCGTGAATGTGCCGGTGATGGTGATGCTCACCTACGGCGCCGGCGCCGCGCTGGCCGGGCTGGCCGGCGTGCTGGCCGCGCCTGTGATCCAGGTCACGCCGCTCATGGGCTCGAACCTCATCATTGTGGTGTTTGCCGTGGTCGTGATCGGCGGTATGGGCTCCATTCTGGGCTCCATCGTCACGGGCCTGGCACTCGGGCTGGTGGAGGGCCTCACGCGGGTGTTCTATCCCGAGGCCTCCAACGTGGTGGTCTTCGTCGTCATGATCATCGTGCTGATGCTGCGGCCGGCCGGTCTCTTCGGAAAGGAGGCCTGACCATGCTGCTCAACCGCCTGGCCTTGGCGCTCCAGCTGGCCTTGCTGGCGCTCCTGCTGGCCGCCCCCCTGCTGGGTCTGTACCCGGTGTTCGTGATGAAGCTGCTGTGCTTCGCCCTGTTCGCCTGCGCTTTCAACCTGTTGCTGGGCTTTACGGGCCTGCTGTCCTTCGGCCATGCGGCCTTCTTCGGTTTTTCGGCCTATGTCACCGGCTGGCTGATCAAGGCCCAGGCCTGGTCGCCCGAGCTGGCTTTGCTGGGTGGCGCCGTCACCGGTGCGGGTCTGGGGGCCGTGTTCGGCCTGGTGGCCATCCGCCGCCAGGGCATTTACTTCGCCATGATCACCCTGGCGCTGGCGCAGATGGTGTTCTTCATCTGTTTGCAGGCGCCTTTCACGGGCGGCGAGGACGGTCTGCAGGCCGTGCCGCGCGGCACCTTCCTGGGCGGGCTGGACCTGGGTTCGGACACCGCCATGTACTACGTGGTGGCCGCCATCTTCCTGGCCTGCTACCTGGGCATCTCGCGCATCGTCAATTCGCCTTTCGGCCAGGTGCTCAAGATGATCCGCGAGAACGAGCCCCGCGCCATCTCGCTGGGCTACGAGGTCGACCGCTACAAGCTGCTGGCCTTTATTTTGTCGGCGGCCTTGGCCGGGCTGGCCGGCTCGCTCAAGACCCTGGTGATGGGCTTTGCCACCCTGTCCGATGTGCACTGGTCCATGTCCGGCGAGGTCATCCTGATGAGCCTCTTGGGCGGGGTGGGCACGCTGTTCGGTCCCGTCTTGGGTGCAGGCATCGTGATCGCCCTGCAGAACCTGCTGGCTGACAAGGTCGGCTCCTGGGTCACGGTCATCATCGGCGCCATCTTTGTGGTCTGCGTGATGACCTTCAGGAAGGGCGTGGTGGGCGAGCTCCAGGCCTTCATCGACCGCCGTTTCCGCCAGCGCTGAGTCCTCAGGCAGGACATACCCGCATCCTGCCCGGGGATGATTGAGTCTTAAATAGTTTAGGTCTAAACTATTTTCCGACTTTCCTGCCCCGCTCGGGCGGGACACCAAGGAGCACCCATGAAAATCGTCTGCATCGGTGGCGGCCCCTCGGGCCTTTACTTTGCGCTGCTGATGAAGCAACTCAACCCCGCCCACGACATCACCGTGGTCGAGCGCAACAAGCCTTACGACACCTTCGGCTGGGGGGTGGTCTTCTCCGATGCCACCATGGACAACATGCGGGCCTGGGACGCACCGACGGCCGAGGTCATTCAGAAGGCCTTCAACCACTGGGACGACATCGAGCTGCACTTCAAGGGGCAGGTCATCCGCTCCGGGGGCCACGGTTTTGTGGGCATCGGCCGCAAGAAGCTGCTCAACATCCTGCAGTTGCGCTGCGAGGAGCTGGGCGTCAAGCTGGTGTTCGAGGCCGACGTGGACAGCGACCTGGACTTCCCCGACGCCGACCTCGTGATCGCCAGCGACGGCATCAACTCCCGGGTGCGCACGCGCTACGAGGATGTGTTCAAGCCCGACATCGCCCTGCGCCCGAACCGCTACATCTGGCTGGGCACGAACAAGCTCTACGACGCCTTCACCTTTCTGTTCGAACGCACCGAGCACGGCTGGTTCCAGGCCCATGTCTACAAGTTCGACGAGAACACCACCACCTTCATCGTCGAGTGCCCCGAAGAGGTGTGGCTGGCCCACGGCCTGGACCAGGCCGACCAGACCCAGTCCATCGCCTTTTGCGAGCAACTCTTTGCCAAGAACCTGCAAGGCGCCAAGCTCATGACCAATGCCCGCCACCTGCGGGGCTCGGCCTGGCTGAACTTCCAGCGCGTGGTGTGTGGCCACTGGTGGCTGCGCAATGCGCAGGGCAGCCATGTGGTGCTCATGGGCGATGCCGTGCACACGGCGCACTTTGCCATCGGCTCGGGCACCAAGCTGGCCATTGAAGATGCCATTGAGCTCACGCGCCAGTTCAAGGCCCTGGGCGATGACCCGGCACAGCTGCCCGAAGTGCTGGCGGCCTACCAGGAGGCCCGGCGCGTGGAGACCCTGCGCATCCAGAACGCCGCCTGGAACGCCATGGAGTGGTTCGAGGTGTGTGGCCACCGCTACTGCGACCAGCTCGAGCCCGAACAATTCATGTACTCCATGCTCACGCGCAGCCAGCGCATCAGCCACGAGAACCTGCGCCTGCGCGACGCAGCCTGGCTGCAGGGCTATGAAACCTGGTTCGCCGAGCGGGCGGGCGTGCAGGTGCGAGGCAAGGCCCCGCCGCCCATGTTCACGCCCTACACCTTGCGCAGCGTGACGCTGAAGAATCGCATCGTGGTCTCGCCCATGGCGCAATACTCTGCGCAGGACGGTCTGGTGGGCGACTACCACCTGGTGCACCTGGGCGCGCGCGCCCTGGGCGGCGCGGGCCTGGTGATGGTCGAGATGAGCTGCGTCAGCCCCGAAGGCCGCATCACGCCCTCCTGCCCTGGCCTGTGGACCGATGCGCAAGGCCAGGCTTTCAAGCGCATCGTCGACTGGGTGCACACGCAGTCCGATGCCAAGATCGGCCTGCAGATCGGTCATGCCGGCGCCAAGGGCTCGAGCTGCGAGCCCTGGACCGGCGGCGGCATGGACCAGCCTTTGCCCCAGGGCAACTGGCCGCTGCTGGCCGCCAGCGCCCGGCCCTACCTGCCCGATGGCCAGGTGCCGCGCGCCATGACCCGCGCCGACATGGACCGGGTGCGCGACGAGTTCGTGGCCGCCACGCGGCGCGGTGCCGACGCCGGCTTTGACTGGCTGGAGCTGCACTGCGCCCACGGCTATTTGCTCTCGGGTTTCATCTCGCCCCTGAGCAACCACCGCAGCGACGAGTACGGCGGTGCACTGGAGAACCGCCTGCGCTATCCGCTGGAGGTGTTCCGCGCCGTGCGCGCGGCCTGGCCTGCACACCTGCCGATCTCGGTGCGCATCTCGGCGCACGACTGGGTGCCCGGTGGCATCACACCGAACGAGGCCGTGCAGATCGCGCAGGCCTTCAAGGCCGCAGGGGCCGACATGATTGACTGCTCCTCCGGCCAGGTGCACCCGGACCAAAAGCCCACCTACGGCCGCATGTACCAGACGCCCTTTGCCGACCGCATTCGCCAGGAGGCGGGCATTGCCACCATCGCCGTGGGCGCCATCTACGAGGCTGACCACGCCAACAGCATCCTGGCCGCCGGCCGGGCCGACCTGTGCGCCGTGGCCCGCCCGCACCTGGCCAACCCGGCCTGGACGCTGACCGAGGCCGCGCGCATCGGCTACACCCCGCTGGCCTGGCCGCGCCAGTACGTCTCGGCCAAGAGCCAGCTCGAGGCCAACTTCGCCCGTGAACAGGCCGCCTCCGCCAAGGCCTGAACCCGCAAGGAATCACCATGAGCATCGACCCCAGCCTGCTCGCAGGCAACCGCAAACCGCTGGCCGGCTACCAGGCGCGCCACTTTCATTGGCAGGTGCAGGGCCAGGTGGCCACCATCACGCTCAACCGACCCGAGCGCAAGAACCCCCTGACTTTCGACTCCTACGCTGAGCTGCGCGACCTGTTTCACCAGCTCAAGTGGGCCGAGGACGTGCGGGCCGTGGTGCTGGTCGGCGAGGGCGGCAACTTCTGCTCGGGCGGTGACGTGCACGAGATCATTGGCCCGCTCATTGCCCTGAAGGCGCCGGAGCTGCTCATGTTCACGCGCATGACGGGGGAACTCGTGAAGACCATGCGCGCCTGCCCGCAGCCCCTCATTGCGGCGGTGGACGGCGTGTGCGCCGGTGCCGGCGCCATCCTGGCCATGGCCAGCGATCTTCGCCTGGGGACGGCCCGCAGCAAAACGGCCTTTCTGTTCAACCGCGTGGGGCTGGCTGGCTGCGACATGGGCGCTTGCGCCATGCTGCCGCGCATCGTGGGCCAGGGGCGCGCCAGCGAGCTGCTTTACACCGGCCGCAGCCTGGGCGGCGAAGAGGCCGAGCGTTGGGGCTTTTTCAACCGCTTGTGCGCCCCTGAGGACCTGCTGGCCCAGGCCCAGGCGCTGGCCGCTGAGCTGGCCGAGGGGCCGAGCTTTGCCAACGGCATCACCAAAACCATGCTGCACCAGGAGTGGTCCATGGGCATCGACCAAGCCATTGAGTCCGAGGCCCAGGCGCAGGCCATCTGCATGCTCACCGAAGATTTTTCGCGGGCGTATCACGCCTTCGTGGCCAAGCAGCGTCCGCGCTTTGAGGGCAACTGAGATGGCCGATCAGAGTTACCTCGACTGGCCTTTCTTCGAGCCGCACCACCGCGCGCTGGCACAGGACTTGGACGCCTGGGCGCAGCAGCACCTGTCGGCCGCGCACGGCAGCGACGTGGACGCCGAATGTCGGCACCTGGTGCAGGCCCTGGGCCGCGCCGGCTGGCTCCGGCATGCGGTGGGTGGCACCGCGCAGGGCGGCGCGGCTGAGCAGATCGATACGCGCGCCATTTGCCTGATCCGCGAAACCCTGGCGCGCCACCAGGGCCTGGCTGATTTCGCGTTTGCCATGCAGGGCCTGGGCTCGGGCGCGATCTCCCTGCAGGGCACGCCCGAGCAGCGCCAGCGCTACCTGCCGCGCGTGGCCGCTGGCGAGGCCATTGCGGCCTTTGCGCTGTCCGAGCCGGAGGCGGGCTCGGACGTCGCGGCCATGAGCTGCAGTGCGCGGGCCGAGGGCGCTGACTATGTGCTTGACGGCGAGAAGACCTGGATCTCCAACGGCGGCATTGCCGACTTTTACGTGGTGTTCGCCCGCACCGGCGAAGCCCCGGGTGCGCGGGGCATCTCGGCTTTCATCGTCGACGCCGACACCCCGGGCCTGGCGATCGCCGAGCGCATCGAGGTGATTGCGCCGCACCCGCTGGCGCGGCTGAAGTTCACGAGCTGCCGCATTCCCGCCAGCCAGCGCCTCGGTGAGGCGGGCCAGGGCTTCAAGCTGGCCATGCGCACGCTCGATGTGTTCCGCACCTCGGTGGCCGCGGCCGCCCTGGGCTTTGCGCGCCGGGCGCTGGATGAAGCCCTGGCGCGCACGCGCACGCGCGCCATGTTCGGTGGCGTGTTGGCCGACTTCCAGCTCACCCAGGCCAAGCTGGCGCAAATGGCCACGGCCATCGACAGCGCCGCACTGCTCACCTACCGCGCTGCCTGGCAGCGCGACCAGGGACAGTCGGTCACGCGCGAAGCCGCCATGGCCAAGATGGTGGCCACCGAGAACGCGCAGCAGGTCATTGACGCGGCCGTGCAGCTGTGGGGCGGCCTGGGCGTGACGCACGGTGTCGTGGTGGAGAGCCTTTACCGCGAGATCCGCGCCTTGCGCATCTACGAGGGGGCGACCGAGGTGCAGCAACTCATCATCGCGCGCGAACTGCTCAAGGCGGGCGCCTGAGTCGCCGGAACACATAAGGAGAACATTGATGCAGGTACTGCTTCCTCCGGGCTGGCCCCGTCCCAAGGGCTACGCCAATGGCGTGGCCGCCCAGGGTCGCATGGTGTTTGTGGCCGGCATGATCGGCTGGGACGAACAAGGCGTCTTCCACACGGGCGACCTGGTCGGCCAGGTGCGGCAGGCGCTCATGAACGTGGTGGCCGTGTTGGCCGAGGGCGGCGCCCGGCCCGAGCACATCGTGCGCATGACCTGGTACGTCACCAGCAAGCGCGACTACCTCGAGGCCGCGCCTGAGATCGGCAAGGTCTTCCGAGAGATCATCGGCCACTTCGGTGTGGCCATGACGGCCATCGAGGTCAGTGCCCTCATTGAGGACCAGGCCCGCGTGGAGATCGAGGTGACGGCGGTCTTGCCCGACTAGGGCGCTGGGTGCCCGCTCAGATGAGGCGCACCGAACAGAACAGCTGGTAGCCCTTGAGCCGGTGGGCGCGGATGCAGTTCTCTCCCGCGCCCGCCTCGGCCAGCTTGCGGCGCACCCGGTAAATCAGGGCTTCTAGGGCAGATTTTTTGCCCTCGCTTCGGCCCAAGAGCTGGTAGATCTGCGGGGTCTCCAGCCTGCCCTCGTTGGCTTGTGCGAGCCCGCTCAGGAGTGTGAACTCGGTGGTGGTCAGCCGGGCGCTGCCCTGGGGGCCGTTGAGCTCCAGGGTGTGGCTGTTGAGGTCGATAGTTCGGTCCTCCCTCTGGCCATTGAGGCGCGGTGACGGCTTCAGGCGGCGGGCCAGGCCATCGATGGCGGCCACGAGTTCCTCATTGGCGACGGGCTTGGTGAGGTAGATGTCGGCGCCGCTCTGGTAGCCATTGACCCGGTCCAGGGTGGTGTTGCGGGCGCTGATGACGATGATGCCCATCTCGGGATGGGCCTGGCGCAGGCGCTTGATCAGGCTCAGGCCGTCCTCGCGTGGCAGGTTGAGGTCCACCAGGGCCAGGTCAGTCCGCTGCCGGGCGAGGACCGCGTCCACTTCCTCAGCCGTGCGCAGCCCGGTCACGCGGTGCTCCAGGCGCTCAAGTGACTCGGCAATGGCGTGCAGCAGGTCTTGATAGTCTTCAACCAGAAGAATGTTCATAAATCACAAACCTTGATAAACACCGAACGGTTGTTCTTTCAGTCTAATCTCTGCAGATTGACGATTATCAGGCGCGATTGTTAGCTTTAAGTTGTAAACGCTCTGGGCAAGGAGGGGAATGTGGCTGAAAGCCAAAAATTAATCCATTTAGAGACCTCAATTAATGACTGTTTCTAATGATTTTGTGGCCAAAGCGGGAGTCTTTAGCTGATCCATGCAAAACCGTCCTGACCCGTCGGCAGGCCTTCAGCGGTTGAGCACCCAGCCCTCCTCCAGCTCGGCCGCACCCACCTTGGCCAGGTCTGCCAGCAACTGGCTCAGCCAGTCCTCGAGCAGCTGCTCGGCAAAAAAGCGCTGGTGCACCAGGCCCAGGTAGGGGGTGCTTCGGGCCCAGCTTATGAAGACCTCGCGGGTCTGCTTCTGCACTTCGAGCAGCTTGAATTTCAGCAGCACCTTGGCCGCATGCTGGGCATGGCGCTGCGGATCCTTCTGAAAGCCAGCCAGGCGCTGTCGCGCCCGCTCCATCACTTCGGCGCGCATGCCGAACACGGGCCCGTGGCCCGGCACCACGGTGGCCGGCTGGAGCTGCTCAATCAGGTCCAGCGTGGCGGCCACCTCGCCGAAGGCCTCTTCGCCTTCGAGCTCCGGGAAGATCACCCCGAAGCCGTTTTCCCAGAGCGCATCGGCCGACACCAGCGTGCGGCTGGCCGGTTCAAACAAGATCACGCTGTGCGGATCATGGCCGGGCGCCGCATGCACTTGCCAGGGCAGGTCGCCCAGCAGGATGTCCTGGCCCGGCTGCAGCAGCCCATCAAAGCCAAAGCGCGGGCAGCGCTGGCCCGTGGGCTGGTAGGTCAGCGCCTCTTCGTCCCATTCGGCCACTTGCCTGGCGTGCCCCGGGGGAATGAGGGTTTGCATCTGGGGGTAGGCGGCCTGCAGCGCCGCATTGCCGCCGCAGTGGTCGCTGTGCAGGTGGGTGTTGAGCAGCAGCTCAGGGGCTTGGCCCTTCAGAGAGGCGGCCACCAGTTGCAGCGTCTGCTCGGCATGGCTGACGTAGCCGCTGTCGATCAGGGCCGGGCGTTGGCCCTGGGCCAGCACCAGGTTGGCCGAGAGCCAGCCGCGCTCAATGACCGACAGGCCGGGAGGAAGAAAGTGCGTCATGGCTTCCTATTATTGGCGGTGCTTTCGCCCCTGGGCGCGGGCCTGTGTCCTCGGTGACACGGCCGCTATGATTTTGAGATGCCCCTCGCCCGTCTTCAGGCCCTGGTCACCTTCGCCTGGCTGGCCACCCTGCTGGCCTGGGTGCTGTTCCACCGCGCCTCACCCGGGGCCGCGCTGGGCGGTGCGATCGCCATCGCAATGGCCCATGCTTGGGTTCTGGCGCTGGAGTTCCTGGCCCTGTGCTGGGTCTCGCGCAGCGATGCGGTGCCGGTGGCCACAGCCCGCCAGCTCTGGCGCGCCTGGTGCAGCGAGACCTGGGTGGCCCCGCAGGTGTTCTGCTGGCACCAGCCTTTTCGTTCGCAGCGCTTTCCCGACCTGCTCGCGCCCCGCCATCAAGGCCGGCGCGGCGTGGTGCTGGTGCATGGCTACCTCTGCAACCGGGGCGTTTGGAACCTCTGGCTGGAGCGCCTGCAGAGTGAGGACCGCCCCTTCATCGCGCTGGACCTGGCGCCGATCTTCGCGCCCATCGAGTCGCACGTGCAGGCGCTGGACGCTGCGGTGGCGCGCATGACCCAGGCCACCGGCCTGCCGCCGCTGTTGGTGGGCCACAGCATGGGCGGCCTGGTCATGCGGGCCTGGTTGCAGCAGGCCCGCGCCCCCGAGCGCGTCCATCGCCTGGTGACCCTGGGCACCCCCCACCGGGGCACCTGGACCGCGCACTTCGGCTACTCGCCCAATGCCCACCAGATGCAGCCTGGCCATCCGTGGCTTGAGGCCCTGAACGCCGATGTCCCGACCTCATGGCCCCGGCACTTCGTGTGCCTCCACTCCAATGCCGACAACATGGTGTTCCCGCCCAGTCATTCCCGGCTGGCGGGGGCCGACAACCGGCTGCTGCCGGGCCTGGCCCACGTGCAGATGGCCTGGCGGCCTGAGGTCGTCACGGCCGTGCTGGCCTGCCTGGACGCGCCTGCCTTGCCGCCCGCCCCGCCCGAGCCCGCTTGCTAGGCCTGCGGCGGCAGGGTAGGCCAGGCAGTTGCTGCGCCGCCCCATTCCGGCCCATCCCCGAAAGGCTTTCGGGCCGATGGGGTGTTCCGGCCGGGCCAGCGGGCACGGTGAGACTCTGTAAGTGTGCGCAGCTATCCTGGGATAAACCCTTATATTGATCCCATGTTGAACGTCGGTCAGCTCATCAAGGCCTCCCTCGAGATGGGGCGCCGCCTGCTCGGCCCAGCCTGGCACGCGCGGCATCCTGCCCGCGCCCTGGTGCCCATCCGTTCGCTGGGCCCCAGCCACCTCGAGCGCATCCGGGCGCACCTGCTGTCCCTGGGCCCGCGCGACCGCTACCTGCGCTTTGGCTATGCCGCCAATGACGAGCAGATCGGCCGCTACGTCGACGGCCTGAACTTCGAGCGCGACGAGATCTTTGGCATTTACAACCTCCGGCTCACATTGCTGGCCATGGCCCACCTGGCATTCTCAGTGGACCCGCAGTGCAACAGCTGCGCCGAATTTGGCGTCTCGGTGATCGAGCGCGTGCGCGGCCGGGGCTATGGCGCCCGTCTGTTCGATCGGGCCGTCATGCACGCCCGCAACGAGGGCGTGAGCCTGATGTTCGTGCATGCGCTGAGCGAGAACACGGCCATGCTCAAGATCGCCCGCCAAGCCGGTGCCTCCGTCGAGCGCGAGGGCGGCGAGAGCGAGTGCTACCTGCGCCTGCCGCCGGCCGACATCGACTCGCGCATCTCCGAGCTGCTGGAGGAGCAGATCGCGCAGACCGATTACCACCTGAAGGTGCAGGCGCGCCAGTTCTTGGATGTGCTGAAGGTGGTGCAGGACGTGCGCCAGGGCGTGCGCGAGGCCCGGGAGCGCACGACCCGCTAAGCCCTCGCCCCGGGCATGCCCCTGACCGCAGGCTGTCATGAAATTGGGCTATCCTTGCTCGCTTAGCAACTACCGCGCACCTTCGTGGCCGACCTTCCCCCCCGGTCTTCCCGCTTGGAAGACAAACGAGGTTTCCTTCAAAAGCTCGCCGAGATGCTGCATCCCGGCCCCGACTCCAAGGACGAGTTGATCGAAACCCTGGTCGAAGCCCAGGACAAAGACGTCATTGGCGCCCAGAGCCGCGAGATGCTCGAAGGCGTGATCCGCATGGCCGACATGACGGCTGGCGATGTCATGGTGGCGGCCCCGCGCATGGATGTGATCGACATCGACGCGCCCTACGACGAGTTGCTGCACGGCGTCATCGAGACCGCCCACTCGCGCTTTCCTGTCTATGAGGGCGACAAGGAAAACATCATTGGCATCCTGCTGGCCAAGGATCTGCTCAAGCTGCAGCGTGCCCCCGAGCTCAATATCCGCGCCCTGCTGCGCCCGGCGGTCTTCGTGCCCGAAAGCAAGGGTCTGAACGATCTGCTGCGTGACTTCCGCGGCAACCGCAACCACCTGGCCGTCGTGATTGACGAGTTCGGCCGCGTCGCCGGCCTGATCACCATCGAGGACGTGCTTGAGCAGATCGTGGGCGAGATCGAGGATGAGTTCGACATCGCCGACGATGAGGGCGACATCTTTGCGCTCACCGACCGCAGCTACCGCGTCAGCGGTGACACCGCCATCGAGCGCGTGAACGAGGCCTTCGGTGTGAACCTGCCCATGGGCGAACTCGAAACCATCGGTGGCTTGGTGGCGCACGAGATGGGCCATGTCCCCAAACGTGGCGAAAGCCACGTGCTGCAGGGCCTGCAGTTCGTGGTGATGCTCACGCGGGGCGGCGCGGTGCGCTGGTTCAAGGTGTCCCCGGTCGCCGCCTGATGGGCTGGCCCGCCGCCCTCGGCCTGCTGCTGGCCGGCACGGCCCACGCCTTCAGCCTGGCCTGGCCCCTGGCCTGGGGGCTGCCTCAGGGCGAGCCCCAGGGCTGGCTACAACTGGCTGCGCTGGCAACGCTGGCCTGGCAGCTGCAGCGCTGCGAGCGCCCCGCGCAGGCAGCGCGGTCGGCCTGGCTCTTTGCCAGCGCCATGCTCGTGGCCACGTTCTGGTGGCTCTTCATTTCAATGCATGTGTACGGCGGCCTGCCCGCGCCGCTGGCCGCATTGGCCGTGCTGCTGCTGGCTGGTCTGCTGGGTCTGTACTACGCGCTGGCGGCGGGTCTGTATGTCTGGCTGCGGCCCGCCTCGGCCTGGGGCGGGGTGCTGCTCTTTGCCGCTTGCTGGCTCTTGGCCGAGCTCGCCCGCGTGCGGCTTTTCACCGGCTTTCCTTGGGGCCAGTCCGGCTACGCGCACATTGATGGCTGGGCCCGGCCCCTGGCCGGTTGGCTGGGCGTGCACGGCCTGAGCTGGCTGGCCGCGCTCTGGGCCGCGGCCTTGGCGGCCTGCCTGGGGCCGGGCCGGCGCCATCGGGCCTGGGCCCTGGCTGGGCTGGTGGGTGGGGCGCTCGGCCTGGCCGCCCTGCCGGCCCCACGCGGCGAGCCCCTGGCACAGGCGCCACTGTCCCTTACGCTGGTGCAGGGCAACATCGCCCAGGATGAAAAATTCATGCCTGGCACCGGCCTGGCCGATGCCCTGCGTTACTACGGCGAGCAACTGGGCCAGGCTCGCGGCGCGCTGGTGGTGCTGCCGGAGACAGCGCTGCCCCTCTTGCCCAGCCAGATGGACCCCTTCTACTGGAAAAGCTTGCTCGAGCGCTTCGCCACGGGCCAGCAAGCGGCGCTGATTGGCCTGCCCCTGGGTGCGCTGGACCAGGGTTACACGAATTCCGTCATGGGTCTCAAGCCCGGTACCGAGCAGCCCTACCGCTACGACAAACACCACCTCGTGCCCTTTGGCGAGTTCATCCCGCCGCTGTTCCAGTGGTTTGTGAGCCTCATGAACATTCCGCTGGGGGATTTCAACCGTGGCGAGGTGGGCCAGCCCTCCTTTGAGTGGCAAGGCCAGCGCCTGGCGCCCAACATCTGCTACGAGGACCTGTTCGGTGAAGAGCTGGGCGCGCGCTTTCGCGATCCGCAGTCGGCCCCCACGGTGTTCGTCAACGTGAGCAACATCGCTTGGTTCGGCCACACCGTGGCGATTGACCAGCACCTGCACATCTCTCGCATGCGCGCGCTGGAATTTGCCCGTCCCATGGTGCGGGCCACCAACACCGGCGCTACCGTGGTGATCGATGCAGAGGGCCGGGTCACCCACGCGCTGCCGCGCCACACCCGCGGCACACTCGACGCGCAGGTGCAGGGCACCCAGGGCCTGACGGCTTACGCCCGCTGGGTGTCGGTGCTGGGTCTCGTGCCCTGGCTCGCACTGGGTCTGGCCACCTGCCTGGCCGCCTGGTGGATGCGCCGCCGCCGGGCCGGATGAGCCCGCCCCTCCTGGAGGCGGCTCAGTAGAATGCAGGGTTTGCTCCTCTTCGGAGCGCCTCCCCCTTCTGGCCCTGGCGCCGCCTCGCCGGCAGCGTCCCCCGAACATGCTCACTTTCCAGCAAATCATCCTGAAGCTGCAGTCCTACTGGGACGCGCAGGGTTGCGCGCTGCTCCAGCCCTACGACATGGAGGTCGGCGCGGGCACCTCGCACACCGCCACCTTCCTGCGCGCCCTGGGCCCCGAGCCCTGGAAGGCCGCTTACGTGCAGCCCAGCCGCCGCCCCAAGGATGGCCGCTATGGCGAGAACCCCAACCGCCTACAGCACTACTACCAGTACCAGGTGGTTTTGAAGCCCGCGCCGGCCAACATCCTGGAGCTGTACCTCGGCTCGCTCGAAGCCCTGGGCTTTGACCTGAAGAAAAACGACATCCGCTTCGTGGAAGACGACTGGGAGAACCCCACGCTCGGCGCCTGGGGCCTGGGTTGGGAGGTCTGGCTCAATGGCATGGAGGTGACGCAGTTCACCTACTTCCAGCAGGTCGGCGGTATCGACTGCAAGCCCATCACGGGCGAGATCACCTACGGCCTGGAGCGCCTGGCCATGTACCTGCAGGGCGTGGACAACGTCTACAAGCTCAAGTGGACCGACACCTTGAGCTACGGCGACGTGTACCACCAGAACGAGGTGGAGCAGTCCACCTACAACTTCGAGCATTCGGATGCCGAGTTCCTCTTCACCGCCTTCGGCGCCTACGAAAAACAGGCCAAGCACCTCATGGAGCAGCAACTCGCGCTGCCCGCCTACGAGCAGGTGCTCAAGGCCGCGCACACCTTCAACCTGCTGGATGCGCGCGGCGCGATCTCGGTGACCGAGCGCGCTGCCTACATCGGCCGCATCCGCAATCTCGCGCGCGCCGTCGCTGCCGCCTACTACGCATCGCGCGAGGCGCTCGGCTTCCCGATGCTGGGTGGCGCGGACACGCAGCGCAAAGCGGCCTGAACGGCCCCGGATCCCGAATTCACAAGAACAAACGATGAAACACACCCTGCTGGTCGAACTGCTGACCGAAGAACTGCCCCCGAAAGCGCTGGCCAAGCTCGGCGAGGCTTTCGCCACCGCGATGGTCAATGGCCTGTCCGCGCGTGCCTTCCTCGACGAAGGCGCAACGCATGTCGCGTATGCGACGCCGCGCCGCCTCGCCGTGCAAATCACCGGCGTGCGCGCGCAATCACCGGACAAATCGATTCGCGAGAAAGTGCTGCCGGTCACGGTGGCACTCGACAAGGAAGGCCAGCCGGCCGCCCCGCTGGCGAAGAAGCTGGCCGCGCTGGCGGCCCAGGCCGGGCGCGACAGCATCGCGCTGGAGGAACTCGAGCGCGCGTCCGACGGCAAGGCGGACAGCTTTTTCTTCACCTATACCGCGTCGGGCCAGCCGCTGGCGGCCGGCCTGCAGGCCGTGCTCGAGGAAAGCGTCGCCAAGCTGCCGATTCCGAAGCTGATGAGCTACCAGCGCCCTGATGGCGAGACGGTGCAGTTCGTGCGACCCGTGCACGGCCTGATCGCACTGCTCGACGAGCAGGTGGTGCCGCTGTCGCTGCTGGGCCTGCAGTCGGGCCGCAGCACGCTGGGCCATCGCTTCCTGTCGACGAAGCCGCAGCTGACGATAGCCTCGGCCGCGACCTATGCCGACACGCTGCAGGAAGAAGGCAAGGTGATCGCCAGCTTCAACGTGCGCAAGGAAAAGATCCGTGCCGACCTGCTGTCCAAGGCCGGCGACGATGCGATCCTGATGCCGGAATCGCTGCTCGACGAAGTCAACGGGCTGGTCGAGTGGCCGGTCGTGTACGAGTGCCGTTTCGATGACGCCTTCCTCGCGGTGCCGCAGGAATGCCTGATCCTGACGATGCAGACCAACCAGAAGTATTTCGCGCTGACCGACAAGGCCGGCAAGCTGCGCTCGCGCTTCCTGATCGTCTCCAACATCGAGACGGCAGAACCGAAGCACATCATCGGCGGCAACGAGCGCGTCGTGCGTCCTCGCCTGTCGGATGCGAAATTTTTCTTCGAGCAGGACAAGAAGAAGCCACTGGCCGACCGCCTCGGCAATCTGTCTTCCGTGGTCTATCACAACAAGCTCGGCTCGCAGGCCGAGCGCAATCGGCGCGTGGTCGCGCTCGCGGTCGCGATTGCCGAATCGCTGGGCGCCGACGCCACGCTGGCCGAGCGCGCCGCACTGCTGTCGAAGGCCGATTTGCTGACCGACATGGTCGGCGAGTTCCCGGAGTTGCAGGGCATCATGGGCACCTATTACGCGCGCCATGACGGCGAGCCTGACGAAGTCGCCACCGCCATCGGCGAGCACTACCAGCCGCGCTTCGCCGGCGACGCGCTGCCCTCCACCCGCACCGGCACCGTGGTGGCGCTGGCCGACAAGCTGGAAACGCTGATCGGCATCTGGGGCATCGGCCTCGCGCCTACCGGCGACAAGGATCCGTTCGCGCTGCGCCGCCACGCACTGGGGATCTTGCGGATGCTGGTCGAGCAGCGCCTGCCGCTGTCGTTGTCGCACCTGCTCGCGCTGGCTGCGAAGCCCTTCGCCGGCAATGCGAACTTCAGCGACCCGGTGGCCGACGTGCAAGCCTTCGTCTACGACCGCCTGCGCGGCCTGCTGCGCGAGCGCGGCCATGCACAGGATGCGGTCGAGGCGGTGGTGTCGCAGTCGCCGGATCGGCTGGACGACATCGCCGAACGCCTCGACGCGGTAAAAGCCTTCGCCGCGCTGCCGCAAGCCGAGTCGCTCGCGGCCGCCAACAAGCGCATCACCAACATCCTGAAAAAGAACGAAGGCGTGCATGGCGAGGTCAAGGCCGAGCTCTTGCAGGAAGCAGCCGAGCAGCGCCTGTATGGCGCGCTGACGGATACGCGCGCCGAAGTCGACAAGGCCTTCGCTGCCGGCGACTTCAGCGGCACGCTCAAGGCGCTGGCTGCGCTGCGCGATGATGTCGATGCCTTCTTCAATGACGTGATGGTGATGGCCGAGGATGCGGCGCTGCGCACCAACCGCCTCGCCCTGCTCAACACGCTGCACGGCATGATGAACCGCGTCGCCGACATCTCGAAGCTGGCCGCCTGAGATGCCGCAGTCGCCGCAGCCGCCGAAGAAGCTGGTCATCCTCGACCGTGACGGCGTGATCAACTTCGACTCGGACGACTACATCAAGTCGCCGTCCGAGTGGCGACCCATTCCGGGCTCGCTGGAGGCGATCGCGCGGCTGAACCAGCATGGCTATCTGGTGGTGATTGCCACCAACCAGGCCGCCATCTCGCGCGGCCTGTTCGACATGAAGACGCTCAACGCAATCCACCAGAAGCTGCACCTGTCGGCGCAGGCGGTGGGTGCGCACATCGACGCGATCTTCTTCTGCCCGCATGCGGCCGACGAATTCTGCGACTGCCGCAAGCCGCGCCCCGGCATGCTGGAGGCCATCGGCGAGCGCTTCGGCATGAGCCTGAAAGGCGTGCCCATGGTCGGCGATGCGCTGCGCGACATGCAGGCCGCGTTCGAAGTGGGCTGCGACCTCTATCTGGTCAAGACCGGCAAGGGCGCGCGGACGCTGGAGAAAGGCGGCCTGCCGCCCGGCACCCAGATCTACGACAACCTCGCGGCCGTGGTCGAGCGCCTGCTGCACCTGGCCGCGGCCGGGGGCGCGCAGCTGGCCACACCGAAAAAACAATAATCCGCGTCGCCAGACGCCGACGATGTCACCGATGAGAAAGCCCATGTCACGCCCGCTGCTGTTCATCCGCTCCCTGCTGTTCGCGCTGTTCATGGCCATCGTGACGGTGATCTGGGCCACCGCCTGCTTCGGCTTCGTGTTCCTGCCCTACCGCCAGCGCTACTGGATGATCACGCGCTGGAACGTGTTCGTCAGCTTCGCCGCGCGCGCGCTGTGCGGGATCCGCTGGGAGGTGCGCGGCATGGAAAATCTGCCGCACGGGCCGGCCATCCTGCTATCGAAGCACCAGTCGGCGTGGGAGACGATTTTCTATTGCTGGCTGATGCCGCGGCCACTGATTTTCGTGTTCAAGAAATCGCTGCTCTACATTCCCTTCTTCGGCTGGGGCCTGGCGATGCTGCGCATGATCGCGATCGATCGCAGCAAGGGCCGCGACGCGATGGCGCAAGTGATCGCCGTCGGCCAGCGGCGGCTCGATGACGGGCAGTGGGTCATCATGTTCCCCGAAGGGACACGCACGCCGGTCGGCAGCCAGGGCAAGTACAAGGCCGGCGGCGCCATCCTCGCCATTGGCACGAAGGCGCCGGTGATACCGATTGCCGTCAACTCCGGCGACTGCTGGCCACGCAATGCCTTCATCAAGACGCCGGGCACCATCATCGTGTCGATCGGCCCGGCAATCTCGCCCGAGGGCCTCGGCCCGGCCGAACTGATAGCCAAGACCGAAAGCTGGATAGAATCCGAGATGCGCGTGATTACCCCCGGCGCCTACGCGAACGCCGACCCGACGGGAAGCTACTGAACGCCCATGTCCTTGAAGCAGTTATTCAGGAAAAAGCCCGCTGATCCGAACCAGCTGACGCTGGACGATCTGTTCGGCCCGGCGACCGATGCCTCGCCGCCGCCGTCGACGGTACCGGATACGCCGATTCCTCCGGGGCACCGCCGGTTGCGGCTGGATAACCTGAATCTCGACTACCGGCTGCTGCGCTCGAAGCGCAAGACCATCGGTTTCCTGATCGATGATGACGGCCTGCGCGTGACTGCGCCGCGCTGGGTGACGGTGGCCGAGATCGAAGTCGCCATCGCCAGCAAGCAGTCATGGATTTTCCGCAAGATCAACGAGCAGCGCGAACGCTCGGTGCGCCGGCTGCAGCCGCCGATGGAGTGGCGCGACGGTGCGACCCTGCCCTATCTCGGCCTCGACATCACGGTGCGCGTGGCTTACGCCAGCAATGCCGGCGTGCGCTTCGACGAGGTCGGGCGCGAGCTGCATGTGAGCCTGCCAGCCTCGGCCAGCGAGCAGCAGCTGAAGGATCGCGTGCAGGGCTGGCTGCAATCGGAAGCCCGGCGCGTGTTCGCCGAACGGCTGGCCCTATACGCCGACAAGCTGGGCGTGAGCTTCAAGAGCTTCGCGCTATCGTCGGCCAGCACGCAATGGGGCTCCTGCACGGCCGACGGCCGCATACGCCTGAACTGGCGGCTGATGCATTTCGCGCTGCCGAACATTGACTATGTGGTCGCGCACGAACTCTCCCACCTGCGCGAGATGAATCACGGCCCGCAATTCTGGGCGACCGTCCAATCGGTATTGCCGGAGTTCGAGACGGCGCGCAAGGCGTTGCGCGATCATGAGCCGGAGAGGCTGCCGAAGTTTTGAGATTCGGAGTTGGCTGAGATGGTGGGTTTCGCTTCGCTCTACCCACCCTATGATGCTCAAAGTCGTTAATTTGCCATAGGGTGGGTAGAGCGAAGCGAAACCCACCATCCCACCCCACGTCAGCGCTCGAGCATCCGCGCGAGCCGCACATAAGATTCCAACCCAACCGCCTCGGGCCGCAGTTGCGGATCGATGCCCGCGTCGCCCAGTTGCTGCTCGTTGAACATCCCGGCGACGCAGTTGCGAATCACCTTGCGGCGCTGAGAGAAAGCCTTCGTGACGACCTGCTCGAGCAACTGTTGCTTGCACGCCAGCGGCGACGCGATCGGCACCATGCGCACGATCGCCGAATCGACTTTCGGCGGCGGATCGAAAGCCTCGGGTGGCACGACGAACAGCAGGTCCATCCGGTAGCGCCACTGCAGCATCACCGACAGCCGACCGTAGTCGCGACTGCCCGGCCCGGCCACCATGCGCTCGACCACCTCTTTTTGCAGCATGAAATGCTGGTCGACCACGAGCGGCGCGAACTGCGCGAGATGAAACAGCAGCGGGCTGGAGATGTTGTATGGCAGGTTGCCGACGACGCGCAGGCGGCGCTCGCCGGCGGCCAGTGCGCCGAAGTCGTATTGCAGCGCATCGCCCGAGTGGATCAGCAGCCGGTCGGCACTGAATTTTTTCTGTAGCAGCGCCACGAGGTCGCGATCGAGCTCGACCACCTGCAACTGGCGCAAGGTCTCGAGCAGCAGCCGCGTCATCGCGCCCTGGCCGGGACCGATCTCGACCATCAGGTCGTCGGGCGCCGGGGCGATCGCGCGAATGATCTCGTGCAGCACCTTGTCATCGGTCAGGAAGTTCTGGCCGAACCGCTTCTTGGGAATGTGTTTCATGAATGTGCTGTGACCATCTGGCAGGCGACTCGGATCGCTTCGCTCATGCTGCCGTGGTCCGCGTTGCCGAGACCGGCGGCGGCGAGGTCGAGGGCGGTGCCGTGGTCGACCGAGGTACGGATGATGGGCAGCCCCAGCGTGATGTTCACGCCGCGGCCGAAGGTGGCGTACTTGAGGACCGGCAGTCCCTGGTCGTGATACATCGCCAACACGCAATCGGCCTGCTCGAGGTGGCGCGGCTGGAACAAGGTATCGGCGGGATAAGGGCCGGATACCTGCCAGCCGCGCGCACGTGCGAGCTCGATGGCCGGCGTGATCACATCGATCTCTTCACGGCCGAGATAGCCGCCCTCGCCCGCGTGCGGGTTGAGGCCGGTGACGAGGATCTGCGGGTCGGCGATGCCGAAGCGGCGCACGAGATCGCGATGCAAGATCTCGAGTGTCGTGCCGAGACCCTCGAGCGTGATCGCGGCGGGCACGTCGGCCAGCGGAAGATGGGTGGTGGCAAGCGCCACGCGCAGCATGCCCTGGCCGGTCTCTCCGGCCAGCATCATCACGACCTGTGACGTGCCGGTGCGCTCGGCCAGGTATTCGGTATGGCCGGTGAAGGCAAAACCGGCATCGTTGATCGTGCTCTTCTGCACCGGCGCGGTGACGATCGCATCGACCTGCTGGGCGATGGCGGCATCGATGGCGGCATCGAGCATGTGCAGCACGGCTTCGCCGTTGCGCGCATCGAGCTCGCCCGGCCGGGCGGGGATGGTCAGCGGGCAATCCAGCACGCACAACTCGTTGCGGTGCTGCGCAAACTCGGCGGCGCTGCCGATGGCACGCGGCAGGCGCGCAGGCGCGATCAGCATCGCGAGCGCCTTGATCTGCGCTGCATCGCCGATCAGCAGGCAATCGGCCTCGGCCACCTCGAGCGCCGCGCGCAGCGCGATTTCCGGGCCGATGCCTGCCGGCTCGCCGCAGGTGATCGCCAGGCGCGGTCGGGTCATGGCATCAGGCGCTCAGCGCTGGCCGAGCTCGTCGAGGCGATACTCGACATAGGCGCGGTCGCGCAGCTGCCGCAGCCAGTCTTCGTAGGCTTCTTCGAGCTTCTGCTCGCGCAGGGTCTGGCGGGCGAGCAGTCGCTGGCGTTCGCGCGACACTTCCTCGGTCTTGCGCTCCAGCACCTCGATCAGGTGATAGCCAAAGGGCGATTCGATGGGCTGGCTGACCTCGCCCGGCTGCAGAGCATTCATCGCGCGCTCGAATTCGGGCACCGTATCGCCCGGATAGATCCAGCCGAGGTCGCCGCCCTTGCCGGCGGAACCATCGTTCGAGTAGAGACGCGCCAGATCCTCGAACTTGGCCGCGCCGTTGGCGAGCCGCTCGCGCAGCTCGACCAGCTTGCGGCGCGCCTCGGCCGGCGCGACGATCTGGTTCACTTTGATCAGGATGTGGCGCGCACGGGTCTGCTGCACGACGCTGGCCTGCCCCGCCTTGACGAGGCTGGCACTGCGGCGGCCGACCAGCTTGAGGATGTGGAAGCCGTTGGCGCTGCGCACCAGCGGAGCGATCTCGCCGTCGTTCAGCTTGTCGGTCGCATCGATGAAGAGCTGCGGCAGGCGCGAGGTGCTGCGCCAGCCGAGCTCGCCGCCCTTGAGCGCATCGCCGCCGTCGGAGAAGCTGGCCGCGACCTTGGCGAAATCGGCGCCGGATTTCAGCTGCTCGATGGCCTGCTCGGCGCGCTTCTTGCGGTCGGCGATCTGCTGGGCCGATGCATTTTCCGGAACCCGCACGAGGATCTGCGCGATGTTCAGTTCCTGCTGCGCGCCATCCATCTTGCCGGCGGAGGCGGCGATGAAGCCGTCGATTTCGGACTCGGTGATCTGCAGCTTGTTGTCGACCTCGCGCTCGCGCAGCCGCTGCAGCGTGATCTCTTCCCGCACCTCTTCGCGGAAGCGGGCGAAGGACACGCCCTCGCGCTCGAGCTGATCACGGAATTGCTGGACCGATAGGTTGTTCTGCTCGGCGATGCGCGCCACCGCACGGTCAAGCAGGATGTCATCGATGCGGATGCCGCTTTCGCGGGCCAGCTGCATCTGCGCGCGGTTGACGATCATGCGCTCGAGCATCTGCTTTTGCAGCAGCTCGCGCGGCGGCACCTGCATGTTCTGGCGCTTCATCCGCTGCTCGACCAGGCGGAGGCGCTCCTCGAGCTCGTTGGCGGTGATCACGTCGGTGTTGACCACGGCGACGATCGCATCCACCAGCACCGGCTGGCGCGGCTGGCCGGATTTGTCCTGTGCGTTCGCGAAGGACGACAGCAGACAGGCGGCGATCAGGCAGCTGCCGGCCAGGGCTTTCGCAGGGAAGGAAATCGAAAACGGTATCGGTGTGGTCATCATGATGAAGGTGTCTGCCATTCGAGGCCGGTCATTGCGGCTGGGTCAGTGGCTGGTAGCCGGGAATATTGCCGCGCAGCGCGCGCATCGGGTTCGTGCCCAGCATCGACAGCCCGCTCAATTCTAGCTGGACGAAGATGGTGGTGTTGACGCTGCCGGCCGCCGTGGGGACGCGCTGGCCGACGAGACGGAAGATCCAGCAGTCGGCCTGGTACTCGACGCCTGCCAGCGACTGGCCGACCCGCCGCTCGTTGATCAGGTAGTTGAGCCGGCCGACGCCATACCAGCGCGCCGCCAGCGGCCATTGCGAGGACACGTCGATCAGCTCGAAATTGGTGTTTGGAATGTCCGGCAGGTTGCGCGAATCGCGCCGGTACTGCGCATTGACCACTTTCATCGGCGCCGGTTGCCAATAGACGCCAAAGCCGACCCGGTTGATCTCGTTGCGCGCTTCGTTGTACTGGAAGCTGGCATCGAGCCGGGTTTCCTGCGTGATGCGACCGGACGCCAGCAGCAGCACGTCGGAGCGTGCCTCGCCGGTATCCTGCAGCGCGCTGCCCAGCCCGACCTTCGGCGGGGCCACGTTGAAGCGCTGCGCGACCGCCAGCCGCAGCCGTTCGGCACCGTTCGTCTCGAGATAGCGCGAGGTCAGGGCCAGCGTGAGCTGGTTGGCATCGCCAATGCGATCGTTGCCGACGAAGCGGTTCTCGCGGAAGATCTGCGCGTAGCTGAAGTCGGCAATGGTCGAGTCGAAATTCGGGTAGAGGTTGGCGTTCTGCTCCACATACGGCGTGTAGGTATAGAACGCGCGCGGCTCCAGCGTCTGGATCGCGTTGCGGCCGAGGAAGGCCGTATCGCGCTCGAAGATCAGGCCGGTGTCCAGAGTGAAGGTGGGCAGCACGCGGGTCGGCGCGGCCATTGCCGGGTCG
This sequence comes from Comamonadaceae bacterium, assembly GCA_027486255.1. GTDB lineage: Bacteria > Pseudomonadota > Gammaproteobacteria > Burkholderiales > Burkholderiaceae_C > Polaromonas. The sequence goes on from JAIXPL010000022.1 coordinate 51,561, forward strand.
ATCACGCGATCGAGGCTGTAGACGGTGCCATGCACGGAAACCGAGGGCCGCAGGAAATAGCCCGGCCCCTGCAACTCGGTATAGGTCAGGCGCGGGTTCACCACCAGCCGGTCGCCCTGCACCTGAGTCGGGTGCGAGAAGCGCGTGTACTGCGTGCCGACCGTCATCTCGAGACCGCTGTCGGTGTACTGCGCATAGCTGAGGTTCAGCTGCGGCAGACGCGCATACGGAATGCCGATGGGCGCCAGCGGATCCTGCAGCACCTGGAAATCGGAAAACTGCAACATGCCGCCCCAGGGACCGCTGCCATGGGTCAGCGTCACGGTCTGCGGCAGCAGCCGGCGGTTGAAGCCGGGCCGCGCGAAGACGTGGCTGAACGGGAAGTCACGCGCGTAGTTGTCGTCGGAGGCCCGGTTCAGGTCGAGCGCCAGCGATGCGCCGGACTCGAGACGCTGGTTGTGGCGCGCCGACACCCCGTAGCGAAGGTCGCCACCGCGCTCGCTGTCGTTCATGAACTCGACGCGCGTCTCGCCGGCAAGATCGCGGTCGAGGTAGCGCGCATCGGCGCCCAGCATCAGGCCGCGGGTGGCCATGTAGCGCGGGTGCAGGGTCAGGTCGCGATTCGGCGCAATATCCCAGTAGTACGGCACCGTGACCTGCAGGCCGGTGTTGCTCGACGTGAGAATCGTCGGCGACAGAAACCCGGATTTGCGCTGCTCGCTGAGCGGAAAGGAGATGCTGGGCGTACCCGCGATGGGCACGCCCTTGAACACGATCAGCGTATTGCGCGCGGTGCCGATGCCTGCGCCCTCGTCCAGCGTCAGCTTGCCGGTTTTCAGGTACCAGTCCGGGTCGGGGCCGTTGCAGGTGGTATAGACGCCGTTGTTGATGGTCGCGACATCTTCCGATTCGAAATCGATGCGCTCGGCATGGCCTTGCGCATTTCGCTGCATCAGGCGGTAAACCGGGCTCTGCATGTAGCCGACGCCAGTGTCGAGCTTGAGCCTCAGCTCGTCACCTTGGAAACGGCTGCCCTGTCGCAGCACGCGCACATTACCGGTGGCCTCGACCCGGTCGTCGACGATGTCGTAATACATGTCGTCAGCATTGACGACCGTCGGTCCGCGCCGGATTTCGACCTCGCGCTGCAGGCGGACCTCGCGGTCCGGGCGACCGGTCAGCCGCTCGCCCTCGACGAGGGTGGCTTCTTCGTCCTCGCCCAGCTGGTTGGCGATCCAGGCCTGCTGCGCGGACGCGCCGCTGCCGGCCAGCAGCAAAACCAGCAGGGGCAGCAGCCGTTGTCGGCAGGGGGGAAAGGCTTGCTGGAAGGGCAATCGCCGGATCATGAACGGTGAAATGTCGGTTTGCGGCGCCGCGTTCGCGGGGCGAATCCCTTATTATATGGGAACTCCCTGCCCGGACCATGCCTCCGGGCATCCCCATGTCACCGATTGGCTTCTCCATGTCCGATTCCCAACCCCATGATCCGCGCCTGGCGCAGCTGGCCGACTGGCTGTCCACGCTCGATGCTCCCGTCACCCGTCCCGATACCTTGCGCGCCGCGTCCGCAGATGCCAGCTTCCGCCGCTATTTCCGCGTCGACGCGGCCGATGGCGGCACGCTGATCGTGATGGACGCGCCGCCGCCGCAAGAGGATGTGCGTCCCTTCGTGCAGGTTGCGCAGTTGTTTGGCGCCACCGGCGTGACGGTGCCGCAGGTACTTGCGCAAGACATCGAGCACGGCTTCCTGCTGCTGTCCGACCTCGGCAACACGACCTACCTGAAACAGCTGAATGCCGACACCGCGCACAAGCTCTACATCGATGCCATCGAGGCGCTGGTGCTGCTGCAGGCGCAAAGCCGCCCCGGCCAGCTGCCCACCTACGACCGCGAGCTGCTGCAGCGCGAGCTGATGCTGTTTCCCGACTGGTATCTCGGCAAGCATCTGAACGCCACGCTGGACGAGAAGCAGACGGCCGACTTGAACAAGGTGTTCGAGATCCTGCTGGCGAACAATCTCGCGCAGCCGCAGGTCTACGTGCATCGCGACTACCACTCGCGCAACCTGATGGTGCTCGACCAAGGCAATCCCGGCATCCTCGACTTCCAGGACGCGGTCTACGGCCCGATCACTTACGACCTCGTGTCGCTGCTGCGCGATGCCTACATCCAGTGGGACGAGGAGATGGTGCTCGACTGGGCGATCCGCTACTGGGAGCGCGCGCGGCGAGCCGGCCTGCCGGTGTCGCATGACATCGACGCCTTCTATCGCGACTTCGAGTTCATGGGCTTGCAGCGCCACCTGAAGGTGCTCGGCATCTTCGCGCGCCTGTATCACCGCGACGGCAAGGACGGTTACCTGAACGACATTCCGCTGGTGATGGAGTACACGCGCAAGACGGCCTATCGCTACAAGGAATTCGCGCCGCTAATCAAGCTGCTCGACGCGCTGGACGAGAAGCGTACCGGCGTCGGCTTCACCTTCTGACATGAAGGCGATGATTTTTGCGGCCGGCCGCGGCGAGCGCATGCGGCCACTGACCGATACTTGTCCCAAGCCGCTGCTGGAAGTGCGCGGACGCCCGCTGATCGTCTGGCACATTCTCAACCTCGTGCGCGCGGGCATCACCGAGATCGTGATCAATCACGCGCATCTGGGCCAGATGATCGAGGACGCCCTCGGCGACGGCCGCCAGTTCGGCGCACGGATCGTCTATTCGCCGGAAGGCACGGCGCTGGAAACCGCCGGCGGGATTGCGAAAGCACGTCCTCTGTTGGGCGACGAGCCCTTCGTCGCGATCGCCGGCGATGTCTACTGCCCGCATTTCGATTTCGCGAAAGTCGCCGAAGTGCTGGAGGAAAGCGATCCCTGGGGCCAGCCGCATCCGGCCGATCGCCGCGACCTTGGCTGGCTGTATCTGGTGAAAAACCCGACCCACCATCCGGACGGCGATTTCGCGCTGGCCAGCTTCGCGATCGCTAACGAGGGCCAGCCGCGGTTCACCTTCTCAGGCATCGGCGTCTACCGCCCCGAGCTGTTCGACGGCGTCAAGGCCGGTGAAGCCGCGAAGCTCGCCCCCCTCCTGCGGGAATTCGCGGACAAGGGCAGAATCGGAGGCGAAGTCTACCGCGGCGACTGGACCGATGTCGGCACCGTCGAGCGCCTGGAACAACTGAACGCACCCTTCAAGGCAGGATCATGAACATGACGAGCTTCGCACGGCGCCGCGCCGCCGTGCTCGACAAGATGCGCGCACTGGGCGGCGGCGTGGCGATCATTCAGACCGCGCCGGAGGTCATGCGCAACGCCGATGCCGATTATCCTTACCGGCACGACAGCTACTTCTACTACCTGACCGGCTTTCCCGAACCCGAAGCCACGCTGGTGCTGATCGCCGGCGAGCGCGACCAGGCCGTGCTGTTCTGCCGCGACAAGAACGAAGAGCGCGAAATCTGGGACGGCTACCGCTTCGGCCCGGCGGGCGCGAGAGAGCGCTTCGGCTTCGAGGCGGCCTTCGCCTCCGACGAGATCGACCGCGAGCTACCGAAGCTGATGGCGAATGCGCCGGCGCTGTTCTACGCGCTGGGCAGCGATGCCGGACTCGATGCAAAAGTGCAGCGCTGGCTCAATGCCGTGCGCGTGCAGGTGCGCGCCGGCGTGACCGCGCCGGCAGCGGCCTTCGACATCCGCAACATCCTCAATGAAATGCGCCTGATCAAGGACGACGAGGAGATCGCCGTCATGCGCCGCGCTGCCGACATCACCGCCGAGGCGCACGCGCGCGCCATGCGCGCATCGAAGGCCGGTCTGCGCGAATACCATCTCGAGGCAGAACTGCTGCACGAGTTCCGCCGCAACGGCTCGCAATTTCCTGCGTATGGCTCGATCGTCGCCACCGGCGCGAACGCCTGCGTGCTGCACTACCGCGCCGGCGACGCCGAGCTGCGCGACGGCGACCTGGTACTGATCGATGCCGGCTGCGAACTCGACAGCTACGCCTCCGACATCACGCGCACCTTCCCGGTCAATGGCCGTTTCAGCGGCCCGCAGAAAACGCTGTACGAGATCGTGCTGGCCTCGCAGCAAGCGGCCATCGAAGTCACCGGCCCTGGCAAGCTGTTCACCGACGGCCATGATGCCGCGCTGAAGGTGCTGGTGCAGGGCATGCTCGATACCGGGCTGCTCGACAAGAGCAAGTCCGGGTCGGTCGATGACGTGATCGCCAGCGGCAGCTACCGGCAGTTCTACATGCACCGTACCGGCCACTGGCTGGGCATGGATGTGCACGATGTCGGCGACTACCGCGATCCGTCCGTCACGGCCACCGAGAAACCTTGGCGCAAGCTGGCACCCGGGATGGTGCTGACCATCGAGCCGGGCATCTACGTGCGGCCGGCACCGGGAGTGCCCGAGGCCTACTGGAACATCGGCATCCGCATCGAAGACGATGCGCTGGTGACGACCGATGGCTGCGACATCATCACGCACAAGGCACCCAAGACCATCGCCGAGATCGAAGCGGTCATGCGCGAAGGATGATGGAAGCGCAAGTCGACATCGCCATCGTCGGCGGCGGACCCGTCGGACTGGCGCTGGCAGCCATGCTGGCGGCGCGCGGCATCGAGCCGCGCAGAATGGCCCTGCTGGATGCAAAGCCGGTGGAGGCGGCTGTCCGGGACCCGCGCTCGCTGGCCCTGTCGTTCGGCAGCAGGCAATTGCTGTCGCAGATCCGTGCCTGGCCGGCCGCTGCCACGCCGATCACGCAGATCCACGTATCGCGTCGCGGCAGCTTCGGTCGCACCTTGATCGATTGCGACGACCATGCGCTACCGGCACTGGGTTATGTGTGCCGGTATGGTGATGTGGTCGGGTCGCTGCATGCGGCGCAGCCTGCGGAGATGACCGTCCTGCGTCCGGCTAATGTCATCGACAAGCGCGAGTTCGATGACCGTGTCGAGCTGCAACTGAGCGACGGCGGCACGCTGGCGGCATCGCTGATGGTGCAGGCCGAAGGCGGGGTTTTCGGCGAACAGACGTCGAAAATGCTGCAGAGGGATTACCAGCAGGTGGCGATCATTGCGACCGTGCATGCCGACGCAATGCCGCCGGGGCGTGCATTCGAGCGCTTCACCGACGAAGGACCGCTGGCACTGCTGCCGCAGGAAGGCGCGTATTCACTGGTCTGGTGCGCACGGCCGGCGACAGTCGAGCGCCTGCAGGCACTGGACAACGACGCATTTCTCGGGGCCTTGCAGCAGGCCTTTGGCCAGCGCGTCGGACGCTTCACCCGGATTGGCGTCCGGCACGCCTATCCGCTGGGCCTGAATGCCGAGCCTGCCGCCAGCGCGAGAACCCTGGCGATCGGGAATGCGGCGCAGACGCTGCATCCGGTAGCAGGTCAGGGCCTGAATCTGGGCTTGCGCGATGCGTCGGTGCTGGCGGCCATGCTGGCGCGCGATGCCTCGCCGGCGACGCTGCCTGCCTTCGAACATCAGCGCCGAAGCGACCGCGATGCGACGGTGCGCATCACCGACCTGATGGCACGCGTGTTTGCGAGCGCCCCGGATCGCGCGCCGACGCAAGCGCTGCTCGGGCTGTCGCTCGGCATGCTGGATGTGCTGCCCTCGGCCAGACGGCTGCTGGCGGAGCACATGATGTTCGGTTCGCGCTGAGGCTCAGTCCGCAGCCGGCAGCTTCGCATGCGCGTGGATGATGGCCACGATTTTCTGCCGGTCCTTCTGCTGCGCCTCGGCCAGGACTTCATCCAGCTTCAGCAGCCTGCTCTCGTCCTCGGTCAGCAGAAAATTGTCGCGGGTTCGGCGCATCAGCGTGACGAGATTCCAGGCATCCGCACGGCTGCCCAGGAAAGAGCGGTAAACCTCCTGTTGCGTCAGCGGATCCGGCACCACCGGATGCAAGGGAGGGTCATCCGCGTTGTCAGGCAGATCCCGCTGCCGGGCCCTGAACCCGTCTCGAAAAAAGGAGAGCAGCTGCGCCAGCACCATCGGTCTGTCGGCTGCGGCTGCAACGGTGACTGCCGATACCAGATAGGGCCGGTGGAGATCGGACACCAACGCGGGCCAGGCATCGAGCAGCACGGATACCGACTCGATTTTTCCTGACCGGCAGGCTTCTTCGAGCGCGCTTGTGCCAAACCGGTTGCAAGCACGCAGATCAGCGCCGCTCGCGACCAGCAGCGCCACGAGCCGGTGATGCTGATGGCTGATGGCCCAGGTCAGCAAGGTATGACCGGTGCCCGGATCGATTTTTATCAGCAGCTTTTGCCACGCACTGATCGCCGCTTTCGCCGCGGGACCTGACTTGCCGTGCTGGCTCCACGCGATCACGAATTCGAGCAGCATCGATGCCATCGAATCACGGCGGGCAACGGCCAGCGGATGTCGGCCCTTGGCGTCGACGCCTTCCGGGTCGGCTCCCAGCACCAGCAAGTCGACCGCCAGGTCAAGATGACCCCGCGTCAGTGCGGCGGTCAGCGGTGTGCATCCCGAGGCAGGATCCCTGGCATCCATCGCATAGCCCTGCTGCTGCCGATCTTTCGAACGTGCGGGTAGTTGCCGGATAAATGCGCGATCATTTTCCGCGATCCGGTCGAACAGCTTTTCCATCGGCGACAAGCCTGCATTCGGGATCATGAGCACGGGATGGCTGTGCTGCTGCGGAAGCAGCTGCCCGTTGAATACCTGGACCTCGAATCCGCTTTTCTGAGTCAGCTGCGGCGGCCTCGTGCCGGGCGACTCGGGGCCCTGCGTTTCGCTGGCAGGAAAGCTGACCGGATGGGACAGGCCCTGAGTGGCCGAGGTCGGCGAGACGGGGAAGGACAGAGAATGGGGATGGGCAGGAGGCGAGTTCGGCGGTGGGCAGGCGACACGATCGGTTGAGCTGGACGAGTCCAAGGCAGGTTCTCCTGTTGAAGTCGAATCGATTTTCGCGCTCTATGTATCCCACTAAAAACGAAGGTTCAAAAAAAACGGGCGCATCGCTGCGCCCGTTTTTCCAGATCAGTGCCGTCTTATTCGACCGCCTTCACCATGTCTTCGATGACCTTCTTCGCATCACCAAACACCATCATGGTCTTGTCCATGTAGAACAGCTCGTTGTCGAGGCCGGCATAACCGGCGGCCATCGAGCGCTTGTTCACGATGATGGTCTTGGCCTTGTAGGCTTCGAGAATCGGCATGCCGGCGATCGGAGATTTCGGATCTTTCGCGGCCGGGTTCACGACGTCGTTCGCACCCAGCACCAGCACCACGTCGGCCTGGCCGAATTCGCTGCTGATGTCTTCCATC
>JAIXPL010000077.1 GCA_027486255.1 Comamonadaceae bacterium
GACAACATGAAACCATCGTGTCCAATCATCCGCACACGGTTCATCAACCGCACATCCCAATCGGGGCAGCAGTACATATCGTCATTCATGTAGACGATCCACTCGGCATCGGCCAGCGCCGTCGCCTCGTTCACCGCCAGGCAGATTCCGATGTTCTGAGCCGAATAGGTGTGGTCCAGGCCTTGCGAGCGAACCCATTCCAAAGTGCCATCCCTCCCGTCATTAACATGCACGATCACCTGGTGATCAGCTGCACTGTTTTGTCGAATGCTTCGGATGCACAACTGGAGATGTTCAAGGTTGTTCCACGTCGGGATCAGGATTGAAAATCGGGCCGGCGCATTCACAAAAGTCAAGGGACGGGGTTCGAGTTGCATAAGGGGTTACAGCCAAAAAGTGAAATCACAGCAGCACGATGTCGTACTGCTCCTGCGCAAGCGCCGCCTCGGCCTGCAGCGAAATCGGCTTGCCGATGAAGTCCGACAGCCCGGCAAGGTGCTGGCTTTCCTCGTCGAGGAACAGCTCGATCACCTGAGGGGCGGCCACCACGCGGAACTCGCGGGGATTGAACTGGCGGGCTTCGCGAAGGATCTCACGCAGGATGTCGTAGGTGACGCTGCGCGCTGTCTTGACGATACCTTTGCCCTGACAGGCCGCACAAGGTTCGCACAGCTGGTGGGCCAGGGACTCGCGGGTGCGCTTGCGCGTCATCTCCAGCAGGCCCAATGCTGAAAAACCGTTGACAGTAGTCTTGATGCGGTCTCTGACGAGCTGCTTCTTGAACTCCTCCAGCACCGCATCCCGGTGGCTGGCCTGCTGCATGTCGATGAAGTCGACCACGATGATGCCACCCAGGTTGCGCAGCCGCAGTTGCCGGGCAATCGCCAGTGCCGCCTCCAAGTTGGTCTTGAAGATGGTGTCATCGAAGTTGCGGGCACCGACAAATCCGCCGGTGTTCACGTCCACTGTGGTCAGCGCCTCGGTCTGGTCGATGATGAGGTAGCCGCCCGACTTCAGATCGACCCGGCGCCCCAGAGCCCGGGCGATCTCCTCGTCCACGTTGTGCAGGTCAAAAATGGGCCGCTCACCGGTGTAGAGCTGGATCTTGCGCAGCATGCCCGGCATGTATTCACTGGCGAACTGCTGCAAGGCCTGGAACTGCTCCCGCGAATCGACTCGGATGGACTGCGTGGCCTCGCCGGCAATGTCGCGCAGCACGCGCTGCAAGAGGCTCAGGTCCTGGTGCAGGAGCGACGCAGGCGACTGCCGCTGGGCGCGCTCGCGCAGGTGAGCCCAGGTCTTGCGCAGGTAGGCGACATCCTCGCCGAGTTCGGCATCGCTGGCGTCCTCGGCGTTGGTGCGCAGAATGAAGCCCCCACCGCCCTCCCCGGCCAGCGCCTGCAGGCGCTGGCGCAGCTCTTCACGCTGGCGCGGCGGAATCTTCTGGGACACCCCGATGTGTTTGTCCTGCGGCAGGAACACCAAGAGGCGCCCAGCGATGCTGATCTGGGCCGTCAGGCGCGCACCCTTGGTGCCTATCGGGTCCTTGAGCACCTGCACCACGATGGCCTGGCCCTCGAACACCTGCTTTTCGATGGGAAGAGCCGGCGTGTCAGGCTTGCTGCCGTCGGCGTCTGCGTGCCGGCCAGCGATGCTGCTCATCAGGTCGCCAACGTGCAGGAAAGCGGCGCGCTCCAGCCCAATGTCGATGAAGGCCGACTGCATGCCCGGCAGCACCCGCACCACCTTGCCCAGGTAGACATTGCCCACCAGGCCGCGCTCGAGCGTTCGCTCGACATGCAATTCCTGCACCGCCCCCAACTCAACGACGGCAACGCGGGTTTCCTGGGGAGCCCAGTTGATGAGCATGTCTTGGGGCATGGTTCAGCCTGGTGAGTTCAGCCCGGCCTTCTGCAGCAGCAAGGCCGTTTCGCGCAGCGGCAGGCCCATGATGCCTGAATAGCTGCCAGTGATGTGTTCGATGTGCATGGCCGCGCGGCCCTGCACCGCATAGGCCCCGGCCTTGCCCAGAGGCTCCCCGGTGGCCACATAGGCACGGATCTGGGCCCGGCTCAAAGCGGCAAAGCGCACGGTGGAGACGCTCAGTGCCTCCCATTGGCGGCCGCCATGGGCCAGGGCCACGGCCGTGAGCACCCGGTGCGTGTGGCCGGACAGCTGCGCCAGCATCTGCGCTGCATGCGCGGGGCTCTCGGGCTTGCCGAGGATGTGCGGACCCAGGGCGACGGTGGTGTCCGAACACAGGATGGGGGCAGGCGGCAGGCCGCTGCGCTGCAAGCGGGCCTGCGCGGCGGCCAGCTTCAGAGCGGTGACGCGCCGCACATAGTGAGCCGGGGCCTCTCGGCCGCGCACGGCTTCCAGCGCCTCGGCGTCCTCGCCCGGCTCGGGCAGCAGCTTTTCAAAGCGCACGCCCAATTGCTCGAGCAGCTGGGCCCGGCGCGGACTCTGGGACGCCAGGTAGATAAACGAGGGCGGCTTCATTCGCGGTGGTAGGGGTGGTTCACGGTGATGCTCCAGGCACGGTAGAGCTGCTCAATGAGCAGCACACGCACCATGGCGTGGGGCAGGGTCAGGTCTGAGAGACGCAGTCGCTCGTGAGCGCTGCGCTTGAACTCGGGGTCCAGGCCATCAGGGCCGCCGATAACGATGGCTACATCCTGGGCTTCCCGCTGCCAGGCCTGCAGCTTGTCGGCCAGGGCCACGGTGGTGAGGGCGCTGCCACGCTCGTCCAGGGCCACGATGCGCGTACCCCGGGCAATGGCCGTCTCCAGACGGGCGCGCTCGGCCGTGAGCAGGGTCTCTAAGGTCTTGGAGCCGCGGGCCTCGGTCTTGACGGTCTTGAGCTCGACCCGCAGCTCGGGGGGGAAGCGCTTGGCGTAGTCCTCGTAGGCCGACTGTGCCCAATCGGGCACCTTCTGGCCCACGGCCACGATCTGCAGCTTCATGCGCTCCGGCTGGTCTTGGCAGGGGCCTTCTTAGCGAGAACCTTCTTCGCGGGCGCCTTGGCCGCGGCCGTCTTGGCGGCTGCAGGCTTTTTCACGGGTGCGGTTTTCTGGGTGGCAGGCTTTTTGGCTGCGGTCTTCTTGACGGCGGGCTGGGCCTGGGCCTCCGTGGATTTTCCTGCGGCGGTCTTGGGGGCCGACTTACCAGCCGTCTTGCCAGCCGTCTTGCCAGCCGTCTTGGCCGCCGTCTTGGCCGCCGTCTTGCGCACACCCTTTTTGGCCGGCACCGGCTCCGCAGGGGCGGCGCTGCGCGCGGGCTTGGGCGCTGGCTTGGGGGCGGGCGCGCCGAGCTTGAGCTTGACCGGCTTGTCGCCCCAGAGCTCCTCCAGGTTGTAGTACTGGCGGATGGAGGGCTGCATGATGTGGGCGACGGCCGCGCCGCAGTCCACGATGATCCATTCGCCGTTGTCTTCACCCTCGATGCGGGGCTTGGGGAAGCCAGCCTCGCGCACGGCATCGCGCACACTGGCGGCCAGCGCCTTGGTTTGCCGGTTCGAGGTGCCAGCGGCCACGATCACGCGTTCAAAGAGCGAGGTGATGTGTTCGGTGTCGAACACCCGGATGTCCTGGGCCTTCACGTCTTCGAGGCCATCGACGATGGCACGCTGGAGTTTGAGGACGTTCTTTTTGGCGGCGGAGGCTTCTTGATCGGTCATGCAGGGGGGGCCGTGAGGCCAGGTTGAGGGCGGCCGTAGAGGCCATGGGTTGAAATATAACGCGCCACCGCCTCGGGCAGCAGGCGGGCCTGCTCCTCGGACGAGAGGTGGCCGTCGGCCAAGGCCTCGCGCAGGGCCGTGGCACTCACGTCCATGGGCGGCAGCTCAAGCCTCAGGGCAGGCGCGAGGCCCGCCGGCAAGGCCTGGGCTGAACCCGGACGCGCGAGCACGCACAGGCGCGCGTGGGCGGCAATGTCTTGCCAGCGATGCCAACCGGTGAAGGCGGCCCACTGATCGCCGCCCATGAGCAGGACGAACTCGGCGCCGGGCATCTCGAGCGCCAGTGCCTCAAGCGTGTCGATGGTGTAGCTCGGGCCTTCGCGCCGGAGCTCGCGCTCGTCGACCACGGCGCCTGGCAGGCCTTCAAAGGCCAGGCGTGCCATGGCCAGGCGATGAGGGGCCGGGCTCAAGCGCCGAGCCTTGTGCCAGGCGTCTCCCGTGGGCAGGATGCGCAATTCATCCAGGTCCAGCTGCGACAAGGCCGCCTGGGCCAGGGCCACATGCGCCTGGTGCGGCGGATCAAAAGCGCCACCAAACACACCGATGCGGCGCGGCCGCGAAGCCTGGCTCAAACCCAGTCCTTGGCGCAGAGGAAGTCGCGCAGGAGCCGCCCCTCGGGTGAATCGGGTGGGTCCTCCCGGCGGTAGGACCAGCTGCAGTTCAGCGGCATGGACAGCAAGATGGACTCGGTGCGGCCACCGGACTGCAGGCCAAAGTGCGTGCCCCGGTCCCACACGAGGTTGAACTCGACGTAGCGGCCCCGGCGGTAGAGCTGGAAGGCGCGCTCCCGTTCACCGTAGGGCAGGTCCTTGCGGCGCTGCACGATGGGCTCGTAGGCGGGGATGAAATGGTTGGCCAGCGACTGCAGCATCTCGAAGCTGCGCTCCATGCCCAGCTCGTTGAAGTCATCGAAGAACACCCCCCCGATGCCGCGCGGCTCGCCGCGGTGCTTGAGGAAGAAGTACTCGTCGCACCACTTTTTGAAGCGCGGGAATTTGTCCTCGCCAAAGGGGGCCAGGGCCGCCTTGCATTGCGCATGAAAGTGAACCGCGTCTTCCTCAAAGCCATAGACGGGCGTGAGGTCCATGCCGCCGCCAAACCAGGCCACGGGCTCGGCACCCTCGGGCTTGGCCATGATCATGCGCACATTCATGTGCACCGTGGGCGCGTAGGGGTTGCGGGGGTGGAAAACCAGAGACACGCCCATGGCCTCGAAGGGCGCGCCGGCCAGCTCGGGCCGGTGCTGGGTGGCCGAAGGCGGCAGCTTGGGGCCGCGCACGTGCGAGAAACCGCAGCCGGCGCGCTCGAACACCGCGCCATCCTCCAGGATCATGGTCAGGCCATCGCCCTGCAGCATCTCACCGGCGGGTTTGGTCCAGGCATCGCTGACAGGCGCCTGGCCATCGAAGCGGGCCACCATGCCCATGAGGCGCTGTTGCAGGTCGAGAAAGAAAGCACGGCCGGCGGCCACGTCCAAAGTGCTCATGCGCCCTCCTTGTTGTCATTGAGCCGAATCGGAGCAGCCAGCGCGGGTCGGCATCCGGCGCAGCCCTCGTACACCTGAGCAATGCGCGCCATGTCGGCCTCCGCGTCACCACTGAGCGTGAGGAAGTCGACAAAGCGCACCTGCTTGCGTCCGAAATCCAGCACCGCCAAGCCCAGCGGCACCTGAGCGCCGTGGGCCAGCCGGTAAAAGCCGCTGCGCCAGGCAGGGCGCCAGCTGCGCGTGCCTTCGGGGGTGATGACCAGCCAGCAGTGCCTGTCCTGGGCTTTGTGCTGTTTGAGTACCTGCACCAGTTGTTCGACCATGCCCTGGGCTTGGCTCCGGTCTACCGACACACCACCGAGCCAGCGCAGCCAGGCGCCAAACAGTGGGATGCGGAACAAGGTGTGCTTGCCCAAGAATTTGGCATCCAGGCCCATGGCCCACTTGGCCAGAAGACCAATGGGGAAATCCCAGTTGGAGGTGTGCGGATAGACCACGATCACGCCCTGGGCGGCGGGCAAGCCCTCAAAGTGCAGCTGCCAGCCCAGCCAGCCCAGCACGCGCCGGGCCAGGGGACTGCCTTGTAGCTGAATGGGCTGCGGGGGTAAGGTGACGCTCATTCTGGACGGCCCGTCTCAGGCCTTGATGGCGCGGTAACCGATGTCGCGGCGCATCTGGGCACCATCGAACTCAATCTGCTCGGCCACGGCATAGGCACGCTGCTGCGCCTCTCGTACCGACTCGCCCAGGGCTGTGACGCAGAGCACACGGCCGCCGGAGGCCTGGATCTGCGAACCCATCGCCGTCGTGCCGGCATGGAAGACGACCGTGTCTTTTTGATCGCTCACCGGCGGCAGGCCACGGATGGTGTCGCCCTTGCGCGGATTCAAGGGGTAGCCGTGGGCGGCCATGACCACGCCCAGGGCGGGTCGCCGGTCCCATTTGAGCTCGACCTGGTCCAGGGTGCCTGAGGTGGCGGCCATCATCACCTCCACCAGGTCGGACTGCAGACGCATCATGATGGGTTGGGTTTCTGGGTCGCCCATGCGGCAGTTGAATTCCAGCGTCTTGGGCCGACCCTGCTCGTCGATCATGAGGCCGGCGTACAGAAAGCCCGTGAAGGGAATGCCATCGGCCTCCATGCCCCGGATGGTGGGCAGGATAATGTCGCGCATGGCGCGGGCATGCACATCGGGCGTGACCACCGGGGCCGGCGAATACGCGCCCATGCCGCCGGTGTTCGGGCCCTGGTCCGCGTCCAGCAAGCGCTTGTGGTCCTGGCTGGTGGCCATGGCCACCACGTTCTTGCCGTCGCACATGACGATGAAGCTGGCCTCCTCGCCGGCGAGGAACTCCTCGATGACCACGCGGGCGCCGCCGGCGTTGTGGCTGACGCCCAGCTTGTTGTCCAGCAGCATGAAGTCAATCGCCTCATGCGCCTCGGCCAGGCTCAGGGCCACCACCACGCCTTTGCCGGCGGCCAGGCCGTCGGCCTTGATGACGATGGGCGCGCCCATCCGGTCGACATAGGCGTGGGCAGCCACCGGGTCGGAGAAGGTCTCGTAGTCGGCTGTGGGGATGCCATGGCGCTTCATGAAGGCCTTGGAAAAGGCCTTGGAGCTCTCCAGCTGGGCGGCGGCCTGGGTCGGCCCGAAGACGCGCAGGCCGTGGGCGCGGAAGTCGTCGACGATGCCGGCGGCCAGCGGCTGCTCGGGGCCCACCACCGTCAGGCCCACCTTGTGCTCCAGGGCCCAGGCGCGCAGCGCCGGGATGTCGGTGATCGGCAGGTTCTGCAGCCGACTGTCCAGGGCCGTGCCCCCATTGCCAGGGGCCACGTAGACCGCCTGCACCTTGTGTGATTGGGCCAGTTTCCAGGCCAGGGCGTGCTCGCGGCCACCGCCCCCCACTACCAAAACGTTCATTGAATTCTTTCTGTCGCAGTCTGTCCTGTGCCTTGCGGGCGCGGGTGGATCAGAGCAGGAGGTCGGCGTTGTGATAAACCTCCTGGGTGTCGTCCAGGTCTTCCAGGACATCCAGGAGTTTTTGCATCTTCTGGGCGCTCTCGCCGCTCAGCTCAATGTTGTTGTCGGCGCGCATGGTGACTTCGGCCACCTCGGGCGTGAGACCGGCGGCCTCCAAGGCCTTCTTGACCGCCTCGAAGTCGGCATAGGCGCACAGCACCTCGATGCTGCCGTCTTCGTGCGTGAGCACGTCCTCGGCGCCGGCCTCCAGGGCCGCTTCCATGACCTGGTCTTCCCCCACGCCAGGGGCGAAGATGAACTGGCCCACGTGCTTGAACTGAAACGCCACCGAACCTTCGGTGCCCATATTGCCGCCGTACTTGGAGAAGGCATGGCGCACCTCGGCCACGGTGCGCACGCGGTTGTCGGTCATGCAGTCCACGATGATGGCCGCCCCAGCGATACCATAGCCCTCGTAGCGGATCTCCTCGTAGCTCACGCCTTCGAGGTTGCCCGTGGCCTTGTCCACATTGCGCTTGATGTTGTCGGCCGGCATGTTGGCCGCCTTGGCCTTCTCGATGGCCAGGCGAAGGCGCGGGTTCATGTTGATGTCGCCGCCGCCCGAGCGCGCCGCCACGATGATCTCCCGGGTGATGCGGGTCCAGATCTTGCCCCGCTTCTCATCCTGCCGACCCTTGCGGTGCTGAATATTCGCCCATTTGCTGTGTCCGGCCACGAAGAGTCCTTTTATCGGTAGTGTCGGCAATGAATTGATTTAATCTTGCCGCGCTCATTTTACTTTTTGCCCAGTCACCCCCAGGAGAGCACATGGCCGAGCCGCTGTTGATCGCCCGAAATGCCCAAACCACCTGCCAGCTGCTGCCCGAGCTGGCCAACCGCCATGGCCTGATCACCGGGGCCACAGGTACCGGCAAGACCGTGACCTTGCAGTCGCTGGCAGAGAATTTCTCGCGCATTGGGGTGCCGGTGTTCATGGCCGATGTCAAGGGCGATCTCACCGGTATCAGCCAAAAGGGCCAACCCTCCGAGAAGCTCCAAGCCACCCTGGCCGACCGGGGGCTGGCCTTGCCCCCCCTGCAAGGCTGCCCCACCCAGCTGTGGGATGTGTTCGGCCAGCAAGGCCATCCCGTGCGGGCCACGATCTCGGACATGGGCCCCCTGCTGCTGGGCCGCATGCTGGGCCTCAATGAGACCCAATCAGGCGTGCTGAACATGGTCTTCAAGATCGCCGACGACCAGGGCCTGCTGCTGCTTGATCTCAAGGACCTGCGCGCCATGCTGCAGCACGTGGGCGAGAACGCACGCGAGTTCACCACCCAGTATGGCAACGTCAGCAGCGCCAGCGTGGGGGCGATCCAGCGCGGCCTGTTGCAGCTCGAAACCCAAGGCGGCAACGAATTCTTTGGCGAGCCCATGCTCAACATCGACGACTTCATGCAGACCGATACCGGCGGCCGGGGCATGGTCAATGTGCTGGCCGCCGACAAGCTGCTGAACTCGCCCCGGCTGTACGCCACCTTTCTGTTGTGGCTGCTTTCAGAGGTGTACGAGCGCCTGCCCGAGGTGGGCGACCTCGACAAGCCCAAGCTGGTGTTCTTCTTCGACGAGGCCCACCTGCTGTTCAATGAAGCGCCCAAGGTGCTGCTCGAGCGCATCGAACTGGTGGTGCGGCTGGTGCGGTCCAAAGGCGTGGGCGTGTACTTCGTCACGCAAAACCCCTTGGACATCCCGGACTCGGTGCTGGCCCAGCTGGGCAACCGCATCCAGCATGCGCTGCGTGCGTTCACTCCGCGCGACCAGAAAGCCGTCAAGGCCACGGCCGAGACCATGCGCGCCAAACCCGGGCTGGACATTGCCACGGCCATCACCGAGCTGGCCGTGGGGGAAGCGCTGGTGAGCCTGCTCGACGCCAAGGGCCGACCTGGCATCACCGAGCGCGCCTACATTGCCCCACCCGGCAGCCTGATCGGACCGGTCACCCCAGCCCAGCGCCAGGCGCTGATGCAGGACTCGCTGGTGGCCGGGGTCTATGAAAAGGCGGTGGACCGGGAGTCCGCCTTTGAGCTGCTGATGGCCCGTTCAGGCCAGGGACAGGGGGAGAGCCAAGGGCAGGCCCAGACCCCAGGTGCTGCAGCGCCCGCTGCGGGCGGGAGCTTGGGCTCGGTGGTGGGTGAGCTCCTGTTTGGCAAAACCGGACCGCGGGGCGCCAAGCACGATGGACTGGCGCAAACCCTGGCGAAGTCGGCCGTCCGTACCATTGGCAGCAGCGTGGGCCGGGAAATCGTCCGGGGGGTGCTCGGCGGCCTGCTGGGCGGTGGTCGCAAGCGCTGATGGGGTCTGTGGGCACTGCGAAAATACCCGCATGTCCCGATTCCTGACCGCCGCCCTCTACAAGTTTGTCAGCCTGCCCGACTTTGCCGAGCTGCGCGAGCCGCTGTTCGACTTCTGCCACGCCCGTGGCATCAAGGGCACCCTGCTGCTGGCCGCCGAAGGCATCAACGGCACCATTGCCGGGCCCGAAGCGGCAGTGCGCGAGTTGCTGGCCCACCTGCGCGCCGACCCACGGCTGGCGCAGCTGGCGCACAAAGAATCATGGAGCGACAAAGAGCCCTTCTACCGCCTGAAGGTCAAGCTCAAGAAAGAGATCGTCACCCTGGGGGTGGACGGAATCGATCCCAACCGGATGGCCGGCCAGTATGTGAAGCCGCAAGACTGGAACCAGTTGATCCAGGATCCGGATGTGGTGCTGATCGACACCCGCAATGACTATGAAGTCCAGGTGGGTACCTTCGAAGGCGCCCTCAACCCCGAAACCCGCAGCTTCTCGCAGCTGCCCCAGTGGGTCGAAAAAGAAATGCAGCCCGGCGGCCGGCTGGCCGAGCGCGACGGCCGCAAGCCCCGGGTGGCCATGTTCTGCACCGGCGGCATCCGCTGCGAAAAATCCACGGCCTTCATGCGAACCAAGGGCTTTGAGGAGGTGTTCCACCTCGAAGGCGGCATCCTGAAGTACCTCGAAACCGTACCGGCAGAGCACAGCACCTGGAACGGCGAATGCTTTGTGTTCGACGAGCGCGTCTCCGTAGGTCACGACCTGCAGCCCGGCCACTTCCAACTCTGCCGCTCCTGCCGGCATCCGCTGAGTGACGAAGACAAGCAATCGCCGCTGTTCGAGAACGGCGTGAGCTGCCCGCGCTGCCACGACAGCCTCACCCCCGAGCAGCGCCGCAAATTCAGCGAGCGCCAACGCCAGATGGCCCTGGCCCGGGCGCGGGGAGAGCGGCACATCGGTGTGCCACGGGGGCGGCCTGCGGAGAGCCCTTCAAGCACCGACTCCTGACAGGCCCAAGGTGCTGGCGCGACGCGGCACGACGCGGTAGGGCTGGGTGGGGATGCTTCGGCTTCATTGCGGGGGTCGCTGCGCGACTGCCTTGCGCTGCTCGCTGGCCCATTGCCGCCCTGAACCGAGCGCTGGGCCTGCGCCAGGCAGGCGCAAGGGGTCCCCGTCTGCGAGGCCGAGGCGCGCAGCACCGGGCGGATCAGGGCGGGCACATGTTTGAGCCCCTCAGGGGCGAGTTTGTGCCCGACCCCGCCCGGGGCGAGCACCGCAGGGCAGCCGCGAAGCGGCCCGCGCAGTCGGGGAAAAGCCTGGCTGGCGCAGGCCCGGCGCGGTCTCATCGAAGGCGAGGCAGCCACAAAAAACCCCGCCGAGGTCGCCCTGGCGGGGTGATTGGATGCGGCGTAGGCCTTAGCCCGTGGTCGCTTCTTCGGACTCGGGCTTGGGCTTGCCTTCCTTCTTGGGCAGCGGCTGGATGTCGAGGCTGACCTCGCCACTTTCCACGCCCTTGTCGTCGGTGCTGAGCTTGATGTCCACCGTCAGGCGGCCACCGTCGGCCAGGCGGCCGAAGAGCAGCTCGTCGGCCAGGGCCCGGCGAATGGTGTCCTGGATCAGGCGCTGCATCGGTCGCGCGCCCATGAGCGGGTCGAAGCCCTTCTTGGCCAGGTACTTGCGCAGACCATCGGTGAAGGTGACCTCCACTTTCTTCTCGGCCAGCTGCTGCTCGAGTTGCAGCAGGAACTTGTCGACCACCCGCAGGATGACGGACTCGTCCAGCGGCTTGAAGCTCACCATGGCATCCAGGCGGTTGCGGAACTCCGGCGTGAACAGGCGCTTGATGTCGGCCATCTCGTCGCCTGCCTCGCGCGGATTGGTGAAGCCAATCGCAGACTTGTTCATGGTCTCGGCGCCCGCGTTCGTGGTCATGACGATGATGACGTTGCGGAAGTCGGCCTTGCGTCCGTTGTTGTCCGTGAGCGTGCCGTGGTCCATGACCTGCAACAGCACGTTGAAGATGTCCGGGTGGGCCTTCTCGATCTCGTCGAGCAGCAGCACCGCGTGCGGCTTCTTGGTGATGGCCTCGGTCAGCAGGCCGCCCTGGTCGAAGCCCACGTAGCCGGGAGGCGCACCAATGAGGCGGCTGACCGCATGGCGCTCCATGTACTCGGACATGTCAAAGCGGATGAGCTCAATGCCCATGATGTAGGCCAGCTGGCGCGCCGCCTCGGTCTTGCCCACGCCGGTGGGGCCGGAGAAGAGGAAGGAGCCGATGGGCTTGTCCGTCTTGCCCAGGCCCGAGCGGGCCATCTTCACGGCGCCGGCCAACACATCGAGGGCCTTGTCCTGGCCGAAGACCACGCTCTTCAAGTCGCGCTCGAGCGTCTTGAGTTTGCTGCGGTCGTCGTTGGAGACGTTGGCCGGTGGAATGCGGGCGATCTTGGCCACGATCTCCTCGACCTCGGCCTTGCTGATGGTCTTCTTGCGCTTGGAGGGCGGCAAGATGCGCTGGGCGGCGCCTGCCTCGTCAATGACGTCAATGGCCTTGTCTGGCAGGTGGCGGTCGTTGATGTACTTGGCGCTGAGCTCGGCTGCGGCCTGCAGGGCCGCCACCGCGTACTTGACGCTGTGGTGCTCCTCAAAGCGCGACTTCAGGCCCTTGAGAATTTCGACCGTCTCAGCCACGCTGGGCTCGACCACGTCAACCTTCTGGAAGCGGCGCGACAGGGCCGCATCTTTTTCGAAGATGCCGCGGTATTCGGTGAAGGTGGTCGCGCCGATGCACTTGAGCTGACCCGAGCTGAGCGCGGGCTTGAGAAGGTTCGACGCATCGAGCGTGCCACCCGAGGCGGCACCCGCACCGATGAGCGTGTGAATCTCATCGATGAACAAAATGGCGTTGGGCCGGTCCTTGAGGGACTTGAGCACACCCTTGAGGCGCTGCTCGAAATCACCGCGGTACTTGGTGCCGGCCAGCAGGGCCCCCATGTCGAGCGAATATACCTGGGCGTCGCCCAGGATCTCGGGCACGTCTTTTTGCGTGATGCGCCAGGCCAGGCCCTCGGCGATGGCGGTCTTGCCCACACCGGCTTCGCCCACCAGCAGCGGGTTGTTCTTGCGGCGGCGGCACAGAATCTGGATGACGCGCTCGACCTCGAACTCCCGGCCGATGAGCGGGTCGATCTTGCCGGCCAGGGCCTGCTGGTTCAGGTTCTGGGTGTACTGCTCAAGCGGGGAGGCCTTCTCGTTCTTCTCGGCGGTTTCCTCGTTCTCGGCCGCGCTCTCGCCGGGCTTGCTGGGCTCGGGCGGGTCGCTCTTCTTGATGCCGTGGGCGATGAAATTCACCACGTCCAGGCGGGTGACACCCTGCTGGTGCAGGTAGTACACGGCGTGGGAGTCTTTTTCGCCGAAGATGGCCACCAGCACGTTGGCGCCGGTGACTTCCTTCTTGCCGTTGCCTGTGGATTGCACATGCATGATGGCGCGCTGGATGACACGCTGGAAGCCCAGCGTGGGCTGGGTGTCCACGTCGTCGGTGCCAGCGACCTGGGGGGTGTTGTCCTTGATGAAGTTGGACAGCGACTTGCGCAGGTCCTCCACATTGGCGGAGCAGGCCCTCAGCACTTCAGCCGCGCTGGGGTTGTCCAGCAGGGCCAGCAGGAGGTGCTCCACGGTGATGAACTCGTGGCGCTGCTGCCGCGCCTCGACGAAGGCCATGTGCAAGCTGACTTCTAGTTCCTGGGCAATCATTGATCTTCCTTTCGGCTTGCGCCCTTGAATCGGGGGGTTGAAGGGGAGATGGGGGCGTTTCTCACAATTCAACCGGTTCGCAGATGCATTGCAGCGGATGGCCGTTCTTGCGCGCGGCTTCGGTGACCTGCTCAACCTTGGTGTTGGCCACGTCCTTGGAGAAGACGCCGCACACCCCTTTGCCGTCCAGGTGAATCTTGAGCATGATCTGCGTGGCCGTCTCTCGGTCCTTGTTGAAGAACTCCTGGATGACGAGCACCACGAACTCCATCGGCGTGTAGTCGTCGTTCAGAAGAACCACCTGATACATCTGCGGTGGCAAGACCTTCTCTGGCCTGCGCTCGAGGACCACCGAATCGCCGCCGCTGGGAGCGTCGGGACGCAAGGTGGGAAGACCCGGTGGCGTAGGAACTTGGGGTAATTTCGTCGCCATAAAAACCATTCTAACGATCACAGCCGGCTCCGGGGGGTCGGCCGTGCATGGCCTTCAATCCATGTGCTCGATCATCACCTGGCCGAAGCCGGAGCAGCTGACCTGGGTGGCGCCTTCCATCAGGCGGGCAAAGTCGTAGGTGACTCGTTTACTGAGGATGGCACGCTCCAGCGCAGCGATGAGGAGGTCTGCCGGCTCGGTCCAGCCCATGTGGCGCAGCATCATCTCGGCCGACAGGATGCTGGAGCCCGGGTTCACGTAGTCCAAGCCCGCGTACTTGGGGGCAGTCCCGTGGGTGGCCTCGAACATGGCCACCGCATCGCCGAGGTTGGCGCCCGGCGCTATACCCATGCCGCCCACCTGGGCCGCCAGGGCATCGGAGAGGTAATCGCCATTGAGGTTGAGGGTGGCCACCACGCTGTATTCGGCCGGGCGCATCAGGATCTGCTGCAAAAAGGCGTCAGCAATCACGTCCTTGATGAAGATATCCTTGCCGGTCCTGGGATGCTTGAGCCGGCACCAGGGACCCCCATCGATCGGCTTGGCGCCAAACTCGCGCTGGGCCAGGGCGTAGCCCCAGTCGCGAAAGCCGCCTTCCGTGTACTTCATGATGTTGCCCTTGTGCACGAGGGTGACGCTGGGCTTGTCATGGTCGATGGCGTACTGGATGGCCTGGCGCACCAGGCGTTCGGTGCCCTCGCGGGACACCGGTTTGAGGCCAATGGCCGAGGTGGCCGGCAGGCGGCTGGGATTGACACCCATCTCCTGGGTGAAAAAGCGCACCACCTTCCTGGCTTCCTCGGAGCCGGCCTCGTACTCGATGCCAGCGTACAGATCCTCCGAGTTCTCCCGAAACAGCACCATGTTCGTCTTTTCGGGCTCTTTCAGGGGCGAGGGCACGCCTTTGAAGTACTGCACCGGGCGCAGGCAGACATACAGGTCCAGCTCCTGACGAAGGGTGACATTGAGCGAGCGGATCCCGCCGCCGACCGGTGTTGTGAGCGGGCCCTTGATGGAGATCACATGCTCACGCACCGCCTGCAAGGTTTCCGCGGGCAGCCAGACCTCGGTGCCATACAGGCGGGTCGCCTTCTCTCCCGCATACACCTCCATCCAGTGGATGCGGCGGCGATCGCCATAGGCCTTGGCCACAGCGGCATCGACCACGCGGCGCATCACGGGGCTGACATCGACGCCCACGCCGTCGCCCTCGATGAAGGCAATGATGGGCTGGTCCGGCACCTGGAGCGTCTGGTCCGCGTTGACGGTGATCTTCTGCCCCTGCGCAGGGACCTGGATGTGCTGGTACATGGATGAAAAGCGCGGGCCGAGATTTACGAAATAATGAGTTCGATTCTAGTCTTGAGGTCTCAAGGCTCCCCTCGACAAACGGCATTCATGCTCCGCTCCAACCATGGCCCTTCAAGGACTTTTTTCCCACGCACGCCGCTGGCTGGCGGCCACGCTGACCGGGCTGGTGTGCCTGAGCGCCTGGGCCGACAAGCAGCCACAGTTGCAACTGCCCCGCACCACCCTCTCGGCGGGCATGCACCTGATCCAGGCCCAGGTCGCGGCCTCCCCTGAGCAGCGCGCCACGGGCCTGATGTTCCGCACCGACATGCCCGCCAACGAGGGCATGCTCTTTGTGTTCGAGCAGCCGGCCACCCAGTGCTTCTGGATGAAGAACACCCTGCTGCCCCTGACCGCCGCCTTCATCACCGACGACGGCACCATCGTCAACCTGGCAGACATGAAGCCACAGGCGCTGGACTCGCACTGCTCCAGCGCACCGGTGCGCTATGTCCTGGAAATGCACCAGGGCTGGTTTGCCAAGCGGGGCATCAAGGCCGGCTACAAGCTCAAGGCCCCGGGCCTCTTCCGCTGAGCCTGCCTGCCCTGCGGGGCGAAAAAAAACCTCCCGCAGCACGGGAGGTTTTTTTCATGAATGAAGAACTTCAGGCGACGCTGGCGAGCAGCTCGTTGAAGGTCTTGCTCGGGCGCATCACGGCGGCCAGCTTCTGCGCATCGGGCTTGTAGTAGCCACCAATGTCCGCAGGCTTGCCCTGCACGGCCTGCAGCTCACCCACGATCTTGGCTTCGTTGGCCGTGAGCTGTTTGGCCAGGGGCGCGAACTTGGCCGCCAGTTCAGCGTCCTCGGTCTGCGCGCTCAGCTCCTGGGCCCAGTACAGGGCCAGGTAGAACTGGCTGCCGCGGTTGTCCAACTCACCGGTCTTGGGCGAGGGGTTCTTGCGGTTATCCAGCAGCTTGCCGGTGGCCGCATCCAGGGTCTTGGCCAGCAGCTTGGCGCGCAGGTTGTTGCTCTTGATACCCTGCTCCTCGAAGGACACCGCCAAGGCCAGGAACTCGCCCAGGCTGTCCCAGCGCAGGTGGTTTTCTTCCACCAGCTGCTGCACGTGCTTAGGCGCCGAGCCGCCAGCGCCGGTTTCATACAGGCCGCCACCGGCCATCAGCGGCACGATGGACAGCATCTTGGCCGAGGTACCGAGTTCCATGATGGGAAACAGGTCGGTGAGGTAGTCGCGCAGGATGTTGCCCGTGGCGCTGATGGTGTCCTGGCCACGCACCACGCGCTCCAGGGTATAGCGCATGGCACGCACCTGGCTCATGATCTGGATGTCCAGACCCGTGGTGTTGTGCTCGTGCAGGTACATCTTGACCTTGGTGATGAGCTGGGCCTCGTGGGGGCGGTAGGGGTCCAGCCAAAACACCACCGGCATGCCGGAGTTGCGGGCGCGGCTGACGGCGAGCTTGACCCAGTCGCGAACGGCCGCGTCCTTGACCTGGCACATGCGCCAGATGTCGCCCTCACCGACATTCTGCGAAAGCAGCACCTCGCCGGTGTCCAGGTCGGTGATGTTGGCCACGCCGTCCTCGGACATCTCGTAGGTCTTGTCGTGCGAGCCGTACTCCTCGGCCTGCTGGGCCATCAGGCCCACGTTGGGCACTGTGCCCATGGTCTTGGGGTCGAAGGCGCCGTGCCACTTGCAGAAGTTGATCATCTCCTGGTAGATGCGGGCGAAGGTCGACTCAGGCATCACGGCCTTGACGTCCTTGAGGCGGCCGTCGGCACCGTACATCTTGCCGCCGGCGCGGATCATGGCCGGCATGGAGGCGTCGACGATCACGTCATTGGGCGAGTGGAAGTTGGTGATGCCCTTGGCCGAGTCCACCATCGCCAGTTCAGGGCGGTGTTCGTGGCAGGCGTGCAGGTCGCGCTTGATCTCCTCCTGCAGGCTCTCGGGAAGCGTGGCGATCTTGTTGTAGAGATCAACCATGCCGTTGTTCACGTTCACGCCCAGCTCCTTGAAGGTCTTGGCGTGCTTCTCAAAAGCGTCCTTGTAGAAGATCTTGACGCAGTGGCCGAACACGATGGGGTGCGAGACCTTCATCATCGTGGCCTTGACGTGCAGCGAGAACATCACACCCGTCTTGTGGGCGTCCTCGATCTCTTTCTCATAGAAGTCCAGCAGGGCCTTCTTGCTCATGAACATGCTGTCGATGACCTCACGGTCCTGCAGCTTGACCTCGGGCTTGAGCACCACCGTCTTGCCCGACTGGGTGATCAGCTCCATCTTCACGCGGCGGGCGCGATCGAGGGTGATGGATTTTTCACCGTGGTAGAAGTCGCCATGGTGCATGTGCGAGACGTGCGTGCGCGAGGCCTGGCTCCAGTCGGCCATGCTGTGCGGATTCTTGCGGGCGTATTCCTTGACGGCGCGGGGCGCACGGCGGTCGGAATTGCCCTCGCGCAGCACCGGATTCACCGCCGAGCCCAGGCACTTGCCGTAGCGGGCCTTGACGCTCTTTTCCTCGTCGGTCTTGGGGTTCTCGGGGTAGTCAGGCACCTTGTAGCCGTGGGCCTGCAGCTCCTTGATACAGGCCACCAACTGGGCCACCGAGGCGCTGATGTTGGGCAGCTTGATGATGTTGGCTTGCGGCTTGAGCGTGAGCTGGCCCAGCTCGGCCAGGTGGTCAGGCACCCGCTGCGCCTCCGTGAGGGACTCCGGGAAATTGGCCAGCACGCGGCCGGCCAAGGAGATGTCGCTGGTGACCACGTCCAGGCCGGCGGGAGCCGCAAAGGTGCGGATCACGGGCAAAAACGCGCTGGTCGCCAGCAGGGGCGCTTCGTCGGTCAGCGTGTAGACGATGGTGGAAGACGATTGGCTCAAGGTGCTTGCTCCTGTGTATTTGTCTGAGAGAAAGTGGCTGGGCGCCGGGGGGTGCCGGGCACAACTGCCGCATGGTCGGGGATTGTGCTTTCAGGCCTCTGACCACGCGTTCATTTTTTGAACTCGGCTACCACATCACGAAATTTTAAGGCGGCCAAGCCTCGGTTTTCAGGGCCGATGTCGCTTCGGAGGCAAAAAAAACCCGGTGAACCAGTCACCGGGTTTGCGCGGGGCCTGTGGGGCTTAGCCGAAGTTCTTCTCGGCAAAGGACCAGTTCACCAGCTTGTCGAAGAAGGTCTCGACGAATTTCTGACGCAGGTTGCGGTAGTCGATGTAGTAGGCGTGCTCCCAGACGTCCACGGTCAGCAGGGCTTTGTCGGTGCTGGTCAGGGGCGTGCCGGCGGCACCCGTGTTGACGATGTCCACCGAGCCGTCAGCCTTCTTGACCAGCCAGGTCCAACCGGAGCCGAAGTTGCCCACGGCCGACTTCACGAAGGCTTCTTTGAAGGCCGCATAGGAGCCCCATTTGGCGTTGATGGCCGCAGCCAGGGTGCCGGTGGGCTCGCCGCCACCGCTGGGCTTCATGCAGCTCCAGAAGAAAGTGTGGTTCCAGATCTGGGCCGCGTTGTTGTAAATGCCGCCGCTGGATTTCTTAACGATCTCCTCGAGCGTCATGGACTCGAACTCGGTGCCCTTTTGCAGGTTGTTGAGGTTCACCACGTAAGCGTTGTGATGCTTGCCGTGATGGAACTCCAGCGTCTCCTGGCTGTAGTGGGGCGCCAGCGCGTCGATGGCATAAGGCAGGGATGGCAGGGTGTGTTCCATAGAGTCCTCTTCTTGAATGGGATGGTGACAAAAAACAAAACAGGCGCGATTGTAGGAAGGTTGGCAATTCCCGCGCGGGGCCTGTCCATTGCGCCCGGATGTAGCTCAGGGTCTGCGGCCCAGAACCTGCAGGTCGAGCTGTCCGTCGGACAAGGTCGCCACCAGCGGCTGACCTGGCTCGGCCTGGGCAGCACGGGTCAGGGCCCGGCCGTCCTGGTCGGTCAGCCAGGCATAGCCGCGCTGGAGCACCAGGCTGGGGTCGAGCAATTCCAGGCGCAGGCGGGCCTGGTCCAGGCGCTGGGCCTGCGCAGCCAGTGCCCGATCCCGCAAGCGCGGCAGCGCTTGGCCGCGGCGCTCAAGGTCCACGCCGCGCCGCTCCAGGCCGAGCGCCGAGCCATGAGACAGCCGCTGAGCGAGCAGCGTGAGGCGGGCCTGCTCCCGGGTGACCAGGTGCGAGGGTTGGCCCAGGCGGCCTGCGGCACGGTCCAGGCGCTGCTGGGCGGTCTCGAGCTGGCGGGCCAGGCCCTCCTCCAGGCGCTCCTGCATCAGGTCCAGGGCGCCCAGCCAGGTGGCCTGGGGAGCCGCCGCCAGCTCGGCCGCCGCCGTCGGGGTCGGGGCGCGCACATCGGCGCAAAAGTCGGCGATGGTGAAGTCGGTCTCGTGCCCCACCCCGCACACCAGCGGCATGGGCGACTGAACGATCAGGCGGGCCAGGACTTCGTCATTGAAGGACCACAGGTCTTCCATGGCCCCACCGCCGCGCACCAGCAGCAGCACATCGACCTCGCCGCGCTCATAGGCCTGGCGCAAAGCGGCCTGCAGCTCGGCCGCGGCCTGCGCCCCCTGCACACTGGCGGGATAGACCACCACGGGGGTGTGCGGCACGCGCCGTCGCAGGGTGCTCAGCACATCGTGCAAGGCGGCGGCCCCCAGGGAGGTCACCACCCCGATGGCGCGCGGCATGAGGGGCAGCGGCCGCTTGCGGCCCGCATCGAACAAGCCCTCGGCCTCGAGCCGGGCCTTGAGCTGCAGGAAACGCTCGAACAGGTTCCCCTCGCCGGCTCGCTTGAGCGACTCGGCCACCAGCTGCAGTTCGCCGCGGGGCTCGTACACCCCCAGCCGACCCCGCACTTCGACGAGCTGGCCGTCTCGCGGGGCAAAGTCCAACAGGGAGGCGGCTCGGCGAAACAAGGCACAGCGGATCTGGCCCTGCTCATCTTTGAGGGTGAAGTAGCAGTGGCCGCTGGCGGCCCGCGTGAAGCTGCTGATCTCGCCCTGCACCACCACGGGGTTGAATCGGGCCTCCAGGCTGTCGGCGATGGCCCTGAGCAAGCTGCCCACAGCCCAGACCGGCAAGCCGGGCCGGCCACCGGACGCGCGGGCCGGCTCTAGCATGCGCAGACCGCCTGGAATATGGTTTTTTCTATCGGGTGGACTGGCTTCATGAATGATTCTGGTGCTGGTCAGGGGCGCTGCCTAAATGAGAGGCAATTTGTAAAGACCCGCGATACACGGGGCTTGGCAGATGGGAAACCTGGGTTGACCACAAAGTTATCCACACGTTCTGTGGGTGAAGGCCTACAGCCCGAGTCGCCCAAACGACAAAAAGTGGCGCCAAAAGGGGCTGGCCCATAATCGCCAGCACTTTGGAACCCGACACCTCTTTAGATGATACAAGCGGCCCGCCGCATCGCCGGGTCGGCACAGCCCTGCAGGCCAGCCTGACGCATGCCTGGCTGCGCCGCGGACCGCTGGCCTGCACGCTCTGGCCTGCCAGCCTTTTGTATGGCGCCCTGGTCGGGCTGCGGCGCTGGATGTACCGGTCGGGCCTGCGCTTATCCACACGCATGGCCGTGCCCGTGGTGGTGGTGGGCAATGTGGTCGCCGGCGGCGCGGGCAAGACACCGCTGGTCATGGCCCTGGTCGAGCACCTGCGCGCCCAGGGTTGGCACCCCGGGGTCGTGTCGCGTGGCTACGGGCGTCGCACCCGGCATTGCCTGGAAGTCATGCCCGACGCATCGGCAGCAGACTGCGGTGACGAACCCCTGCTGATCCGGCAACGCTGCGGCGTGCCCGTAGTCGTGGCGGCCGAGCGCGTGCAAGCGGCTCAGGCCCTGCTGCAGGCCCATCCGCTGGTCGACATCCTGGTGGCCGACGACGGTCTGCAGCACCTGGCGCTGGCCAGCGATGTGCGCATTGCTGTGTTTGACGACCGGGGCCTGGGTAACGGCTGGCTGCTGCCCGCTGGTCCGCTGCGTGAAGGCTGGCGCGGCCAGGTCGATCTGGTGCTGCACTCGGGCGAGCAGCCTGCCTTCGCGGGCTTTCGGGCCAGCCGCTGCCTGGCAGCGCATGGCCTGAGCGCCCAAGGCGAACGCGTGGACCTGGCCCGCCTACAGAGCGGCAAGGTGGTGGCTGTGGCCGGCATCGCCAAGCCCCAGTCCTTCTTTGACATGCTGCGCCGGCAGGGCCTGCCCCTGAAGCGCACGCTGGCGCTGCCCGACCACCATGCCTTCGAGCGGCTGGAGCTGCTGGACGATCCCGAGGCCACCGTGCTCTGCACCCAGAAGGATGCGGTCAAGCTCTTCCCGCTGCACCCGCACGCGGGCACGCGCCTGTTGGCCGTGCCGCTGGAGGTCTCACCCGAACCCGCGTTCTTCGAGGCGCTCGACCAGCTGCTGGCCCAGGGCCGGTCCCGGCAGCCCCATCCCTTACCATCGGCGCATGGACACACGACTTCTTGAACTGCTGGTGTGCCCCGTCACCAAGGGGCCGCTCGAGTACGACCGCGACAAGCAGGAACTGATCTCCCGCAGCGCCCGCCTGGCCTACCCTGTGCGGGACGGTTTGCCCGTCATGCTCGAGACCGAGGCCCGCACCCTGAGTGACGAGGAACTGGGCCTGTAAGCCTGCGCATCCCGGCATGAACTTCACGGTGCTCATCCCGGCGCGACTGGCCTCGACCCGCCTGCCCGACAAACCCCTGGCCGATATCGCCGGCTTGCCCATGGTGGTGCGCGTGGCGCAGCGCGCCGCCCTCAGCCAGGCCAGCCGCATCGTGGTGGCGGCCGACAGCCCGGCCATCGTGCAAGCCTGCCAGCAACACGGCGTAGAGGCGGTGCTCACGCGGGCCGACCACCCCAGCGGCAGCGACCGGCTGGCCGAGGCCTGCCGCCTGCTGGGCCTGGCCGACCAGGACGTGGTGGTGAATGTGCAGGGCGACGAGCCCCTGATCGAGCCGGCGCTCATCAATGAGGTGGCCAGGCTGCTGCAGCAACGCAGCGACTGCGCCATGAGCACCGCCGCCCACCCCATCGACGAGTGGGCCGATTTCATCAACCCCAACGTGGTCAAGGTGGTGATGGACGCGCAGGGCACCGCGCTGTACTTCAGCCGGGCCCCGATTGCCTTTGGCCGCGACTTTGCGGGCCGCCCCTGGTGGAAAGAAGGCAGTGAGCTGCCCGCCCCGCTCAGGCACGTGGGCATCTATGGCTACCGCGTGGGCTTTCTTCAGCTGTTTCCCCAGCTGCCGCAGGCACCGCTGGAACAGCTCGAATCGCTGGAGCAGTTGCGTGCGCTCTGGCATGGCCACCGCATCGCCGTGCACGTGGCAAGCCAGGCCCCTGGCCCGGGCGTGGACACCCCCGACGACCTGGAGCGCGTGCGCCGTCTGTTCGGCGCCTGAGCGCTGCATCTGTAAGCTGGCGCGACAGACCCGCGTGATATCCTCCCACGCGGATGAAGCCAGCGGTGGCAGTGCGCACTGCACCTGGCGCTTCAGAGGCGCGGAGACAGACCTGTTGCGGTGACCATGCGCGCCCTGCACACCATAACCATCAAGCGAGGACATCCATGAGACTGATTCTGTTGGGCGCACCCGGCGCTGGCAAAGGCACCCAGGCCAGCTTCATCTGCCAGAAATACGGCATTCCCCAAATCTCCACGGGCGACATGCTGCGCGCCGCCGTCAAGGCCGGCACGCCCCTGGGCCAGCAGGCCAAGAAGGTCATGGATTCGGGCGGCCTGGTCAGCGACGACCTGATCATCAACCTCGTGAAGGAGCGCATCGCCCAGCCCGATTGCGCCCAGGGTTTCCTCTTCGATGGCTTTCCCCGCACCATTCCCCAGGCCGACGCCATGAAGGCTGCCGGCGTGAAACTCGATTACGTGCTGGAGATCGATGTGCCCTTCGAGGCCATCATCGAGCGCATGAGCGGCCGCCGCTCGCACCCGGCCTCCGGCCGCACCTACCACCTCAAGTACAACGCACCGAAGGTGGCTGGCCTCGACGACGTGACGGGCGAGCCCCTGGTGCAGCGCGACGACGACAAAGAAGACACCGTGCGCAAGCGTCTGGAGGTGTACAGCGCGCAGACCCGTCCGCTGGTCGATTACTACTCCCAATGGGCCAAGGCCGAACCCGCTCTCGCGCCCCAGTACCGTGCCATCAGCGGCATGGGCAGCGTGGAAGACATCACCGCCCGCGCGCTCTCGGCCCTGGCCAGTTGAGCTCACCCTGCCCACGCAGAAACGGCGCCTGAGGGCGCCGTTTTCATTGGGGCAAGGCCTGTGCGGCGGGCCGCTCAGTCCGCATCGGCCATGAGGTCCAGGGCCAGGGCGATGCGGGCTTTGACCGGCGACAAGGTCGATAGATCGGCCATGGAATCCGCGCTCGGCTCCACCACCTGACCCAAGGCGCAGCGGCTGGTGCGCAGCAGGCGAACACCCCGCGCCCTGGCCTCCTCCAAAGTGGCCTCCATGGCCCGATGCACCGTGGCATTGCCCGTGCCGGCCACCACCAAGCCCTGCACGCCCGCAGCCAGCAGGCTGGCCACCATCCAGGCCTGGGCATCGGCATGGCTCAGCACGATGGCCACCCGGGGCCAGGGTCGCGCCAGGGCTGGCAGCAAATCTCGGCGAGGCCGGTGGCCTCCAGGCCAGGCTCGCAGCTGACGCACCCGGCCCGCCTCCACATAGGCCAGCGGACCTTCATCGCCCGAGACGAAGGCATCGAGCCGATAGGGATGGACTTTCTGCACCTCTTGCGGCCCGTGCACCACCCCTGCACAAACGGCCAGCACCCCCTGCACGCCAGGCTGGCTGGCCAGGGTCACGGCATCCAGCAGGTTCTGCGGACCGTCAGGGGCCAGGGCCGAGGCCGGCCGCATGGCGCAGGTGATCACCACCGGCTTGGCGGGCGCCAGCACCGCGTGCAGCAGGTAAGCCGTTTCCTCCAGGGTGTCGGTGCCGTGGGTGATGACGATGCCGCGCACCGTCTCATCGTCGAGCAAGGCCGCCACCCGCTGGAGCAGGTGTGCCCAGGTGCGGGTGTCCATGTCCTTGCTGTCGAGCTGGGCCAGTTGCTCCACCTCCAGGGGCTGCGTCCATTCAGCCAGGGCGGGCACCGCCGCCACCAGCTGCGCCACGCCCAGCTGCCCGGCCACGTAATGGGTGTGGTCCGCAGGCGACGAACCCAGGCCGGCGATGGTGCCGCCCATGCCCAGAACCACGATTTTTGCTGCGCTCACTTGTCAACCCCACGGTAACTGGATAAAAATACAGATACTGTTCATCCAATCAGTATTCCTGCCCCCTGCCGCCATACACGCACTTCAAGGAAGGCCCGCCATGATCCCCCACCACGACGCCCCGGCCGAAGGCCCCAAGCTCACGGCGCGCCAGCAGCAGATTCTCGAACTCATCCAAAGCGCCATCGCCCGCACAGGCGCGCCGCCCACGCGGGCCGAGATCGCCAGTGAGCTGGGTTTCAAGTCGGCCAACGCCGCCGAGGAGCACCTGCAAGCCCTGGCCCGCAAGGGCGTGATCGAGCTGGTCAGCGGCACCTCCCGGGGGATTCGCCTGCGCAGCGACACCCTGCGCACGCTCAATGAATCACGCATCAAGCAGTTCACCCTGCCGCTGCCCAGCCTCGCCCAGCTGGCCCTGCCGCTGATCGGCCGGGTGGCGGCGGGCAGCCCTATTTTGGCCCAAGAGCATATCGACCAGACCTTCCATGTCGAGCCCGGCCTGTTCCAGCGCAAGCCCGACTACCTGCTCAAGGTGCGCGGCATGAGCATGCGCGACGTCGGCATCATGGACGGCGACCTGCTGGCCGTGCAGCAGGCCAAAGAGGCCAAGAATGGCCAGATCGTGGTGGCCCGGCTGGGCGATGAGGTCACGGTCAAGCGCTTTCGCCGCACCCGCCACACCATCGAGCTGCTGCCCGAGAACCCTGACTTCAGCCCCATCGTGGTCGAGCCGGGCGAACCCTTCGAGCTCGAAGGCCTGGCCGTCGGCCTGATCCGCAACACCATGCTCATCTGAAGCGGTCCATGCGCTTGCCCGCCCCTCCCCTGCCCGACTCGCCTGCCGCACACACCGGCCGCCGCGCCGCTCCCAGCCTGTCACACCGGCAAGCGGTGAAGGTGCTGGCGCGCGCTCTGATGGGGGGGCTGGTCGGGGCGCTGCTCGACGCCGTGCTGCCCGAAGAACCCAGCACACCGCCTCCGGGCTGCTGAGCTCCGCCTGCCTGGTGCCGGCGACCTGCCCAGGAGCCGGTCGCACAAGAGCTTGGAGGCACAATACCGGGATGAACATCGTGATCCTGGACGATTACCAAGACGCCGTGCGCAAGCTCAACTGCGCCTCCAAGCTGGATGCCTATCCCGCCAAGGTCTACACCAACACCGTCAAGGGCATGGGCCAGTTGTCGGTGCGGCTGCGCGATGCCGAGGTCATCGTGCTGATCCGAGAGCGCACGCACCTGACCCGCCAGCTCATCGAAAAGCTGCCCAAGCTCAAGCTGATCGCGCAGACCGGCAAGGTTGGCAGCCACATTGACATCCAGGCCTGCACCGAACGGGGCATCGCCGTCAGCGAAGGCATGAGCTCACCGATTGCACCGGCCGAACTGACCTGGGCCCTGATCATGGCGGCCATGCGCCGCATCCCGCAGTACGTCTCCAACCTCAAGCACGGCGCCTGGCAGCAGGCCGGCCTGAAGGCCGGTTCGATGCCGGCGAACTTCGGCGTGGGCTCGGTGCTGCGCGGCAAGACGCTGGGGCTGTGGAGCTACGGCCGCATCGGCCAGATCGTGGCCGGCTACGGCCGGGCCTTCGGCATGCGGGTGCTGATCTGGGGCAGCGACGAGGCCCGCAAGCGCGCCCAGCTCGATGGCTACGAGGTGGCGGCCAACAAAGAAGACTTCTTCAGCCAGAGCGATGTGCTGAGCCTGCACCTGCGCCTCTCGGACAGCACGCGCGGCTGCGTCACCATGGAAGACCTCTCGCGCATGAAGACCACGGCGCTGCTCGTCAACATCTCGCGGTCCGAGCTGATCGAGCCCGATGCCCTGATCGCCGGTCTGAACCGTGGCCGCCCCGGCATGGCCGCCGTCGATGTGTTCGAGTCCGAGCCCATTCTTCAGGGACATGCCTTGCTGCGCCTGGAAAACTGCATCTGCACGCCACACATCGGCTACGTCGAGCAAGACAGCTACGAGCTGTACTTCGGCTCAGCCTTCGACAACGTGGTGAATTTCATCAAGGGCACGCCCACCAACATCGTCAATCCGGGCGCGCTGCAAGTGCGGCGCTGAGCGAGCTCTGCCCAGGGCCTGGGCAATAATTGGTCGATGTCCAAGCCACTTCAAACGATTTCAGTCATCGGTGCCGGCGCCATGGGCCGCGGCATCGC
Organism: Comamonadaceae bacterium; assembly: GCA_027486255.1. Taxonomy (GTDB): domain Bacteria; phylum Pseudomonadota; class Gammaproteobacteria; order Burkholderiales; family Burkholderiaceae_C; genus Polaromonas. The sequence continues at coordinate 26,427 of JAIXPL010000077.1, forward strand.
CCAAATGGCCGCACAGGCCGGCAGCCAGGTGCTGCTTTTTGACACCAACCCCGAGGCCGTGCAGCAGGCCATTGCCAGCGTAGGCGAGCAATGGGACAAGCTCGCCGCCAAGGGCCGCATGCCGCCTGAGCAGGTGGCCGACTGCAAACGCCGGCTCCAGGGCGCCACATCGCTGGCCGAGCTCCAGCCCTGCCAGCTGGTGGTCGAGGCCATCGTCGAGCGCCTGGACGTCAAGCGCTCGCTGTTCGCCGAACTCGAGGGCATCGTGGCCCCCGATGCGATCCTCGCCACCAACACCTCTTCGCTCTCGGTCACGGCCATTGCCGCCCAGCTCAAGCGGCCCGAGCAGGTGGCGGGTTTCCACTTCTTCAACCCGGTGCCGCTGATGAAGGTGGTCGAGGTGGTGCGCGGCCTGAAAACCCGCCCCGAGGTGCTGCAGACGCTGAGCGCCTACGCGCGCGCCATGGGCCACACGCCCGTGCAGGCGCAGGACACCCCCGGCTTCATCGTCAACCACGCCGGCCGCGGCTACAACACCGAGGCCCTGCGCATCGTCGGTGAGAGCGTGACCGACTTCGCCACCATCGACCGCATCCTCAAGGACCAGGTCGGCTTCAAGCTCGGCCCCTTCGAGCTGATGGACCTCACCGCGCTCGACGTCTCGCACCCGGTGATGGAATCCATCTACCAGCAGTACTACCAGGAGCCGCGCTACCGCCCCAGCGTGATCACCGCGCAGCGGCTGTCCGGTGGTGTGCTCGGCCGTAAAACCGGCGGCGGCTTCTACGCCTACGAGGGTGGCCAGGCCCAGGTGCCCCCCGAGCCAGCCGTACCCATGGTCCCCGAGATGCCACCCGTGTGGGTGTCCAGCCGGGCCACGCGCCGCGCCGAGCTCTACCAGCTGCTCAAGAACCTGGGCGCCACCATCGAAACCGGCCAGAGTCCCTCGGCCCAGGCCCTCACCCTGGTGGCGCCGCTGGGCTTTGACATCACCACCGTGGCCGTGGTCGAGCGGCTGGACCCGGCCCGCACCGTGGGCATCGACATGCTGATCGACGATGCCGTCACCCGCCGCCGCGTGCTGGCCACCAACCCGGCCACGCGCGCCGACATGCGCGATGCCGCTCACGCACTCTTTGCGCGCGACGGCAAGCCGGTGAGCGTGATCCGCGACAGCGGCGGCTTCGTCACGCAGCGCGTGGTGGCCACCATCGTCAACATCGCCAGCGACATCTGCCAGCAAGGCATCTGCACCCCGGCCGACCTGGAGACCGCCGTCACGCTGGGCCTGGGCTACCCCCTGGGTCCCCTGGCCATGGGCGACCGCTTCGGCCCCACCAATGTGCTGGAGGTGCTGTTCAACATGCAGACCGTCTATGGCGACCCGCGCTACCGCCCCTCGCCCTGGCTGCGCCGGCGCGGCGCCATTGGCCTGAGCCTGCTGCAGGAAGAAAGCTAAAGCCATGGCGGCCGCCCTCAAGAGCGCCAGCGAGTCTGGCACGCTGGTGCTGACCATCAGCAACCCTGAGCAGCACAACGCGCTGGGCCCCGAGATCTACGTGGCCGGGGTGGAAGCGCTCAACGCCGCCGAGAACAACCCGGACGTGCACAGCGTCATCCTCACGGGCGAAGGCCGGATCTTCAGCGCAGGCGGTCAACTGCAGCGCCTGCTGAAGGCGCGCGAAGGCCAGCTCGATACTCAGCGCCAGGCCCTGGACAGTCTGCACAGCTGGATCGACTCCATCCGCACCTTCCCCAAGCCGGTGATCGCGGCCGTGGAAGGGCCGGCAGCCGGCGCAGGCTTTGCCCTGGCCCTGGCCTGCGACCTCATCGTGGCCTCCGAGACAGCCTTCTTCAGCATGGCCTACGCCAAGGTAGGCCTCTCGCCCGATGGCGGCGCCAGCTGGCACCTGGCGCGCGCCCTGCCCCGGGCCTTGGCCAGCGACGCACTCATGCGCGGCACGCGCCTGAGCGCCCAGCAGCTGGCCCAGTACGGCCTGGTGAACCAGGTGGCAGCAGAAGGGGCCGCCCTGGGCGCCGCCCTGCAACTGGCCGCCGACCTCCATGCACGCCCCGGCAACGTGCTGGCCAGCGTCAAAGAGCTGATCCAGCACGCCGAGCTGCATGGTCTGCCTGAGCACCTGGCCGAGGAACGCGAGCATTTCATGCGCAACCTGGTGCACCCCAATGCCGGTGAAGGCATCAGCGCCTTCCTGGACAAGCGCGAGCCCCGCTTTCGCTGAAGCCCCGCCCGACGCCACCCCGACGCCCCCACCATGCAGGACTTCCCGACGAGCCCCGCCGGACCGCTGGTCCAGTCACCGACAAGACAGGCGCTGGACGACCCCATTCTTACGATGGAGGAACGCTCTGCCATCAACGCCGGGCGCTGGTTCTCCTCTCTCTCACCCTCGCTTCGCCACGACATCCTCCGATGCGCCTATGTCCGACGCTTTCGCGACGGCGACCTGATCGCCGCACGCGGCGACACGCCCGAAGAATGGATGGCCTGCGCGCACGGCGCGGTGCGGGTGAGCTCCACCTCGGTGACGGGCAAGCAGATCACGCTCACCTATGTGGAGCCGGGCATCTGGTTCGGCGATGTCTCCATCTTCGACGGCGACAGCCGCACGCACGATGTGTATGCCCATGGCGACACCACCTTGCTCTGCGTAGCCCGGGCCGACTTTCACAAAATCTTGGCCCAGCACGTGGAGTTCTACCAGGCCATGCTGCGCCTGCATGCGCGCCGCATCCGCCAGCTCTACGGCCTGGTGGAAGACCTCAACACCCTGCCCCTGCGCGCGCGGCTGGCCAAGCAGCTCTTGCACCTGGCGCGCAGCTATGGCGTGGCCTGCCTGGCCAATGCGAGCGAAATCCGCATTGGCCTGCACCTGGCGCAAGAAGAGCTGGCCCAGTTGCTGGGCGCCTCGCGCCAGCGGGTCAACCAGGAGCTCAAGGCCATGGAGCGCGACAGCCTGATCCGCATCGAGGCCGGCGGGCTGGTGGTGCGCCAGCGCGAAGGCCTGATGCGGCTGAGCGAAGCGGACACCGACAAGTAGCCTGCGACATCACCTGCGCCATGCACTCAGGCGCGTGGCTGAACCCCCACCACCCCCGCCGGAGCCCGCCGTGAGCCACAGCGCCCCACCCGAGACCATCGCGACGAGCCAGGCCCTGCCCTTCGACCTGGAGGAGCTGACGCGCCACCTGCGCGCGCAGCTGCCGGGCTTTGAGGGCCCGCTGACCGTGCACAAGTTTTCAGGTGGCCAGTCCAACCCCACCTACCGGCTCAGCACACCAGGGCGCGACTGCGTGATGCGCACCAAGCCCGGGCCGGCCGCGCAGCTGCTGCCCTCGGCGCATGCCATCGAGCGCGAGTTCCGCGTGATGCAGGCCCTGGCCGCCACCGAGGTGCCCGTGCCCCGCATGCTGTGCCTGTGCGAAGACGAATCGGTCATCGGCCGGGCTTTCTACCTCATGGATTTCGTCGAAGGCCGCGTGTTCTGGGACCAGTCCCTGCCCGGCATGGCCGCCAGCGAGCGCTCGGCGATCTATGACGAGATGAACCGCGTCATCGCCGCCCTGCACCGCGTCGATGCCCAGGCGCTGGGCCTGGCCGACTATGGCCGGCCGGGCAACTACTTCGAGCGCCAGATCGGCCGCTGGAGCAAGCAGTACCTGGCCTCCATCACCGAGCCCATTGCGGAGATGGACGCGCTCATCGCCTGGCTGCCGCAGCACATGCCCGCAGCCGCGCGCGACGACGGCCGCACGGCCATCGTGCATGGTGACTTCCGGCTCGACAACCTGTTGTTCCACCCGAGCGAGCCCCGCGTACTGGCCGTGCTCGACTGGGAACTCTCCACCCTGGGCCACCCGCTGGCCGACATGGCCTACCACTGCATGTCCTGGCACATCCAGCCCGGCACCTTCCGCGGCATTGGCGGCCTCGACCTCGCCGCCCTGGGCATTCCAGGGGAGTCCGAGTACCTGGTGCGCTACTGCGCGCGCACCGGCCTGCCCCTGCCCAGCCCGTCGGACTGGAACTTCTACCTGGCCTACAACCTGTTCCGCATGGCCGCCATCCTGCAGGGCATTGCCAAGCGGGCCCAGCTGGGCACGGCCTCCAGCGCGCAGGCCCTCGCCTCTGCCGCCGGCGCCCGGCCTCTGGCCGAGCTGGCCTGGCAGTTCGCCCAGCGCACCTGAACCCGATCCGTCCTCCCCGCCCACTTCACGGAAATACCGCATGCACTTCGATTACAGCCCCAAGGTCCAGGAACTGCAGGCCCGCCTCCTGGCCTTCATGGACCGCCATATTTACCCCAACGAGGCGCGCTACCACGAAGAGATCGCAGCCAACCGGTCCCAAGGCCAGGCCTGGACGCCGCTCAAGCTGATCGAGGAACTCAAGCCGCTGGCCCGCCAGGCGGGCCTGTGGAACCTCTTTTTGCC
>JAIXPL010000073.1 GCA_027486255.1 Comamonadaceae bacterium
CGCCGCCACCATCGTGGTCGAGCGTGCTGGCCACAAAGGCATGGTCATCGGCGAGAAGGGCGAGAAGCCCAAGCGCATCGGCACCGAGGCCCGCCAGGAGCTCGAGAAGCTGATGGACGCCAAGGTCTTCCTGGAGCTGTGGGTCAAGGTGCGATCCGGCTGGGCCGACGATGACGCCCGCGTGCGCTCTTTCGGCTACGAGTGACGTGGCAGCCAAGCGCTTTACCGACGAGCCAGCTTATGTGCTGCACCGCTACGACTGGAGCGAGTCCAGCCTGATCCTGGAGGTCTTCACCCGCCACCAGGGGCGCATTGCCCTGGTGGCCCGGGGCGCCAAGAAGCCCAGCTCCAGCTTTCGCCCTGTGCTGCTGCCGCTGCAGCCGCTGCGCCTGTCCTTCGGCGGCGATGCCGAGATCCGCAACCTCAGGAGTGCCGAGTGGCAGGGCGGCCATGTCATGCCCACGGGGGAGGCGCTGCTGTCGGGCTACTACCTCAACGAGCTGCTGATGCGCCTCCTGGCCCGGGACGACCCCCATCCCCGTCTGTTTGAGGCCTACACGGCCACGGTGCAGTTGCTGGCCAGCCCTGGCAGCGACACCCTTCAGCTGGCCCTGCGGGCGTTTGAACTCTGCTTGCTGCGCGAGGTCGGTTTCCTGCCGGCCCTGGACCTGCAGACGGCCACGCTCCAGCCTCTGGAGCCTTCAGAGCCCTATGTGCTGGTGCCCGAGGCGGGCCTGCGTGAGGCCCACGAGGACGACCGCCATGCCCTGAGCGGCGGACAGTGGCTTGCGCTGCAGCGCAGCCTCGACGACGGGGCCAGCTTCGTGGACACCTTGCGCGCCAGCACCGAGGTGGCCCAGGGGCTCAAGCCGCAGCTGCGTGCGCTGCTGCACTACCATTGTGATGTGCGCATCCTCAAGACCCGCCAGATGCTGCGCGACCTGCAGACGCTCTGATCCTCTTCCATGCCCGCCTCCCACCCTCACCGCACGGCCCTGTCCGTCAACGTCAACAAGGTGGCGCTCCTGCGCAACAGCCGACACCTCGACATACCCAGCCCGCTGCGGGCAGCTGAGCTGTGCCTCAAGGCCGGTGCTGACGGCATCACCATCCACCCGCGGCCCGATGAGCGCCACATTCGAACCCAGGATGCCCGTGACCTGGCCGTGCTCTTGCGGCAGTGGCCTGGGCGCGAATTCAACATCGAGGGCAACCCTTTCCACAACCTCATGCCGCTGGTGCGTGAGTTGCGCCCCCATCAGTGCACCCTGGTGCCCGACAGCCAGGACCAGTTCACCAGCGACCACGGCTGGAGCTTTCCGCAGGACGCTGAACGTCTGGCGCCCGTGGTGGCCGAATTGCATGCCCTGGGCGTGCGCGTGAGCCTCTTCATGGACCCGGTGCCTGAGGCCATGGCGGCCGCGCGTGCCCTGGGGGCCGACCGCGTGGAGTTCTACACCGAAAGCTATGCCCGCGCCTGGGGCACCTCGGCCCAGGCGGCGGTGCTGCAGACCTTTGCCGATGCGGGCCTGGCCGCGCGTGCGGCGGGCCTGGGCATCAATGCCGGCCACGACCTCAACCGCCAGAACCTGCCCGACTTGTTGAAGGCCATGCCCGAGGTGCTGGAAGTCTCCATCGGCCATGCGCTCATCAGCGACGCCCTGGAGCTTGGCTATGCGGCCACGGTCCAGGCCTACCTGGCGGCCATGGCCCCGGAGCATCGGGCGGTGCGCACATGAATCTGTCACCCCAGGCCCGCATCTACGGCATCGGCACGGATATTTGCGACATCCGCCGCATCCGCGCCAGCCTCGAGCGCCATGGCGAGCGCTTTGCTGCCAAGATCCTGAGCGAGGCCGAACTGGCCACCTGGCGCCTGCGCGGCCAGCGCTGGCCCGAGCGCGGCGTGCGCTACCTGGCGACCCGCTTTTCCGCCAAGGAGGCCTTCAGCAAGGCCATCGGCCTGGGCATGCGCATGCCCATGACCTGGCGGCTGTGTGAAATCGCCAAGGCCCCCAGCGGCAAGCCCGAGGTGGTGCTGCACGGCGAGCTCAAGGCCTGGTTCGAGGCCCAGGGCCTGGCCGCGCATGTGAGCGTGAGCGACGAGACCGATTACGCGACGAGCTTTGTCATCGTCGAGAAACTGCCCTGAACCCCATGACTGCCCACGTATCCCCCCACTCCCCCCTCATCATCGACGTGGCCGGCCTCACGCTGAGCGCCGTCGACAAAAAGCGCCTGAAGCACCCGCTCACGGGCGGCGTCATCCTGTTTGCCCGCAACTGGGAAAACCGTGCGCAGCTCAGCGAGCTGTGCCGCCAGATCAAGGCCGTGCGGCGCGACTTGCTCATCCTGGTGGACCACGAAGGCGGGCGCGTGCAGCGCTTCAAGACCGATGGCTTCACGCACCTGCCGCCCATGCGTGCCCTCGGCCAGATGTGGATGCGCCCCGATGCCGACCTGCCCGGCGCCAACGCCTTGGCGGCTTGCAACGCCGCCACCGCCTGCGGCTATGTGCTCGGGGCTGAGTTGCGTGCCTGCGGCGTGGACATGAGTTTTGCGCCCGTGCTCGACCTCGATTTCGGCAGCAGCGGCGTGATCGGCGACCGCGCTTTCCACCGCGACCCGCGCCTGGTGAGCCTGCTGGCCAAGAGCCTGGTGCAGGGCCTCTTGCAAAGCGGCATGTCCAACTGCGGCAAGCATTTTCCTGGCCACGGCTTCGTCAAGGCCGACTCGCATGTCGACATTCCGGTGGACAAGCGCAGCCTCAAGGCCATCCTGGCCGATGACGCAGCGCCCTACCAATGGCTCAACACCGTGCTCACCAGCGTGATGCCGGCGCATGTGATCTATCCCAAGGTGGATGCGCGCCCCGCGGGCTTTTCCGAGAAGTGGTTGCTCTACATCTTGCGCGGGCAGCTCGGCTTTGGCGGTGCGATCTTCAGCGACGACCTGAGCATGGCCGGCGCCCGCCTGATCGATGGCCGCGAGGTTAGCTACACCGAGGCGGCCGTCACCGCCCTCAATGCGGGTTGCGACATGGTGCTGCTGTGCAACCAGAGCCTGGACGGCGGTGCGGCGGTCGATGAGTTGCTCGCCGGTATGACCGAGGCCCAGCTCAAAGGTGAGTGGGAGCCGCTGGAAGCCAGCGAGGCGCGGCGCCTGGCCCTCTTACCAGCCAAGCCTGCGCTGCCCTGGGACGAGCTGATGGTCGAGCCGGCTTACATGCATGCGCTGGGCTTGATTCCCTGAGTCTTTGATTCGCCCTCTGAGCAGTGGGGGCGCGAGGGTGTGCGGTGCCTGGCTCCGCGAATGTCCCCCGAGTCGGCTGCGCCGACTCTCCTCCTTTATTTCGCTGCGCCAGGCACCGCACACCCTCGCGCTGGCACCGACTGTGGTGCGCTCGGGGTTTTGAAGCAGCTCCTGGTCTCTATGGATCCTTTGCGCTGAACTCCCCCGCTCCAGATGAGCGGGTCGGGGGGTGCCACGCAGCGAAATAAAGGAGGAGGGCCGGCCTTGCCGGCCCGGGGGACATTCGCGGAGTGGCGCACCCCGGCGCGCTCATCCCGCGCAATCCAGGAGCGATAGCCCGAAGGCCTAAAACGCAGAGGCGCTCAAGCCTCGCGCCGCAGCGCAGGGAACAGGATCACGTCGCGGATGCTGGGGCTGTCGGTCAATAGCATCATCAGGCGGTCGATGCCGATGCCGCAGCCGCCTGTGGGGGGCATGCCGTATTCAAGGGCCCGCACGAAGTCGGCGTCAAAGAACATGGCTTCGTCATCGCCCGCATCCTTGGCCTCGGCCTGCGCATGAAAGCGCGCCGCCTGCTCCTGGGCATCGTTCAATTCCGAAAAGCCGTTGCCGAACTCGCGGCCCGTGATGTAGAGCTCAAAGCGCTCCGTCACTTCCGGCCGCTGGTCGTTAGCGCGGGCCAAGGGTGAAATCTCGGTCGGGTGCTCCATGATGAAGGTTGGCTGCCAGAGCTTGTCCTCCACCGTCTCTTCGAAGTACAGCACCTGCAGGCTCGCCAGCGTGCGGCCGCTCAGGCGGTTCTTGTCTTCGGACAGGCCCAGTTTTTTGAGCGCGTTGATCAGCCAGGCCGTATCGTCCACGTGGGCGCCAGCCTCGGTGTGCTGGATGATGGCCTCGCGGATGGTCAGGCGCTCGAAGGGCTGCGACAGGTCCACCGGCTTGCCGGCGTAGCTCAGCTGCAAGCTGCCGCAGGCCTGGGTGGCGGCGTTGCGGATCAGCTGCTCGGTGTAGTCCATCAGGTCCTGGTAGTTCCACCACGCGGCGTAGAACTCCATCATGGTGAACTCGGGGTTGTGCCGCACGCTGATGCCTTCATTGCGATAGCTGCGGTTGATCTCAAACACTTTCTCGAAGCCGCCCACGATCAGGCGCTTGAGGTAGAGCTCGGGCGCAATGCGCAGGAACATCTCCTGGTCCAGCGCGTTGTGGTGGGTTATGAAGGGCTTGGCATTGGCGCCGCCCGGAATGGGGTGCAGCATGGGGGTTTCGACCTCCAGGAAGCCGTGGTCCACCATGAACTGCCGGATGCCGCTGACGGCCTTGCTGCGCGCTGCGAAGCGCTGGCGGGCTGCCTCGTCGGTGATGAGGTCCAC
>JAIXPL010000070.1 GCA_027486255.1 Comamonadaceae bacterium
GTCAAGGTCGACCGCGTGAATGGCGTCACGCCCGAGGAGAGCAAGCACAAGATCATGTTCGAGAACCTGACGCCGCTGTTCCCGAAAGAGGCGTTCAAGCTCGAGCGTGACATCAAGTCCGAAGAGAACATCACCAGCCGCATCATCGACCTGATCGCGCCCATCGGCAAAGGCCAGCGGGCCCTGCTGGTGGCCCAGCCCAAGACCGGCAAGACGGTCATGATGCAGCAGCTGGCCCACGCGCTCGTGGCCAACTACCCCGAGGTGGAGATGATGGTGCTGCTGGTCGACGAGCGTCCCGAGGAAGTGACCGAGATGCAGCGCAGCGTGCGCGCCGAGGTCATCTCGTCGACCTTCGACGAACCCGCCGCCCGCCACGTGCATGTGGCCGAGATGGTCATCGAGCGTGCCAAGCGCTTGGTGGAACTGGGCAAGGACGTGGTGATCCTGTTGGACTCCATCACCCGTCTGGCCCGCGCCTACAACAACGTGCTGCCGTCTTCGGGCAAGGTGCTCACCGGCGGCGTGGACGCCAATGCCCTGCAGCGCCCCAAGCGCTTTTTTGGCGCAGCCCGCAAGATCGAGGAAGGCGGCAGCCTCACCATCATTGGCACCGCCCTGATCGACACCGGCAGCCGCATGGACGAGGTGATCTTTGAAGAATTCAAGGGCACCGGCAACTGCGAGATCCACCTGGACAGGCGCCTCTATGAAAAGCGCGTGTTCCCGGCCATCAACCTCAACCGCAGCGGCACCCGCAAGGAAGAGCTCTTGCTGGCCCCTGAGATCTTGCAGAAGTCGCGCATCCTGCGCCAGTTCATGTACAACATGGACGAGATCGAGTCCATGGAGCTGATGCTCAAGAACATGAAGGCCACGAAGAACAACCACGAGTTCTTCGACATGATGCGCCGCGGCGGCTGAGCCCGGCGCAGCGCCCCCGAAAAATGCGATAATCGCAGGCTTTTGGCGGAAAGTGTCCGGGATGGGCCCGGATGGCTGCCGCAGCTGACAAGGAAAGACCATGAAAGAAGGCATTCACCCCAACTACCGCGAAGTGTGCTTCCTGGACATGTCCAACAACTTCAAGTTCGTGACCCGCTCCTGCGTGAACACCAAGGAAATGGTCAAGATGGACGATGGCCGCGAACTGCCGCTGTTCAAGCTCGACACCTCGAGCGAATCGCACCCCTTCTACACCGGCACCCAGAAGTCCGTGGACAACATGGGCGGCCGCGTCGAGCGCTTCCGCAACCGTTTCGGCAAGACCGCCACGGCCAAGTAAGCTGCAGCGCCCTGCGCTTTTCACGCATGACGCCCCAAGCAGCCTGACCTCAGGCTGCTTTTTTTTCGCCCGTACCCCTCCCAGCCCTTGAACCAGCCCTCCCCCGCCATCGTCGCCAGGTCAGCCGCCATGCGCCTGCCTCGCCTGGCCCTGCTGCTGTTTTGCGTGGCTTACGTCTTGCCCGGCTTCCTGGGACGCGACCCCTGGAAGACAGTGGACGTGCTGGCCTTCGGCACCATGCAGGAACTGGTGCTGGGCCTGGCGCCCTGGCTGGCGCCGCAGGTCATGGCCCAGAACGGCGGCTTCGACAGCCTATTGCCCTTCTGGCTGGGCGCCGCTGCCATGAAGGCCTTGCCCTTTCTGGATGCGGCCCTGGCGGCACGCCTGCCTTTCATCGGCCTGCTCATCCTGGCGCTGGCATGCACCTGGTATGCCATCTACCACCTGGCTCGCAGCCCGCTGGCGCAACCTGTGGCCTTCGCTTTTGGCGGTGAGGCCAACCCGCAAGACTACGCTCGGGCCCTGGCCGATGCGGGCCTGCTGGCCCTGATCGCCTGCCTGGGCCTGGCCCAGCTGTCTCACGAAACCACGCCCGCCCTGGCGCAACTGGCCTTCACCGCCATGCTGCTCTACGGCTTGGCAGAGCAGCCGGCACAACGCCACCCCTGGCGCACCCGGCTGACGGTGGTGGCAGGCTTGGCAGGGCTGGCCCTCAGTGGTGCGCCCACCATCGCCCTGCTCTTCGGCCTGGGCGCCATCCTGGTCGACAAACTTGACCGGGGCCGCAACGAACCGGCAGGCGCTCTGAACGCCTGGCTGGCGCAGGTGCTGCTCGCCACCCTGGGTGCCGTGGCCCTGGCCTGGGCGCTGGACCTGTGGCACTGGCGACTCGATGTGTCTGAGTGGGGCCGCGCGGCCAGCCAGAAATCCGATGGCGCCCTGTTTCGCCTCTTTGTCTGGTTCATGTGGCCGGCCTGGCCGCTGGCTCTATGGACGCTGTGGCGCTGGCGCCGGCAGCTCATCAGCAGGCACGTGGCCCTGCCCTTGTGGTTCGTCGCCGTGGTGATGGTGTCCACCTTGCTCACCACCGCCTCCGACCGGGGCCTGTTGCTGGCCCTGCCGCCACTGGCGGCATTGGCGGCCTTTGCCCTGCCCACGCTCAAGCGCAGCGTGGCCTCGCTCATCGACTGGTTCACGCTGATTTTCTTCAGCGTCTGCGGCATCGCCATCTGGGTGGTGTGGATCGCGCTGCAGACCGGCGTGCCGCGCCAGCCAGCAGCCAACGTGGCCCGGTTGCTGCCCGGCTTCGAGCCTGTTTTCTCGCTGGGCGCGCTGCTGGTGGCGCTGGCGGCCACGCTGGCCTGGGGATGGCTGGTCTTTTGGCGCACCGGCCGCCATCGCGCGGCGCTCTGGAAATCCCTGGTGCTGCCCGCTGCAGGCACCACGCTGTGCTGGCTGCTGCTGATGAGCCTGTGGCTGCCGCTCCTGAATTACGGCCGCAGCTACGCGCCTGCGGTGCAGCAACTGCTGACCGTCATTGACAAGCCATCCTGCGTGGCCACGCTCGGCCTGTCCACTGCCCAGAGCGCAGCCCTGCGTTACCACGGTGGCCTCCAGCTCGAGCCGCTGCGGGCCGGCCACTCGGCCTGCCCCTTCCTGGTGGTCGACCCGGGTGCGCTACCTGAGCTCAAGAAGCTGCCGGGCTGGACGCCCGTCAAAGGGGTTCGCCGCCCGACCGATAAAAACGACGACATGCTGATTTATCGCCGCCTCACAGCGACCCCGGCGCCTGCCCGTGAGTGAACTCAAGATCCTGGGCCGCCACACCTCCACGGTGCTGGTAGGCCAGCTGGCCATCATGGCCTTCGGCGTGGCCGACACCGTGATTGCCGGCCGCCACAGCGACGCCGCCCTGGCCGCGCTGTCGGTGGGCTCGGCCATCTACATCAGCGTCTATGTGGCGCTGATCGGCATCATCCAGGCTCTGCTGCCCATCTGGGCTGAGATGCGCGGAGCCCGTCGTGAACATGAGCTCGGGGCCTCCCTGCGCCAAAGTCTCTACCTGTGCGCCGTCATCACGGTCGCTGGTATGGCCCTGCTGCTGTCGCCCGGCGCCCTGCTGGACTGGGCGCAGGTGCCCGCAGCCATGCTGGACGAGGTGGAGCAATACCTGGCGGTGTTGGCCCTGGCCTTTCCAGCGGCGTTGCTGTTCCGCGTGTACAGCACGCTGAACCAGGCCCTGGGCCGGCCGCTGCTGGTGACCTGGCTGCAACTGCTGGCACTGGCAGTCAAAGTGCCCCTGTCGGTCTGGCTGGTGGGCGGTGGTGCAGGCATGCCCGCGCTGGGCGCGGCCGGCTGCGCCTGGGCCACCTTGGTGGTGAACTTCCTTCTGCTGGGCATGGCCTTGCTGCTGCTGCGCACCAGCACGCTCTACCTGCCGCTGGGCCTCTGGGCACGCATGGAAGCGCCCGACTGGCGGCGCATCGGCGAGTTTCTGCGTCTGGGTCTGCCGGGCGGGCTGTCCTACATGGTGGAGGTAACCTCTTTCACCCTGATGGCGGTGTTCATCGCCCGCATGGGCGTCACGGCCGCGGCCAGCCACCAGATCGCCGCCAGCATGAGTGCCGTGCTCTACATGGTGCCGCTGTCGCTGTCGATTGCGGCAAGCGCGCGCGTGTCGTACTGGATCGGCCGGGGCGAGCCGGCACAGGCCAGGCATCTGGTGCTGCTGGGCATGGGTCTGGCAGGCGCGTGCGCGCTGGGCCTGTCGGCCCTGGTGGCGGTGCTGCACAGCGTCATTGCCAGCGCCTACTCCAACAACCCCGAGGTGGTGGCGCTCGCCAGCATGCTGCTGCTGTGGGTGAGCCTCTACCACGTGGCCGACGCCATCCAGGCCCTGTGCGCCTTCCTGCTGCGCTGCTACCGCATCAGCCTGTTGCCGCTGGCGATCTACAGCGTGGTGCTGTGGGGCATGGGCCTGGCCGGCGGCTATTGGCTGGCCTACATCGGCGGCGACGTGGGCCGCTGGCATCTGCCGGCCATGGAATCAGCCGCCAGTTTCTGGATGGCTGCCACGCTGGCGCTGGCCCTGGTGGCGCTGTGCTTCATGGCCCTGCTGTGGCGCGCCGTGCGCCTGAGCCTCAAGCCGACGTGAGTTCCTCACTGGCTGCCCGAACCCGCACACGCAGGGGCGGGAACTCGATGGCAAATCGCGCACCCTGGCCGAGCTGGCTCTGGATACGCAGCTCCGCGCCGTGCCGCTGCACCACATGCTTGACGATGGCCAAGCCCAGGCCGGTGCCACCGGTCTCGCGCGAGCGGCTGCGGTCGACGCGGTAGAAGCGCTCGGTCAGGCGCGGCAGGTGCTCGGGCGCGATGCCCGGGCCGCTGTCTTGCACCGAAAACTCGCCTCGCCCATCGGGCAGCACCGTCCAGCGTACCAGGATGCGGCCGGGCGCAGGCGTGTATCGCACGGCATTGGTCACAAGGTTGGACAGGGCACTTTGCAGTTCCGAGGGCGCACCGCACAGCACGTGATCACCCTCACGGACAAATTCGATCACATGGCCGGACGACGCGAGCTGCGCCGACAACATGCGCGCCTCGTGCTCGCATTGGGTCATCAAGAGCGCCA
>JAIXPL010000041.1 GCA_027486255.1 Comamonadaceae bacterium
CAGATCAGCGATCACCGCGCTGGCGGTGGGTTCGCTCCCCGCGCCCTTGCCGTCGTACAGCGTGGTGCCCACGGCATCGCCCTGCACCACCACGGCGTTCATGGCGCCCTCGACGTTGGCAATCAGGCGCTTGACCGGCACCAGACTGGGGTGCACGCGCAGCTCGATGCCCTTGTCGACCCGTTTGGTGATGCCCAGCAGCTTGATGCGGTAGCCCAGCTGCTCGGCGTAGCGAATGTCCTGGGCTTCGAGCTTGGTGATGCCTTCCACGTAGGCCTTATCGAACTGAACCGGAATGCCAAAGGCAATGGCCGACATGATGGTGGCCTTGTGCGCGGCGTCCACCCCCTCGATGTCGAAGGTCGGATCGGCCTCGGCATAGCCCAGGCGCTGCGCCTCCTTGAGCACCACATCAAAGGCCAGGCCCTTGTCGCGCATCTCGGAGAGGATGAAGTTGGTGGTACCGTTGATGATGCCGGCAATCCACTGGATGCGGTTGGCTGTGAGGCCTTCGCGCAGGGCCTTGATGATGGGGATGCCCCCGGCCACGGCGGCCTCAAACGCCACGATCACGCCCCTGCGATGAGCGGCGGCAAAAATCTCGGTGCCATGCACGGCCAGCAGGGCCTTGTTGGCCGTGACCACGTGCTTGCCCGCCTCGATGGCCTCGAGCACCAGCTGCTTGGCGATGCCGTAGCCACCGATCAGCTCGACCACGATATCGATGGATGGATCGGCAATCACGGCACGGGCATCGCTGAGCACCTGGGCGCGGTCACCCACCAGGGCCTTGGCGCGGGCCACATCCAGATCGGCCACAGCCGCCACCTCAATGCCTCGGCCGGCGCGGCGCAGGATCTCCTCCTGGTTGCGGCTGAGCACGTTGAAGACGCCGCTGCCGACGGTGCCGATCCCCAGCAGGCCAACTTTGACGGGGGCGAGGGTGTTGGATTTCATGAACGCTCTTAAGGGAAAAATCAACAGGAAGCGGGGCTCTGGAGCCCCGGTGGAATCACGCCAGGGGCCTCACAGGGCCGCTGCGGCGCGGGCGGTCTTGGGGCCGGCGGCCTGGCGCTTGCGCCAGCCCTCGAGGAAACGCGCCACGCGGCCGATGGCTTCGCGCAGGTCGTCCTCATGGGGCAAAAAGACAATGCGGAAATGGTCAGGTGAGTGCCAGTTAAAGCCCGTGCCCTGCACCAGCATCACCCGGGTTTCCTGCAAAAGCTCCAGAAAGAACTGGCGGTCATCGGCAATCGGGTACACGGCCGGGTCCAGACGAGGGAACATGTACAGCGCCGCACTGGGCTTGACGCAGCTCACACCCGGAATGGCCGTGATCATCTCGTAGGCCAGGTCGCGCTGGCGGCGAAGGCGGCCGCCCTCGCCCACCAGCTCGTTGATGCTCTGGTAGCCACCCAGGGCGGTCTGGATCGCCCACTGGCCGGGCACGTTGGCGCACAGGCGCATGTTCGAGAGCATGTTCAGGCCCTCGATGTAATCGGCTGCATTCTTCTTGTCACCAGAAACCACCAGCCAGCCCGCACGGTATCCGCAGGAGCGGTAGCTCTTGGACAGCGAGTTGAAGGTGAGCGTGAGCACGTCTTCCGAGAGGCTGGCAATCGGGGTATGGCGCACGCCGTCGTAGAGCACCTTGTCGTACACCTCGTCAGCGAAGATCACGAGCTCGTGCTCACGGGCGATGGCCACGATCTGCTGCAGCAGCTCGGTGGAATACAGCGCCCCGGTGGGGTTGTTCGGGTTGATCACCACGATGCCCTTGGTGTGAGGCGTGATCTTGGCGCGGATGTCGTCGAGGTCGGGCATCCAGCCCTTGGACTCGTCGCACAGGTAGTGCACGGGCGTGCCGCCAGAGAGCGAGGCCGCCGCCGTCCACAGCGGGTAGTCGGGGGCGGGCAGCAGCAGCTCGTCGCCATCGTTGAGCAGGCCATTGGTGGCCATGACGATGAGCTCGCTCGCCCCGTTACCCAGGTAGATGTCATCGAGCGTGACGCCCTTGATGCCCTGCTTCTGGGTCTCGTGCATCACGGCCTTGCGGGCGGCAAAGATGCCCTTGGAGTCGGAATAGCCTGCCGAGGCCGGCAGGTTGCGGATCATGTCCTGCTGGATTTCCTCGGGCGAGTCAAAGCCGAAAGAGGCCAGGTTGCCAATGTTGAGCTTGATGATCTTGTGGCCGTCCTCCTCCATGCGCCTGGCCGCGTCCATGATCGGACCCCGGATGTCATAGCAGACATTGGCAAGCTTGGCGGATTTGGTGATGGGCTTCATGGTGGCGGCCTGGGTGCGCAAGCCCCCATGGGCGGGGCCTGCCGTATCGAGCGAAACTTATAATTTGACCACATAAACACGGCCATGCAGCCGGCCAGCGAGCGCCCGCCGCGCCCGCCGCAGCCCACCCCAGGATCTCCCATGAAACTGCAGCCCGACCGCTCGGACTCCCCCACCATCCTGGGCTATGGGCCCGGCTGGATAGGCCTTGGCCACCAGGGGGTGGCCGAGAAGGTACAGCACAGCCTGGTGATCGGATCGCACGGGGAAAAACTGGACTGGACCTGCGCGCGTTTCGAGCAGCTGACGGCCGAGCACTTCGACCGGCTGGCCGAGTTGCAACCCGAGCTCGTGATCTTCGGCAGCGGCACCAAGCTGCGCTTCGTGCCCCCGCAGTTCCTCAGCCAGCTCATGGCGCGGCGCATCGGGATGGAGACCATGGACACGGTGGCCGCGTGCCGCACCTACAACATCCTGGCCGGTGAAGGCCGCCATGTGGTGGCCGCTCTCCTGCTGGAGGTCGAGGACAGCACAGCTTAGCCAATCGCCCCTTTGAGGTTAAAATCACCGGTTCTGCATAAGGGAAAAGGCGCCTTGGAGGGCTCTTTTTCCAGCAAGCTCGAGCAAAAGCCAGCAAGAAGCCGACAGACTTCGGGCCGCAAGGCCAGACATTACTTTCAAATCAGGGTTCACGCAGCATGGCAGTCGTCGTCAACAAACCAATCCCCGAATTCGAAGCGGTCGCCACCGGTGGCGTGAAGGTCACCAACCACAGCCATGTGGGCAAGGTCGTGGTGCTTTACTTTTACCCCAAGGACAACACGCCGGGTTGCACCACGGAAGCCATGCAGTTCCGCGACAAGTACAAAGACTTCGTCAAGGCCGGCGCGCTGGTGTTCGGTGTCTCCCGCGACAACATGAAATCGCACGAAGACTTCAAGGCCAAGCTGGAGCTGCCCTTCGAACTGATCGCCGACACGGAAGAAAAGATGTGCCATATGTTCGGCGTGGTCAAAAACAAGATCATGTATGGCAAGAAGGTCAAGGGCATCGAGCGCAGCACCTTCTTGGTCGGTGCCGACGGCCTGCTCAAAGAAGAGTGGCGCGGCCTGAAGGTGCCGGGCCACGTGGACGAGGTGCTGCTGGCGGTGAAGAACCTCAAGAAAGCCGCCTGAGCCCCTGGTCTTTCCTGGAGGATAAAGAGTCATATGCCTCGTGCATAATGATCCGATGCAGTTGATTCTCGCAACCGCTTCCCCGGACGAAGCCGCCTTGGCCTCAAGGCGGCTTTTTCATTTCCGGGTGTCTCCTGATGAGCGTTACACCCACTGATCCTCAAGCACCATGCCCCTGCCACCTGCCCCGACCAAAAGAGCCGCCCTCCTCGCCAAAGACGCCTACCAGACCCCGGCCCGCTCTGCATCAAAGGGGCCCCGCAAGCAAGCCGCCCGGGATGAGTCCGAGCCATCCCCTGAAATCCAGAGCCATCCCGTCGCCTTGCAGGCCGACAACGCCCGCCAGAGTGCCCGCCCCACCGGCCGCAAGACAGCCCCCGCGTCGGACCGGTCGGAACCGTCCAAAGTCCGGCAGACTGCAGTGCGCTCAGAGGAGTCCATGGCCGCTGCAGCTGAGGAGATGCCCAAGGGACGCCGCGAGCCGCGGCGCGCGGCCCGCAAGCCCACGGGACCGACCAAGCTCTTCGTGCTGGACACCAACGTGCTGATGCACGACCCCATGTGCCTGTTCCGCTTCGAGGAACATGACATCTTCCTGCCCATGATCGTGCTGGAAGAACTCGACAGCCACAAAAAGGGGATGACCGAGGTGGCCCGCAATGCCCGGCAGACCAGCCGCACCCTGGACGCCCTGGCCGCCGAGCAGGGGGCCGACATTGCCAAGGGCCTGGTCCTGAGCAGCACCGGCCACACCGAGGCGCGGGGCTGCCTGATGTTCCAGACCCAGCCGCTCAGTGGCGACTTGCCCATGGCCCTGCCCCAGGGCAAGGCCGACAACCAGATCCTGGGTGTGGTCGAGGCCCTGCGCAAGGCGCAGGCCCCACGCGAGGTGGTGCTGGTGTCCAAGGACATCAACATGCGCGTCAAAGCTCGCGCGCTGGGCCTGCTGACCGAGGACTACCGCAATGACAAGGCGCTGCAGGACGGCGACCTGCTCTACGCGGGCTCGCTCGCCCTGCCGCCCGATTTCTGGACGCGCCAGAGCAAGACCATCGAGAGCTGGCAGCAGGGAAGCCACACCTACTACCGCATCAGCGGCCCCATCGTGGACAGCCTGCTGATCAACCAATTCGTGTTCTTCGAGGCGGCGGGCGAGCCTTCGCTGTATGCCCGCGTCACGGAGATCCGTGGCAAGACGGCGGTGCTCAAGACCCTGAAGGACTACACCCACCTCAAGAATGCGGTGTGGGGCGTGACCACCCGCAACCGCGAGCAGAACTTCGCCATGAACCTGCTCATGGACCCGGAGGTCGACTTCGTCACGCTCACGGGCACGGCCGGCACGGGCAAGACCCTGATGGCTTTGGCCGCGGGATTGACGCAGGTTCTGGACGACAGGCGTTACACCGAAATCATCATGACCCGGGCCACCGTTTCTGTGGGCGAGGACATCGGCTTCCTGCCTGGCACCGAGGAAGAGAAGATGGGACCCTGGATGGGCGCCCTCGACGACAACCTGGAGGTGCTGGGCAAGAGCGACAGCGGCGGCGCCGGCGAATGGGGCCGCGCGGCCACCAATGAGCTGATCCGCTCGCGCATCAAGGTCAAGAGCATGAACTTCATGCGCGGCCGCACCTTCCTGAACAAGTACCTCATCATCGACGAGGCACAAAACCTCACGCCCAAGCAGATGAAGACGCTGATCACCCGGGCTGGCCCAGGCACCAAGATCATCTGCATGGGCAACCTGGCGCAGATCGACACCCCTTACCTGACCGAGGGCTCCTCGGGCCTGACCTATGCGGTCGATCGCTTCAAAGGCTGGCCGCACGGCGGGCACATCACCCTGGCCCGGGGTGAGCGCTCGCGCCTGGCCGACTTCGCCAGCGAGGTTCTCTGAAGCTCAGGGTTTGGGACGCCCAGCAAAAAGGCAGCCCAGGCTGCCTTTTTTCATGGGCGTGGCGCTGAAAGCGCTCAGCGTTTGAGGCCGAAGCTCGAAAGCATCTGTTCGCTCTGCTTGTGCAGCTGCTCCTGCATCTGGGTGAACAGCTGCTTGGACTGCTCCATGTAGGTGCCCATGACGCCCGAGACCATGGGCGTCTGCTGCTTGAGCAACTGGCTCCA
This sequence comes from Comamonadaceae bacterium, assembly GCA_027486255.1. Classification (GTDB taxonomy): domain Bacteria; phylum Pseudomonadota; class Gammaproteobacteria; order Burkholderiales; family Burkholderiaceae_C; genus Polaromonas. The sequence goes on from JAIXPL010000041.1 coordinate 5,586, forward strand.
GGCCTCGGGGCTCAGCCCCTTGGACTGCTCAGCGAACTTGCCCTGCAACTCCATCAATGTCTGAATGTTCTTTTCCAGGTAACTGCCCATGAAGCCCTGCATGGCGTTGCCGTAGAAGCGAATGATGTTGGCCAGCACCTGTTCGGTGAACATGGGCGCACCACCGGCCTCTTCCTCCAGGATGATCTGCAGCAAGATGCTGCGCGTGAGGTCCTCGTTGGTCTTGGCATCGCGAACCACGAAGACCGAACGCGCCATCACCAGCTCGCGCACATCGGCCAAGGTAATGTAGGAAGAGGTCTTGGTGTCGTAGAGACGGCGATTGGGGTACTTCTTGATGACACGCAGGGCCTCAGCCTGCACACCACTTTCTGCTGCATCGGCAGCAGGGGGCGCTGCGCGAGCCGCCTTGGCCTGCCGTGGAGCGGCATTGGATTGACCGGTCGGTGTTGCCTTGGCACGGCGCCGGGCCGCGGGACTATCGGATGGGTTCTTCTGCAAGGCATTCCTCTCTGTCCAAGCCATGCCGTGATGGCTGCTAGACCAATGCATTCTAAGAACAGGGACCCAGGCGACGGGGGGGAGTTTCCCTGTTCGCGCCCTGCCCCGTCAAAAACCGAGCTTCAGCGCGCAGCCGCGGCATTGCCGCGCGCGGCGGGCTCGAGCTCATCTTGCTCGAGCTTGTCGATCATTTGCAGCATGGTCTGGCGCAAAAGGGACACCTCCTGGGCCGTCATACCGCGGATCAGCACCGCATTGACCTCCTCAGCCAGCGGCACCAGCCTGGCCTTGAGGGCGCGGCCTTCCGGGGTAAGGCTGACACTGATGTTGCGCAGATTGCTGGGCAGCTTGCGGCGGGTGATGTAGCCCTGCTTCTCCATGGACAGCAGCGCACTGTAGGTGGTGGGTTCACTCACGCCGGCCAGCTCGCTGAGCTCACGCTGGGTCATGCCATCGCGCTCCCACAGGATACGCAGGAAGGTCCAGTGGCCAATGGGCACCGAATGCTCGGCCAGCCGCACCTGAAGGGCCCGTTGCAGGGTGCGCATGAGGTCCTTGACCACATGGGCGAGTCGATCGTTGGGCACGGCCTCACGCCATTTGCGCAGGGCCGCTGGAGATGCCGCATCAGTGTCTTGCTTGCTCATCAATCTGTCCTGAAAAGGGGCTGGGCATGCACCACACCCGCACCAGCCTGTTAGAAGAATAACTTACCGAGCTCAGGCATCAGCATGTCTTACCAGAACTGGAAGGACAAACATCGTCTGCATGTCCTACCCACATGAGGGGAGAAAGACCACAGCGCCTGGCATGCACTGCCCTAGGATGAAGCGCATGGCCATATGCGGGAGAGACAAGGATGACAAACCCCAGCGCAGTGCTCATGGATGAGGAACACCTTCAGCAAACCGTCCACGCCCTGAGTACCTTGTCGCTGTGCCAGCAAGGCCAGATCGTGGCCCTGGTGGCCGCGGTCGAAGCCATGCTGGCGGTGCTGTGCAAGGCCACACCTGCTCAAGCCCCAGCCCTGGCTGTCCACCTGGATGTGTCGGCCCGGGACCACCGTGACGAGGATTGGCCTACAGACCAGCGAACCGCCTTTGAGCAGCAGGTCCGGCGCTTGCAGTCGCTGCTGCTTCTGCTGCAAAAGAGCTGCATGCGGCGCGCCTGATCCTGGCGTTCGGGGCCTCAGTCCACCAGACGTTGCGCGACAAACTCGCGCAGGATGCCCATCACGGGCGCCTCGCTGCGGCCCGCCAGCGTGACGTAGGCAAAGCGCGCCGTGGCCTTGAGGGTCGGCCGCACCGGCAGCACCGCCATGGCGCCGGCCTCGATGCGCTCTCGCGCGGTCGCCAGCACCCCCAGCAGCACGGCATCGGTGCGCTCGACCACGTCGATCAGGCTTTCCACATCATTGCATTCCAGGGTGACCATCTGAGCCGGATTGGCCTGCGGCCCATACTGCTCGACCAGCTTGCGCCTGACCTCATCGGACAGAGGCGTAGAGGCCACGGGGTATCTCAGCAGATCCGACAGGGCGACGCTGCGCCGCGCCAACAAGGGATGGCCGCTGCGCACCAGCCAACCACCGGCCATTTCAGCGACGGGCTCAATGCTCAGGTCACTGTCTGGTGGCACCGCACGCATGTCCACGATCAGCGCATCGAGCTGCCGAGCCCTCAGTTGCACCAGTTGCAACTCGGTCGGGCCGCGCACCACCCGAACCCGCACCTGCGGCTGGTGGCGCGCCATGTGGCACATCAAGGGGGTCATCAGGATCGCCCCCGGTCCCGAGCCCAGACCCAGGCACATCGTGCCGGCATTGGCCTGGCGCATCAACTCAGCGCCACGCTTGAGCTCGGAGGCCTCCAGCACGATGCGCCGGGCCCGCTCCATGACCTGCCGGCCCAGGGGCGTGAGTTCATTGCGCTTGCCCACCCGGTCCAGCAGCCGGCCATCGACCTCCATCTCCAGCGCCTGAATGCTGCGACTCAAGGCCGACTGGGTGAGAAACAAGGTGTCGGCGGCCCGGCTGAAAGAGCCGCTCTCGGCCACGGCCAGGAAGTGCTCCAGGTGACGGATGTTCATGCCCAACCCCCTATTTGATGAGTTATCCGCATTATTATTCTGAAAATAATGCATTGGACACATGGTTTTCACGCGCCTAGCATGTGAATGTCCGTGCAAAAAACGTCACGGTCCTCACGCATCAACAGCACCCACCAGGAGACAAGACCATGACCGCCAGCAAACGTTTCTTCCTGCGCCAGGCTGCGGCCGCACTCGCCGGCCTGAGCCTGGCCGGCGCCGCCTACGCCCAGACCTTCCCCTCCAAGCCCGTGACCCTGATGGTGCCCTACCCGGCCGGCGGCTTGTCGGACGTGATCGCCCGCACACTCAACAACGCCCTGTCCAAGCAACTGGGCCAGCCCGTGCTGGTGGAAAACCTCGGTGGCGCCAGCGGCGGCATCGCAGCGCAGAAGGTGCTGGCCAGCCCCGCAGACGGCCACATCATCTTCCAAGGCTCGCCCAATGAGCTGGTGATGGGCCCCATGGCCAATGCAGCCCTCAAGTACAAGCCTGAGGACTTCCGCCTGGTGCAGATGATCACCCTCAACCCCATGGCCATGTTTGCCCGCAAGGACCTGCCGGCCAACAACGGCGAAGAACTGCTGGCCTACGCCCGCAAGTCCGCCGCCGAAGGCAAACCCCTGACCTATGCCAGCGTGGGCCCCGGCTCCATGTACCACCTGCTTGGCGAGCACATGTCCAAGCAAACAGGCATCCCCATGACGCACGTGCCTTACAAGGGCGCTGCACCCGCGTTCCAGGACATGATGGCCGGCCTCGTCGATGTGTTCATGACCCCCTACGGAAGGGGGCAGGTCGCCCTGGTCGACGATGGCAAGCTCAAGGCCGTGGCCGTGCTCTCCAGCGATCGGCAAGACCTGATCAAGAAAGCCCCGCCCCTGAATGACACCCCCGCCCTCAAGGGCTTCGTGTTCGACACCTGGGCCGGTTACTTCGTGCGCAGGGATACGCCCGAACCCATCGTGCAGGCGCTGCACAAGGCCCTGAGCGAAGTCGCCAATGACCCAACCGTGCGCAGCGCCCTGGAGGCACACGCCATGATCGTGCCGCGCCCGCAATCGCTGGCGGCCATGAGCAAGGTCTACACGGACAACACCGAGCGCTACCGCGCCATCGCCCGCGCCATCAACCTGCAGCCGCAATGAAGCGAGAGCCCTACCTGGGTCAGGCGCTGGCCGATCGCATCGGCGAGTTCGTCAGCCTCAGGCGCGACATCCACGCCCACCCCGAGCTGGCTTTTGAAGAGCAGCGCACGGCGGCTCTGGTGGCCTCTAAGCTCAAGGCCTGGGGGTACACCGTGACCTCGGGCCTGGGCAAGACGGGGGTGGTGGGCACGCTCAAGCGCGGCCAGTCTTCCAAAAGCCTGGGGCTCAGGGCCGACATGGATGCGCTGCCCATCCACGAGAAGAACACGGCTCTGTGGGCCAGTGCCAGCCCTGGCCGCATGCACGCCTGCGGCCATGACGGCCACACCGCCACCCTGCTGGCGGCAGCGCGCCACATCGCCGAAGACGTGGACTTCAATGGCACCCTGAACCTCATCTTCCAGCCGGCCGAGGAAGGCGCGGGCGGCGCGCTGGCCATGATGGCCGACGGTCTGTTCGAAAAGTTCCCCTGCGACGCGGTCTTCGCCTTTCACAACATGCCAGGCCAGGCGACAGGGCACTTCACCTTCCGCAGCGGCCCCATGATGGCCTCCAGCGACTACGCCACCATCGTGCTGCGCGGCAACGGCGGACACGGCGCCATGCCGCACCGGGCCTGCGACTCTGTAGTGGCCGCAGCTTCCACGGTGATGGCGCTGCAGACGGTGGTCTCACGCAATGTCGATCCGCTGCAGACTGCCGTGATCACGGTGGGCGCGCTCCATGCGGGCGATGCCAACAACGTGATCCCGCAGGAAGCCCGCCTGGAACTGAGCGTGCGCGCCCTGGACCCCGAGGTCAGGCAGCTGCTGCGCCGGCGCATCTTCGAGTTGGTCGAGCAGCAGGCCGCCAGCTTTGGCGTGCGCGCCGAGATCGACTGGCGCCAGGGCTACGCCGTGTTGGTCAACAGCGACAAGGAAACCCACTGGGCCACCGACCTGGCCTGCGAGCTGTTCGGCAACGATAGAGTCACCCGCCACGGCGCCCCCTTGACGGCCAGCGAGGATTTTTCCTTCATGCTCGAGCGCGTGCCTGGCTGCTACTTCCTCATCGGCAACGGCGCCGCCGGCACCCCTGGCGGCTGCATGGTGCACAACCCCAGCTACGACTTCAACGACGAGCTCATCGAGCCCGGTGCACGCTTTTGGGCCCACCTGGTCTCGCGTTACCTCGACGGCTGATTCCAAGCACCCTCGCGCATCGGGAGAGACCGCCCTGCCTGCAGGGCGGCGCCGAAGGAGCAACCGCCCCGGAAACTCTCAGGCCAAAGGACCGCTGCGCGAACCGACTCTGAAGAGCTGCCGGACCCGTCATCCGGCACACCGCAGGAGCAAACCGGCCCGTCCGGTGAATCTCTCAGGTTCCAAACAGAGGGGGCGTGCCAGGCACACGGTGTGTCTGGTGCTGTCCTTCCCGACCCAGCTTGGAGCCTGTCATGAAAAGCATCGCAGTCATTGGTGGCGGCATCACCGGCGTGACCACCGCCTACGCCCTGGCCCGCCGCGGCCTGGCCGTCACCCTCTACGAGCGGCATCCCTATGCCGCCATGGACACCTCGTTTGCCAACGGCGGCCAGCTCTCGGCCTCCAATGCAGAGACCTGGACGCATCCGTCCACCCTGCTCAAGGGCCTGAAATGGATGCTGCGCAAAGACGCCCCTTTGCTGGTGAACCCCAAACCCAGCTGGCACAAGCTGTCGTGGTTCGCCGAGTTCGCAGCCAGCATCCCGAAGTACGAGGCCAACACCATCGCCACCGCTCGCCTGGCCATTGCTGCACGCACCCACCTGTTTGGCTGGGCGCAGGCCGAGGGCATCGACTTCGACCTGCGGCGCGAGGGCATCCTGCACATCTACCGTGACCGGCAAGGCTTCGAACATGCCGGCCGCGTCTCCAAACTGCTGGCCGCCGGCGGTCTGGAGCGCCGGGCGGTGACGCCCGAGGAAATGCGCAGCATCGAACCCACGCTCGCTGGCCAGTACTTCGGCGGCTACTACACCGAGAGCGACTCGACGGGCGACATCCACAAGTTCACCCAGGGCCTGGCGCGGGCCTGCGAGCGCATGGGGGTGCGCATTCTCTACGGCCAGGCCGTGCACCAATTGCACAGCGATGGCCAGCAGGCCCGCGTCAGCACCGGTGCAGGCAGCGCTGAGGACACGCAGCACTACGACGGCCTGGTGGTGTGCGCCGGCGTGGAAAGCCGCCGGCTGGGCGCCCAGCTGGGCGATCGCCTCAATGTGTACCCGGTCAAGGGCTACTCCATCACGGTGAACCTGCTCGACGAGGCCAGCCGCGCGGCGGCCCCGACCGTGAGCTTGCTCGACGACGAGACCAAGCTGGTGACCAGCCGCCTGGGCGCCGAGCGCTTTCGCGTGGCGGGCACGGCCGAGTTCAATGGCTTTAACCGCGACATCCGTGCCGACCGCATCCGGCCGCTGGTCGACTGGGTGCGGCAATGCTTCCCCGGTGTCAGCACCCGGCAAGTGGTGCCCTGGGCGGGCCTGCGGCCCATGATGCCGGACATGATGCCCCGCGTCGGGCCGGGTAAGCGGCCCAATGTGTTCTACAACACCGGACACGGCCACCTGGGCTGGACCCTGAGCGCCGCCACGGCGGACCTGCTGGGCGAACAGGTGCTGGCCGGTGGCGCGCTAGAGGGCTCTGGCCTGCCGCCGGGCGTGGCAGCCGCCTGAGAGCTCAGGGTGTGAAAGCGCCTGGGGCCAGAGAGCGCCTCAAGGCGCCGCTTCCATACCCTTGGCCTGCAGGACGGTGCGCAGCTGCGCGGAGGCCAGGGCCGCCAGCAGCTCGGCCACCGCCTGCGGCTGTGCCGTGCTGGCCGAGGCCGCTGCGGCATAGACCGTGTAGTTCTGGATCTCCGCCGGAATCGGCCCGACCAGCACGGCGCCGGGCACGGCCAGGATCTCGCTGATTTGATGCAGGGCCACATCGGCCGAGCGGTCCACCAGCTTTTGCGCCACCAGACCACCGTTGACCAGGACCAATTTCGCGCGCAGAGCGGCTGTGATGCCCCACTGCTCAAACAGTCTGGCCAGGTAAATGCCGCTGGAGCCACCCGAGGCCGGGTCGATCATGGCCAGGCGGGGGGTGTCCTGCAGCAGCTTCCTGAAAGCCGCCAGGCTGGAGATGTCGGGCAGAGGTGCCCCCTGTCGCACCGCCACGCCAATGGCCACGCGCGCCACCGGCACCGGCGCTTGCTGCGGCGACAGGTGGCTGGCCTGCAGGGCCTTGAGCGAGCCGGGGGTGGACACCACCAGATCAAAAGTCTCACCACCCGCAATGCGCCGCTGCAGGGCGCCGGCCGTGTCGTTGGCGATCACCAGACGGTGCCCGGTGCGCTGCTCGAACTCGGGCTGCAAGGCCACCAGCACCGGCTTGAAAGCGCCGGCCGTCAGCACCTTGAGCTCCACGGCATGGGCCAGGTGACTGGCGCACATCAGGCAAAGGGCCAGAAAAAAACGAGGCATGAAAGTTCTCCCCAAAAAGTAAGCGAAGGCATTCTAGGCAAGCCACTGACAGCGACGCCGGCCCGTGGATCGGCGCAGTTCACTACGAGCAGCCTGTCTGATCGATGAAGGGATGGTCAGAAGCATCTCCATCATGCTGGTGGGCGTTGTGTCCGTATGAATCATGGGTACGATCTCCTGCGCGATGCACCACAAGAAGTCAGTGACCTGTTGCTGTCTACGGCCCAAAAAAAAGAAACCACCATTTCATGAAACTCGCTCGTTTTAATGATGATCGCCTCGGCTTGGTCTTGGGCAATGAATTGGTGGATGTCACCCAAGTCATGGCGCACCTGCCCAGGGCCTGCTACCCCTTTCCCAGGCACGACGTTTTCATAGAGCACCTGGCTTTCCTGCGCCCTTTCATTGAGCAGTTGGCAGGAAATTCGACGCGCTATCCCCTCGAGGAAGTCAGCCTGCTCAGTCCGGTCGGCAACCCGGGCAAGGTTGTGGCGGCACCCGTGAACTACAAGCGTCACCTTGAAGAGGTTCTCGCGCAGCGGGAAATCCATCACGGCAATCTGATCCAAGAAATCCAAAAAGCGGGCCTGTTCCTCAAAGCCAGCAGTTCGGTGATCGGCTGCGGACAAGCCATTGAGCTGGTGCACACAGACCGTCGAAACGATCACGAGATTGAATTGGCGGTGGTCATCGGCAGTACCTGTCGGCGGGTTCTTGCTCAGGATGCCCTCTCCCATGTGGCGGGTTATTGCATTGGTTTGGACATCACGCTCAGAGGGCCGGAGGAGCGCAGCCTGAGGAAATCCCCAGACACCTACACCGTCCTGGGGCCCTTCTTGGTAAGCGCTGACGAACTCAGCGATCCATCCCATTTGGATTTTTCGCTCCATGTGGGACCAGACTTGCGACAACAAGCCAACACGAGCGAGTTGATCCTGGGGGTTCCCGAGTTGATCGCTTTTGCCTCCTCCTTCTACACCTTGCATCCTGGAGATGTTCTGTTGACGGGCACCCCTCAGGGCGTGGGCCCCATAGCCGCAGGCGATGTGCTGCATGCACGAATCGATGGCATAGGGGCCATGTCCGTTCGTGTGAGCGCTTAGCGGGGCCAGCTCAAGTCCACCGAGACGCCCGCTTTTCAGCGTCCTTCCATACAAGGGTTATCCATGGTTAGCCTTCAAAGTCCCACTCCTAGAATGGTTTTTCCAGTGGCAGCTTGACCGACGGCCAGCTGCCCCAGGACCGCCATGTCGAACCACTTCAAGGAGCGTCCATGTCCACGATTCGGGTCAACGGCCAAGCACACAAAGTGCAGGCCGATTCAAAAACCTCTTTATTGCATGTGCTGCAAAACGAGCTGCTGCTCAAAGGGCCCAAATACGGCTGCGGCATAGCGCAATGCGGGGCATGCACGGTGCACATCAACGGTCAGGCCACGCGCTCGTGCGTGATGCCCGTGGGCATGGTGCGTGGTGAGGTGACCACCCTGGAAGGACTCGGCACACCCGAGAAGCCGCATCCGGTGCAGAAAGCCTTCATTGAAGCCCAGGCCGCTCAGTGCGGTTACTGCATCAACGGCATGGTGATGACCACCGTGGCCTTTTTGAAGACCACCCCCAAGCCCTCCGTGGATCAAATCAAAGCCGCGCTCGACGGCAACCTGTGCCGCTGCGGCACGCACATGCGCATCATCTCTGCCGTGCGCAAAGCTTCGGGAGGTGCAGCATGAAACGGCGTGCATTCCTTCAATCCTCGGCTGGCGTGGTCGTCGGCTTCAGCCTGAGCATCTCCCCCAGCCTGGCCCAGACTGTCGCTGACCCGCGCTTTACCCAAGTAGACGCCTGGCTCAAGATCGCCCCCAATGGCATGGTCACCTTCCACACCGGCAAGGTGGAGCTGGGCACCGGCGTACGCACGTCGCTGGCGCAAATGATTGCTGAAGAACTCGATGTGTCTGTCTCCAATATTCAATTGGTGATGGGCGACACCGACTTGTGCCCGGACCAAATTGGCACCTTTGGCAGCTTGACCATCATGCTGGCCGGCCCGCAAGTGCGCCAGGCCGCAGCCGAGGCCCGCCTGGCCTTGGTGGAGCGGGCAGCCCAGCGGCTGGGGGTTCCGGCGGATCAAATTCAAACGGCGCAAGGTGTGGCCAAGGCCCCGAGTGGCGCCAGCATCAGCTACGGCGAGTTGGCCCAAGGCCCCGCGCTGGGCCGCACCATCAGCGGCAAAGCCACCTTGAAAACCCCGGCGCAATTCAAGCAGATCGGCCAGTCCGTGCCGCGCGTGGAAATCCCGGCCAAGGTCTGCGGCACCCACGAATATGTGCACCACGTGCGCGTACCTGGCATGCTGCACGGACGCATCATCCGCCCCGACATGCCCGGTGCGACCGCGCTGAAAATTGACGACAGTGGCTTCAAAGGCATGGCCGGTGCGCCCAAGGTGGTGCACAAGGGCAACTTCCTGGCCGTGGTGGCCGACACCGAAGACATGGCGGTCAAGGCCGCGCAATCCCTGAAGGTGGTGTGGAGCGCTGCCGAGCCCCTGCCTACCCCGGACGAGGTGCCGCAGCTCCTGCGCAGCACACCTTCGACCAGGCGCGAATTGCAGCGCACCGGCCAGGGTGCAGACGGCTTGGCGCAGGCGGTCAAGACGCATCAGGCCGACTATTACGTGCCCTTCCAGCTGCATGCCTCCATTGGCCCCTCGTGCGCGGTGGCCGACGTGCGCGCTGACCGCGCCACCGTCTGGTCGGCCACGCAAACCTCCTTCCTCACCCGGGGCAGTCTGGCCACCATGCTGGGCATGAAGCCCAACCAGGTGCGCCTGATCTGGGTCGAAGGCTCCGGCTGTTATGGCCAGAATGGTTCGGACGACGTCTCGGGTGATGCCGCCTTGCTGTCGCAGCTGGTGGGCAAGCCGGTGCGCGTGCAATGGATGCGGCGCCAGGAACACCAATGGGAGCCCAAGGGCGCGGCCATGTCCATGTCGGTCAAGGCAGGGCTGGATGCCAAGGGCCAGATCGTCGGTTGGGATTACGCCGTCTGGAGCCCCAACCATGCCTTGCGCCC
>JAIXPL010000007.1 GCA_027486255.1 Comamonadaceae bacterium
CAGCACGTACTTGGTGTTGAAGATGTTCAGGCCCTTGTTCTCCATGGCGCCCATGTTGAAGTCGCTGGTGGCGACGATCATGAAGCGGTCCAGGTCCAGCGGCAGGCCAAAGCGCGCCTCGTCCCAGGCCACAGAGGCCATCAGCGAGTTCATGGCGTGCTCGGTCTTGTCCAGATCACCGGGGCGCACGTAGACCTGCAGCAGGTGCTCGCTCCCTCCGCGCGTGCTGATGCGTTGCTCGCGGCAGACCAGCTGGCCAGCCACCAGGGCAAAGAGGTAGCAGGGCTTTTTGTGCGGATCGACCCAGCGCGCAAAGTGCCGGCCTTCATCGAGTTCGCCTTGCTCGACCAGGTTGCCGTTGGACAGCAGCACCGGAAAGCGCGCCTTGTCGGCGCGCAGCAGCACGCTGTAGCTGGCCATCACGTCCGGGCGGTCCAGGAAGTAGGTGATGCGCCTAAAGCCCTCGGCCTCGCACTGCGTGAAGAAGGACTCGTTGCTCACGTACAGGCCCATCAGCTTGGTGTTCTTAGCCGGGGCGCAGGTGGTGAAGATCTCAAGCTCGAAGGGCTCTGGGCCTTCGGGCAGGTTCTCCAGCACCAGCTGGCCGCCGTCCATCTTGAAGGAGGTACCTTGGCCGTTGACCAGCACACGGGCCAGGTTCAGCTCCTCACCATCCAGGCGGAGAGGCTGGGCCGGCACCTCGGAGTTGCGCCGCACGCTCATGCGGTTGAGCACCCGGGTTTTCTGAGGGTCGAGGTCGAAGCAGAGGTCGACCGTGTCGATCCAGAACGCTGGCGCCTGGTAGTCGGCGCGTTGGATGGCGGTGGCCGGGGCGCTGGCGTCACGCATAAGCATGGGAGGTCCTAGAAGTGGAATGGTGGTCAGACGCCTTGCTTGAGGGAGGCTTCGATGAAGGCATCGAGGTCGCCGTCCAGCACTTTTTGCGTCGCCGAGGTTTCGTAGTTGGTGCGCAGGTCCTTGATGCGGCTTTGGTCGAGCACATAGCTGCGGATCTGGTGGCCCCAGCCCACATCGGTCTTGGAGTCTTCGAGTTTTTGCTGCTCGGCCTGGCGCTTGCGCAGCTCGTGGTCATACAGGCGCGAGCGCAGCCGTTTCCAGGCCACGTCACGGTTGCTGTGCTGCGAGCGGCCGTCTTGGCATTGCACCACGATGCCGGTGGGAATGTGTGTCAGACGCACGGCCGAGTCGGTCTTGTTGATGTGCTGACCGCCCGCGCCCGAGGCGCGGAAGGTGTCGGTGCGCACATCAGAGGGGTTGATCTCGATCTCGATGGAGTCGTCGATTTCCGGGTAGACGAACACCGAGGCAAACGAGGTATGGCGTCCACCCGAGGAGTCAAACGGCGACTTGCGCACCAGGCGGTGCACCCCGGTTTCGGTGCGCAGCAGGCCAAAGGCGTACTCGCCCTCGATCTTGATGGTCGCGCCCTTGATGCCGGCGGTGTCGCCCGCCGTCTCGTCTTCCACCATGGCCTTGAAGCCCTTGCGCTCGGCGTACTTGAGGTACTGGCGCAGCAGCATGCTGGCCCAGTCGCAGGCTTCGGTACCACCCGCACCGGCCTGGATGTCCAGGAAGGCGTTCAGCGGGTCGGCCTGGTTGCTGAACATGCGGCGGAACTCGAGCTTCTCGACCTCGGCGGCCACCTTGGCGGCTTCGCCTTCGATGGTCTCCAGGCCCGCGTCATCGCCTTCTTCGCGCGACATCTCGTAGAGCTCGAGGTTGTCGGCAATGTCTTGCGTGAGCCGGTCCAGCACCAGCACCACGTCTTCCAGCGAGCGTTTTTCCTTGCCCAAATCCTGCGCGCGCTTGGGGTTGTCCCAGACCTTGGGATCTTCCAGCGCGGCGTTCACTTCATGGAGTTTTCTTTCCTTGGCAGGGTAGTCAAAGATACCCCCGTAACTCATCGACCCGCCTGCTCAGGTCGTTGAGGCTGTTGCCGATGGCGTTGACGCGTTCTGCTTCCATGAAATTCACCCGGTGGTTGTGTGTGGGGCCGCGCGACCAGGGCGCGGCGATCAAGGGGTGATTTTCTCACGCTCGGCCGACTGGACAGCCCCATCTGCTTCGGCGGGGCTTTAAGCCCTCAGGAAGTCCTCAATCAGCCGCGCCAGCTCGGCTGGCCGGTCGTGGTGCACCATGTGCCCGGCCTCCTGCACCACGGCCACGCGCACATCGGGCACGGCCTGCAGCCGCTGGTGGTACTCGTCGAGGGTGTAGGCGCCTTTCCACCAGGCCGCCAGCGAGTCGTTCGCGGCTTCCACCGCCAGCACGGGGGCGCTGATGCGCTTCCAGAGCTCGGCCATTTCGTCCCAGCGGTAGAGCTGGGCGCTGGTCACCTTGTGCGCAGGATGGCCCAGGATCTGCCACTGGCCCTGCGCATCGGGCTGGGCCCAGCGGCTGGCCAGCCAGGCCGCCTTGCCAGGATCCAGCCTGGGGTTGGTCTTGATCAGGCGCTGGGCCACGCCCTCCAGGCTGTCGTAGGCCTTGAGCGCCATGTGCCCCGCATGCAGCTGCTTGAGCTCATCCATCCACCGCGCATAGCGGCCGGGGGCCTGGCTGGGCCGGCTGGCGGCCAGGCCAAAGCCTTCGAGGTTGATGAGCCGGCGCACGCGCTCTGGCCGGATGCCCGCATAGGCCATCACCACATTGCCGCCCATGCTGTGGCCCAGCAGGTCCACGGCCTGGCCCGGGGCCAGGGCGTCGAGCAGGGCGTCGAGGTCGGCCAGGTAGTCCGGGAACCAGAAGTTGTCTGTCTCCACCTGCGTGAGGCCAAAACCGCGCCAGTCGGGGGCGATCAGGCGCCGCCCTTGCAGAAAGCCGGTCTCGAAGGCATCGACCATGAACTGGTAGGAGGCGCCCACGTCCATCCAGCCATGCAGCATGACCAGCGGGGCCAGATCAGGGGCGAGCGGTCCGAACTGCCATTCGAGGACGTGGTAGCGCAGGCCCCTGATAGGGACAAACGCGCTGCGGGCGACATGCTTTTCTTTGTACATTGGTCGGCAACGTCCGCCGGGCCTGGCAGCCCGCGGACCAAGAGAACAAGCCCCGCATCATAAGGAGACCCCGTCCGTGCCACGCCGCCCCACCCGGTCTCTTTCCCGCCCCTTGGACCATGCCGATGCCGCCGACCATTACGCGGCCATGCACCAGGGCTTTGCCTGGCAGGTGGGCGAGCACTTCAACATCGCCCAGACCTGCGCCCGACGCTGGGCCGACGCCGATGCGGCCCAGGCCAGCGCCTTGCGCACCGCCGTCATCGAGCACCGGCCGGGGCAGGCGCCGCGGCGCTGGACCTTCGCGCAGCTCCAGGCCTCGGCCGATGCCCTGAGCCGGGTGCTCAAGGGCCAGGGCGTGCAGCGCGGAGACCGGGTGGCCATCGTCTTGCCCCAGCGCTTCGAGACTGCGGTGGCCTACATGGCGGTGCTGCAGATGGGGGCGGTGGCCATGCCGCTGTCGGTGCTCTTCGGCCCCGAGGCGCTGGAATACCGCCTGCAGGACAGCCAGGCCGTGCTGGCCATCGCCGACGAGCGGGCCATGCCGCACCTGCAGGCCGTGCGTGCGCGCTGCCCGGCCTTGCGCTGCCTGATGGCCCTGGATGCAGCCAAGGGAGATCTGCGCTACACCGAAGCCCTGGCGCAGCAGCAGGGCCGATTCGAGGCCGTGGCCACCAAGGCCGAGGAGGCGGCCGTGCTGATTTACACCAGCGGCACTACTGGCCCGCCCAAGGGCGCGCTGATTCCGCACCAGGCCCTCATCGGCAACCTGCCCGGGTTTGTGTGCAGCCAGAACTGGTTTGGCTTTGATGGCGTGAAGAACGAGCGCTCCGAGGCCGTGTTCTGGTCGCCCGCCGACTGGGCCTGGACGGGCGGCCTCATGGATGCGCTGCTGCCTTCGCTGTACTTCGGGCGGCCCATCGTGGCCTGCAGCGAGCGCTTCAGTGCCGAGCTGGCCTTTGAATTGATGCAGTCGCACGGCGTCACCCACACCTTTTTGTTTCCCACGGCGCTCAAGGCCATGATGAAGGCCTGTCCGCAGCCGCGCGAGCGCTACGCGCTGAGCCTGCAGGCCATCATGAGCGCGGGCGAGGCCGTGGGCGATGCGGTCTTTGCCTACTGCCGCGACCAGCTCGGTGTGATGGTCAACGAGATGTTCGGCCAGACCGAGATCAACTACATCGTGGGCAACTGCGCCATGCAGTGGGCAGGCTGCACGCCCAACGCAGGCAACATGGCGGTGGGCTGGCCGGCCCGACCGGGCAGCATGGGTCGGCCCTACCCGGGGCACCGCGTGGCGGTGATTGACGACGAGGGCCGCGAATGCCCGCCGGGCGTGCCTGGCGATGTGGCGCTGCACCGCCTGGATGTGCACGGCCGGCCCGACCCGATTTTCTTTCTGGGCTACTGGCAGCGCGAAGACGCTACCCGCGCCAAGTTCACTGGCGATTGGTGCCGCACGGGCGATCTGGCCCGCCGTGATGACGAGGGCTACCTCTGGTACGAAGGCCGGGCCGACGATGTGTTCAAGTCAGCCGGCTACCGCATCGGTCCGGGCGAGATCGAGAACTGCCTGGTCAAGCATCCCGCTGTGGCCAATGCCGCCGTGGTGCCCAAGCCCGATGCCGAACGCGGGGCCCTGGTCAAGGCCTATGTGGTGCTGTCTCCCGACTACGCGGCGCGCCGGCCGCAGACGGGGCCCGCGCGCCAGTCATTCGAAGCCCAGCTGGTGGCTCAGTTGCAGGCGCACGTGCGCGGGCTGCTCGCACCCTACGAGTACCCCAAGGAGGTGGAGTTCATCGATGAACTGCCCATGACCACCACGGGCAAGGTCCAGCGGCGCGTATTGCGCTTACAGGAGGAAGAGCGCTGGCGCACCGCCGCCGCTGCGTCCCAAAAAAGGTAGGAGCCCAGTCCCCTGGGCGATCTCCCCTCCCCTTGAACGATGGTCCATCCCTCAGCGCAGGTTCACCGGCTGCACAGGCTCGGCCACGAAGATCTCCACGCGCCGGTTGCGCGCGCGTCCGTCCTCTGAGGCATTGCTGGCGATCGGTTCGTGCGATCCGCGCCCCTCGGTGGCGATGCGCTGACGCGCCACCCCCCGCGCCACCAAATAGTCGCGTGCGCTGTTGGCGCGGTCCAGCGACAGCGGGTTGTTGACGGCGTCGTTGCCGGTGCTGTCGGTGTGGCCCACGATGGTGACCGTGGTCACCGGGTTCTGGGTGAGCGTGTTGGCAAAGCGGTTGAGGATGGGGGTGAAGTTCGCACTGATGTCCGAGTGGTTGGTGGCAAACGAGATGTCGCTGGGAATGTCGAGTTTCAGGCGGTTGTCCTGGGTCTGCGAGACCGCCACACCGGTGCCTGCGGTGGCGCGCTCCATCTCGGCTTTTTGATCCTGCATGCGTTTGGACCACAGGTAGCCGCCGCCGGCGCCCAGGGCGCCACCGATCACCGCCCCCCGTGCGGCCCCGCTCGAGCCACTGCGCGAACCCAGCACCGCGCCAGCCACAGCGCCTATGCCCGCGCCCTTGGCCACCCCTTGCTGGGTGTCGTTCATGTTGGCGCAGCCGCTCAGGAGTGCCGAGGCCATGGCGGCGAAAAGCAGGGTGGTCGGGAGCAGCTTCATGGGCAATCCTTGGGGTGAGAAAAGTGAGCCTGCATCCTCGCGCCCTGGCGCCCGCAGGGCTGTCAGACAGGGCCCCCTCTGTACCCCGCCCTCATCCTCACCAAGCCTTAAACTGATCTGCTTAGCCACCTTTCTCTACCGTTTCCCATGAAGCTCATCCCCCTTGGCCGCAGCGACCTGCACGTGACTCCAATCTGCCTGGGCACCATGACCTTTGGCGAACAGGTCAATGAACAGACGGCCCACGCCATCCTCGACCATGCGCTCGAGCGTGGCGTCAACTTCATTGACACAGCCGAGATGTACTCCGTGCCCACCCGCGCCGAGACCTTCAACCTCACCGAATCCATCATCGGCCGCTGGTTCGAGAAGAACCCCGCTGCCCGGCGCAAGACCGTGCTGGCCACCAAGGTGGCCGGCCCCGCCCGCATGGCCTGGGTGCGCGGCGGCAAGCCCGACCTCACGGGCGAGGACATCGTGGCTGCCTGCGAGGGCAGCTTGAAGCGCCTGAAGACCGATATGATCGACCTCTACCAGATCCACTGGCCGGCCCGTCATGTGCCGGCCTTTGGCCTGATGTACTTTGACCCGGCCAAGGATGTGCCCGTCACGCCCATCCATGCGCAGCTCGAGGCCCTGGCGGGGCTGGTGAAGGCAGGCAAGGTGCGGGCCATTGGTCTGTCAAACGAGACGCCCTACGGCGTGCACGAGTTCGTGCGCCTGGCCGAGCAGCACGGCCTGCCGCGGGTGGCCACCGTGCAGAACCCGTACTGCCTGATCAACCGCACGGTGGACAACGGCCTTGACGAAACCCTGCATCGCCTGGGCGTGTCGCTGCTGGCCTACTCGCCGCTGGGTTTTGGCCTGCTCACCGGCAAGTACGACCAGACGGGCACCAGCCCGGAGGCAGGGCCCAAAGGTGCGCGCATCAGCAGCTATGAGTCGGTGCGCCAGCAACGCTGGGGCCGACCCGAGGCCCTGGCCGCTGCCCGTCGCTACAACGCGCTGGCCCGCGAGCATGGGCTCACGCCCACGCAGATGGCCCTGGCTTTTTGCTACACCAAATGGCAGGTGGCCAGCACCATCATCGGTGTGACCTCCGTGGCCCAGCTCGATGACAACCTGGCCGCCTGGGGCTCGACGCTGGCGCCTGAGCTGCTGCAGGCCATCGACCAGATTCGTTGGGAACTGCGCGATCCTGCCGTTTGAATGTGCCATGGGCAAGAAGGCCAGCACGTCCGAAACGCCTGCCACGCAGCTGCTGCGCCAGCAAAGCGTGGCCTTCACCGAGCACCCTTACGAATACCTGGCGCACGGTGGTGCCGAGCACAGCGCGGACGTGCTGGGCATGGACCCGGCGAGCGTGGTCAAGACCCTGGTCATGGAGGACCAGGATGGCAAGCCGCTGATCGTGCTGATGCACGGCCACAAGCAGGTCTCCACCAAGAGCCTGGCCCGGCAGATCGGCGCCAAGACAGTGCAGCCCTGCCTGCCCGAGGTGGCCCAGCGCCACAGCGGCTATCTGGTGGGTGGCACCTCGCCCTTTGCCACGCGCAGGGCCATGCCGGTCTACATCGAGGAGAGCATCCTGGCCTTGCCTAGAATTGCGCTGAACGGTGGGCGACGAGGCTTTCTGGTCGGGCTGGAACCTCAGGTCTGCGTTCAATTGCTGGACGCCCAGCCCGTGAACTGCGCCATCGACAAGTGAGAACTCTTTCAACGTGAATCCCCTCTACCTGCTGGCTGCGGCTTGTGCCGCTTATCTCATTGGTTCGCTGTCCTTTGCCGTGATCATCAGCCGCCTCATGGGCCTGAATGATCCGCGCAGCTACGGCAGCAAGAACCCCGGTGCCACCAATGTGCTGCGCTCGGGCAACAAGGTGGCGGCCGTGCTCACGCTGCTCTTTGATGCGCTCAAAGGTTGGGCACCCATGGCCTGGGTGCACTGGCAAGGCGCGGCCTATGGCTTTGGCGATGGGGCTCTGGCCGTGGTGGGCTTTGCGGCTTTCATCGGCCACCTGTATCCGGTGTTTTTCCGCTTCCAGGGTGGCAAAGGTGTGGCCACGGCCGCCGGCGTGCTCTTCGGGGTGGACTGGCTGCTGGGCCTGGGCGTGCTGCTGACCTGGCTGCTGGTGGCCTACCTCACGCGTTATTCCTCGCTCTCGGCACTGCTCAGTGCCTTGTCTGCGCCGCTGCTGTACCTGCTGGGCGACCGTGGGCCCTGGTACGTGGATCAGGCCCTGCTGCTGATGCTGGTGAGCCTGAGTGCGCTGCTCATCTGGCGCCACCGCCAGAACATCGCTAATCTGGTGCGCGGCGAAGAGTCCAAGATCGGCGCCAAGACGGGGTCCAAGGCCAAGGCCAAGGTCTGAAGACCCTGCTTCCGGTCAGTCCCGGAAGTTATTGAAGCTCAGGGGCAGGTCCTTCATCTCCGCGCGGATCAGGGCCATGGCGGCCTGCAGGTCGTCGCGCTTGGTCCCGGTCACGCGTACTGCGTCGCCCTGGATCGAGCCCTGCACCTTGATCTTGCTGCCCTTGATGAGCTGCTGAATTTTCTTGCCATCCTCGGTGGCAATGCCGTTGCGCACCTTGCTGGTCTGGCGCACCTTGTCGCCGCCGATCTTCTCGATCTTGCCCAAGTCCAGGAAACGCACGTCCACGCCGGCTTTGGTGAGCTTGCTGCGCAGGATGTCGTTGATCTGGTCGATCTGGAAGTCGCCGTCGCCGGTGAGGATGATGTCCTTGTCCTTGAGTTCGATGGCGGCGGCGGTGCCTTTGAAGTCAAAGCGCGTGCCGATTTCCTTGGCGGAGTTTTCCACCGCGTTTTTCACTTTGACGAGATCGGCTTCGAGGACGGTGTCGAATGAAGGCATGGTGTTCTAGGGGTTCCGTGGTGGTTGCCAATGAGACAATCCTGCAAATGTTAGTCGAGAAAAACGTGTCACTTCAGCCGCACAACAGCTTTGGCATCGCTGCCCGGGCGCTGCAGCTGGTGCGCGTGGCCAGTCCGGCCGATGTGGCGGCCGTCCTGGCCGACCCGGCGCTGCAGTCTGCGCCCAAATTTGTGCTGGGCGGCGGCAGCAACATCGTGATCACGGGCGATGTCCGCCCCCTGGTGCTCAAGGTCGAGATCATGGGCAGGCGGCTGGTGGCCGAGACCGAGCGGGCCTGGATTGTGGAGGCCGGCGCGGGCGAGAACTGGCACGAGCTGGTGGCCTGGACGCTGGCCCAAGGCCTGCCGGGCCTGGAAAACATGGCCTTGATTCCCGGCACCGTGGGCGCATCGCCGGTGCAGAACATCGGGGCCTATGGCGTGGAGCTGCAGGACCGCTTTGAGTCGCTGGACGCGGTGGACCTGGAGACCGGCCGACCCTTCACCCTGGATGCCGCCCAGTGCGCCTTCGGCTACCGCGATTCCGTCTTCAAGCATGCGCCCACCGCCCCGGGCGAGGCTGGCCGCCCGGGCCTGGGGCTGGCGGGCAAGGCCTTGATCACCCACGTGCGTTTTGCCCTGCCCAAGCCCTGGAAGCCGGTGCTGGGCTATGCCGACCTGGAGCGGCGCATGGCGCAGGAGGGCCTGAGCGATGCCCGCCAGGTCTCGGCGCAGCAGGTTTTCGACTGGGTCTGCGACATCCGCCGCGCCAAGTTGCCCGACCCGGCCGTGCTGGGCAATGCCGGCAGCTTCTTCAAGAACCCCACGGTCTCGCCCGATCAGTGTGCCGACATCATTGCCCGCGACCCCAAGGTGGTGCACTACCCCATGCCCGATGGCAGCATCAAGCTGGCCGCGGGCTGGCTGATTGACGCCTGCGGTTGGAAGGGCAAGGCCGTGGGCAATGCCGCGGTGTATGAGAAGCAGGCGCTGGTGCTGGTGAACAAGGGCGGTCTTCATAACCCCGTGACCGGCGGTGAAGTGATGACCCTGGCCAAGGCCATCCAGACCAGTGTGTACGAGCGCTTTGGGATTCGGCTGGAGCCGGAGCCGGTGGTGGTTTGAGCATTCTCTCAGTTCGCTCGTGATACAGGTGCGGGCCGCTGAGGCGGCGTGCCTGGCTCCGCGAATGTCCCCCGGGCCTTGCGGCCCTCCTCCTTTATTTCGCTGCGCCAGGCACGCCGCCTCAGCGGCTGTCGGGGCACCGAGGATTGCCGCAAGCGCCATTTGCCTTCGTGTCTTCGCGCAGTGGTGCTTCAAGCCTTGGGCTGTGGCGCCCTGCGCAGCGAAATAAAGGAGGAGGGCCGGTGTAGCCGGCCCGGGGGACATTCGCGGAGCAGGGTGCCGCAGTCCAACGCGCAAGCGCCAAGCCCAGCGCCAAGCCCAGCGCAAAAAGAAAACCCCGCCGCTTGCGCAACGGGGTTGGAGGCGTTTGTGAGGCGGTACTTACTTCTTGCTGCCCTCGAGCTTGAAGATGTGCGGCCCCTCGCCTGCCGACAGCAGCCCAGCGTGGGCGTAGATGCCCAGTTTGGCGCGCGTGTCGGTGATGTCCAGGTTGCGCATGGTCAGCTGGCCGATGCGGTCCAGCGGCGTGAAGGGCGCGTCTTCCACCTTTTCCATGGACAGCCGTTCGGGCGCGTAGGTCAGGTTGGGGCTGTCGGTGTTGAGGATGGAATAGTCGTTGCCGCGGCGCAGCTCCAGCGTGACCTCGCCGGTCACCGCGCGGGCCACCCAGCGCTGGGCGGTTTCGCGCAGCATGATGGCCTGCGGGTCGAACCAGCGGCCCTGGTAGAGCAGGCGCCCCAGGCGCAGGCCGTTGATGCGGTACTGCTCGATGGTGTCCTCGTTGTGAATGCCCGTGACCAGGCGCTCATAGGCGATGTGCAGCAGCGCCATGCCCGGGGCTTCATAGATGCCGCGGCTCTTGGCCTCGATGATGCGGTTCTCTATCTGGTCGCTCATGCCCAGACCGTGCCGTCCGCCGATG
>JAIXPL010000069.1 GCA_027486255.1 Comamonadaceae bacterium
ATCCGCACCACGCTGCAGGCGCTGATTGCGATCTACGACAACTGCAACTCGCTGCACACCAACGCGTTTGACGAGGCCATCACCACGCCCACCGAAGACTCGGTGCGCCGGGCCATGGCGATTCAGCTCATCATCAACCGCGAGTGGGGCCTGGCCAAGAACGAGAACCCGAGCCAGGGCGCCTTCATCATTGAGGAACTCACCGAGCTGGTGGAAGAAGCGGTGCTTGCTGAATTCGAGCGCATCGCCGAGCGTGGGGGCGTGCTGGGGGCCATGGAGACCGGCTACCAGCGGGGCCGCATCCAGGACGAGAGCATGCACTACGAGATGCTCAAACACACTGGCGAGCTGCCCATCATCGGCGTCAACACCTTCCGCAACCCGCATGGCGATGCGGTGCTCGACAAGCTGGAGTTGGCCCGTTCTACCGAAGACGAAAAGCAGAACCAGCTCAAGCGCCTGCAAGCCTTCCACGCGCTGCATGCCCAGGAGGCGCCGGTTCAGCTGGCGCGTTTGCAGCAGGCGGTGATTGACAACGGCAACGTCTTTGAGGTGCTGATGGACGCGGTGCGGGTCTGCTCGCTGGGCCAGATCACCAGCGCGCTCTTTGAGGTGGGCGGGCAGTACCGGCGAAACATGTAAGCCAGTGCCCCACAAAAAAAGCGACCCCCGGGTCGCTTTTTTTATGGCGCATCGGCAGCGCGCTGGAGCTGGATGGGCCCCAGCGTGAGCAGATCAGCCCTGGTGGGGCCGCTTGCCCGGGTTCTTCTTGCTGCGCGTGTGGCTGCCCCGCTCCTGGCTGCTTTTTTGGCCGCGGCTGGACGTACGGGTCATGCCGGGCGGGAGGATTGGCTTGGGGGCGCAGCGATCAGCTTCGACGCGGATTTTTTTGGTCATCAAGAACTCCAGTTAAAAAAACAAAACACGCACTTTAAGCCACGGCCGTGGCCAAAGGCAAATTGAGGAGCAGGTTTTGCGGCTTGAGCCGCAGTTCACCGGCCTCGGTCATCATCAAGCCCAGGTACACGGGCTTGCCGGCCACGTCGGCACGCATGTCTTGGGGCTGGGCAAATTCCAGCTTGAACAGGCTGAGCAAGCGCCGCATGCGGGCTTCGTCCACGGGCTTGCCCTCGTACAAGTCGTTCAGCAGCGCCGTGGCCTGCACGTCCAGGCCCACATGCCAGCGCCAGCCGCTGTCGTCCACCTTTTGCAAAGGCACGATGCGCACCTGGGTGCCCAAAAAGTGGTGCACCCACTTTTCCAGCACCCGCGCCAGTGCGGTCAGGCCCGAGCGGGCACGCGTCATGGTCAGCACCAGGCCGTGGCTCAGGTCGTTGGTCATCGAGTGCGTGAGATCCAGCAAGAAGTTGTGGCGGCCACCTGACTGTGCATACACACCCGCATTCTCGTCGCTGAGCACCTGCACCTTCACTTCGCGCATAGGCGCTTTGGCTTCGGCCAGCAGGCGCCCGATGTCGCCCAGGCCGCCGGTTTCTTTGAGCATGTCCAGCACAGCCAGGTCGCCGGCCAGAATCTGCCCATCCGTGATGGAAATGCGCTGCGGCCTGAACAGCATTTCAGCCGCGCGCCGTTCGTACAGGTCTGGGCTGTCGTGCAGCACGTTCTGAACGATGGCCTGGGCCAGCAGGTCCAGGAAGAGCGGCGGCACACCCATCACGCCGCGCCTGAACAGGCCCAGGTAGCAGCCCTCCAGGCTGCCAGCAGCCAGCAGCGCATCGCGGAAGTTCACAAACAAGGTGTAGCTCTCGCGCGCGTCCGCATCGCTGATCGCGGCCAACTCGACCTGCGCCACCGCGCGCGACGGAGCCGCTTGCAAGGCCGCATGCAGCTTGCGCTCGTTGGGGCAGGACTCCTCCACCAGCGCGAGCTCGGGCCGGGCGAGAAAGAGCCGCAGGTAGTCGTCAGTGGGCTGCAGCCAGCCGCGCGCATCGCGCTGCAGGCGGTCAAAGCCGCTGGCCGGCCAGAATGCCTGGAGGGTCTGATCGCCCACGGGAGCCTGCGTCACCATGGCAGCACCTTTCCTTGGTAATCCACCAACTGCCCGCTGCAGCTGGCGTCCAGGCCGGCCAGCACGCTGAGCAAGTCATCGGCGGCGACCGCGGGTGGCCGCACGTTCAGGCCACTTTTGGAAAACGGCGCCGATAAAGCTGTGGCCACCGTCCCCGGGTGCAGCGCCACGCACAGCGCTTGCGGATTGCGGCGCTTGAGTTCAATCGCCGCCGTCTTGACGAGCTGGTTAAGGGCGGCCTTGGACGCGCGGTAGCCGTACCAGCCGCCCAGGGCGTTGTCGGCAATGCTGCCGACCTTGGCCGACACAAAGCCGGCCACACAGCGGCCGGTCTTGGGCAGCAGGGGCAAGAAGTGCTTCATCACCAGGGCCGGGCCGATGGCGTTGACCTCAAACACCTGGCGGAGGTAGCTCGCATCCAGGTGCGCCCAGCTGCGCTCGGGCTGGCCACTGGCGCCATGCAAGAAGCCGCTGGCCACCAGCAGCAGGCGCAGCTCGGTGTGCTCAGCCGCACACTGCTCGGCCACCCAGGTGGCTGCGTGCTGCACGCTGGCTTCGTTGGCGTAGTCGATGGCGGGTGTACTGGAGCGGCCCAGGGCCAGCACGCGGCCGCCCGTGAGGCCGCCAGGCGCTGCCAGCGCCTCAACCAGCGCCGCGCCCAGCCCGCCACCGGCACCGATGACCACCGCCAGACCCCGTTCGGGTTCCGCCTGCGGCTCAGTCATGCTCAAACCCGGAGTGGTCGTCGTGTCCATCGAGCATGCGCACTTTCACGCTTTTGCCCTTGACCCTGCCACTGGAGAGCTTGCGCAGCGCCAGCTCGGCGATGTCGCGGTTCACGGCCACATAGGTGGAGAAATCATTCACATTGATCTTGCCCACCTGTTCGCGCGCAAAGCCCATGTCGGCCGTGAGCGCGCCCAGCACGTCGCCGGCGCGCAGCTTGGCCTTGCGGCCGCCCGAGATCTGCAGCGTGCGCATGGGCGCGAGCAAGGGCTCGCCGGCAGCGTCGCCGAGTTCAGCCAGCGGGCTCCAGGTGGACTCGATTTTCTGCAGCAGCTCGATGCGGCCGACTGCGCCCATCTCGTCGAGGCTGGCCAGGTTGATGGCCAGGCCCTCGGCCTCTGCGCGGCCGGTGCGGCCGATGCGGTGCACATGCACCTCGGGGTCGGGTGTGACTTCGACGTTGATCACCATCTCCAGCTGCGCAATGTCCAGGCCACGCGCGGCCACATCGGTGGCCACCAGCACGCTGCAGCTGCGGTTGGCGAACTGCACCAGCACCTGGTCGCGGTCGCGCTGCTCCAGGTCGCCGTGCAGCGCCAGCGCGTCGATGCCCTCAGCCTGCAGCACCTGCACCAGATCGCGGCATTGCGCCTTGGTGTTGCAAAAAGCCAAGGCGCTGGCGGGGCGGAAGTGCCGCAACACCCGGCCCACCGCATGCAGGCGCTGGCTGGGCGTCACCTCGTACCAGCGCTGCGTGATCTTGCCCGGGGCGTGCTGCGCCTCGACCGTGATGCGCTGGGGCTCGCGCATGAAGCGGCGGCTGAGCTCGGCGATGGTGTCGGGAAAGGTGGCGGAAAACAGCAGCGTCTGCCGCTCCTTGGGGCAGTGGCTGGCCACCTTGACCATGTCGTCGTGAAAGCCCATGTCCAGCATGCGGTCGGCTTCGTCCAGCACCAGGGTTTTGAGTTCGCCCAGCGCAAGGCTCTGGCGCTCCAGGTGGTCCATCACGCGACCGGGCGTGCCCACCACGATGTGCGCGCCATGGGCCAGGCTGGCCAGCTGGTTGCGCAGCGGCACGCCACCGCACAGGGTGACCAGCTTGATGTTGTCCTGGGCCCGCGCCAGGCGGCGCAGTTCGGTGGCCACTTGGTCGGCCAGCTCGCGCGTGGGGCACAGCACCAGGGCCTGCACACCGAAGAAGCGGGGGTTCAGGCGGTCCAGCAGGGCCAGGCCGAAGGCGGCGGTCTTGCCGCTGCCTGTTTTGGCCTGTGCAATCAGGTCATGGCCCCGCAGGGCTGGCGGTAAGGCGGCGGCCTGGATGGGCGTCATGGCCCGGTAGCCCAGCTGTTCCAGGTTGCTCAGCACGTCGGGCGGCAGGCCCAGGCTGGCAAAGCCGGTGGCGGGGGAGGGTGAAGATTGCATCGCCGGATTATCGGCGCCACCAAGGCTGCGTTTGACGCGACCGCAGGCATCCATCTCACAGCCGACCAGGAATTGGCCAGCCTGCGCGAGCAGGTGTGCTGCGGAGTCGCCAACTTGTCACGTGGGCCCTTCACAATGGCTTCATGTCCATGACACCCACTTTCATTGCCCCCAGCCGCTACCGCGATGCCGAAGCCGCCCTGGCCCAGGTGCAGCGCATCTATGCGCAGCAGATCACGCACCTGCGGGAAAGCATGCGCCGCTACGTGGCGGGCCAGCTGCCTGCGGGCCGTGTGCGTGCCTGCTACCCCTTTGTGCGTGTGCAGACCCAGACCGTGGCCCGCGCCATGCTGCAGGCGCCCGACATCGACCAGCTCAGCTACGGCTTCGTCGCCGGCCCCGGCACCTACGAGACCACGCTCACCCGGCCTGACCTGTTTGGCCCGTATTACCTTGAGCAGTTCAGGCTCTTGCTGCAGAACCACTCGGTGGAACTGGAGGTGGGCACCAGCCACCAACCCATCCCGGTGCATTTTTCATTTGCCGAGCATGAGCACATCGAGGGCGAGCTCAGCCCCGAGCGGCGCATGCTCATGCGCGACGTGTTCGACCTGCCGGACCTCGCTGCCATGGACGACGGCATCGCCAACGGCACCTGGGTGCCCCAGCCGGGCGAGCCGCAGCCGCTGTCGCTGTTCCCCGGTGCGCGTGTGGACTATTCGCTGCAGCGCCTGCGCCACTACACCGGCACCTCGCCGGACTGGTTCCAGAACTTCGTGCTGTTCACCAACTACCAGTTCTATATCGACGAGTTCGTGCGCCTGGGCCACGAGGAAATGCGCCGGCCCGACAGCCCCTATGTGGCCTTCGTGGAGCCGGGCAATGTGCTCACGCGCCGGGTGGGCCTGCCGGCCCAGCCGGGCGATGAACTGGGCACTGCCCCGCCGCGCCTGCCGCAGATGCCTGGCTACCACCTGCTGCGAGCCGACCGCTCGGGCATCAGCATGGTCAACATCGGCGTGGGGCCGGCCAACGCCAAGAACATCACAGACCATGTGGCCGTGTTGCGTCCGCACGCCTGGATCATGCTGGGCCATTGCGCGGGCCTGCGCTCGAGCCAGCAGCTGGGCGACTACGTGCTGGCCCACGGCTACGTGCGCGAGGACCATGTGCTCGACGAGGAGCTGCCGCTGTGGGTGCCGATTCCGGCGCTGGCAGAGATCCAGCAGGCGCTGCAGCAGGCGGTGGAGGAGGTCACGCATTTGCAGGGGACCGAGCTCAAGCGCATCATGCGCACCGGCACCGTGGCCTCTACCGACAACCGCAACTGGGAGCTGCTGCCAGGCAATCAGCCGCAGCGCCGCTTTTCCCAAAGCCGCGCAGTCGCCCTGGACATGGAAAGCGCCACCATTGCCGCCAACGGCTTTCGCTTTCGCGTGCCCTACGGCACGCTGCTGTGCGTGAGTGACAAGCCGCTGCACGGCGAGATCAAGCTGCCAGGCATGGCCAACCACTTCTACCGTGAGCGGGTGGATCAGCACCTGCGCATCGGTATCCGCACCGTGGAGTTACTGCGCGGGCAGGCGCTGTCGCAGCTGCACAGCCGCAAGCTGCGCAGCTTCTCCGAAGTCGCCTTCCAGTAGGAGCCCAGTCCTCTGGGCGATGGTTGTGGAATAAACCGGTGGCTCTGTGGCGAGGCACGATCGCCCAGGGACTGGGCTCCTACAGGGGAGGGCGCTGCGCTAGGATCCCGGCATGACCGATTCAACCGACCTCCAGACCGCCTTCGAGCAGGCCCGCACCGACTCGCAGCACCTCACCGAGCGCCCCGACAACGCCACCTTGCTCAAGCTCTATGCGCTCTACAAGCAAGGCAGCCAGGGCGATAACGACCAGCCGCGCCCCGGGTTTTCAGACCCCGTGGCCCGTGCCAAGTGGGAGGCCTGGAATGGCCTTAAGGGCACGGCGCGCGAGGACGCCATGCGCCAGTACATCGAGCTGATCGGCTCGCTGGACTGAATTTCTTCAGGCCACCACGCCCCGCGCCTTGAGCTCGGCGATCTGCGCCTCGTTCAGGCCCACCTCGCGCAGCACCGCATCGGTGTCTTGGCCCAGCCGAGGTGCGTTGCGCACGTGGCCGCCGGGCGTGACCGAGAGCTTGGGCACAAAGCCAGGGACGGCCAACTCGCTGCCATCATCGAGCGTGACTTTTTCCAGCATGCCGCGCGCGGCGTAATGCGCATCGGCGGCGATGTCGGCCACGGTGTAGATCTTGCCCGAGGGCACCTCGGCGGCGGCCAGTGCGGCCAGCACTTGATCGACCGGCAGGCCCGCGGTCCAGGCGCCGATGGCGGCATCGAGTTCTGCCACACGCTGAACGCGGCCGGCGTTGCTCGCCAGCTGCGGATCGTCGGCCAGGTCCGGCCGGCCGATGCAGTGCATCAGGCGCTTGAAGATGCTGTCGCCATTGCCAGCCACCAGGGCGTAGGCGCCGTCGGCGCAGGCATAGGCATTGGTGGGCGCAATCCCGGGCAGGGCGCTGCCGGCCGGACCGCGCATGGCACCGAAGGCGCTGTACTCGGGCAGCAGGCTTTCCATGCAGTTGAACACCGCCTCATACAGCGCCACGTCGATCACCTGCCCGCGCCCGCTTTGGTGGCGGTGGTGCAGGGCCATCAGGATGCCGATGACGCCGTGCAGGGCCGCCAGCGTGTCGCCAATGCTGATGCCCACCCGCACCGGCACGCGGCCGGGCTCGCCCGTGAGGTGGCGCAGGCCGCTCATGGCCTCGCCCACCACGCCGAAGCCGGGCCGGTCGCGGTAGGGGCCGGTCTGGCCGTAGCCGCTCACGCGCAGCATGATCAGCCGTGGGTTCAGACCCTGCAGCACCTCGGGCCCCAGGCCCCAGCCTTCCATGGCGCCGGGCCGGAAGTTCTCGACCAGCACGTCGGCTTCGGTGGCGAGCTTGCGCACGATCTCCTGCGCCTCGGGTTTCTTCAGGTCTAGCGCCACTGAGCGCTTGTTGCGCGACTGCACCTGCCACCACACCGAGGTGCCGTCCTTGATCAGGCGCCACTGGCGCAGCGGATCGCCACCCGTTGGCGGTTCGATCTTGATGACCTCGGCGCCAAAGTCGGCCAGGGTCTTGGCGGCAAAGGGCCCGGCGATCAGCTGGCCGAGCTCGATGACTTTCAGGCCCTTCAAGGGGCCGTGTGCAGGTGCAGCGGTGTGCATGGGCTTCAGGCCTGCGTTTGGTGCGCCGCAATCAGCGCATCCAGGTTTTTCTGCACCTCCGCTTCGATGCGCTCCTTGAAGGCGCTGAGCAGAAAGCCCAGCTGCGCCTGCAAGCGAAAGGCCTCGCCGCTGACCTCCAGCGTGCCGGAGAGCCCCGGGCGCGAAAAGCTCACCGAGTCGCCGGTGTCGCCCTGCTGGTAGGTGCAGCGCATGTCGAAGGTCTGCTCTGCTTCCTCCACCCAGCGGGCGGCGGTGAGGCGGGCCTGGGCCAGGCCGAGTTGGTGTTCGCGTTCAATGAGGATCTGTGCCATGGCTGCTCGGTGAAACGGATGGGCCGCGCTATTGTGCCGTTTGTGCTGTGTGTGCAGTCTGCGCCTTGGCCGCCGGCGCCAGCGCACGAAGGGCGGCGCGCCGCTCGGCCCGCGGCAGCTGGGCCATGCGCCGCACCGCCTGGTGAAAACGCGGCCAGCTGCCGGCCTGGTGGAACAGCGCTTCGAAGGCCGGCGTCAGGTCTTCGTAGTCGGCCAGCGCAGCCAGGGCGGCGTTGTTGCTGCGGGCCACCCAGGCGTCATAGCCGGCGTAGCCGCCCCACTGGGCCCGCAGCTCGGCGTAGCGCTGGCGAAAACCTTCAAAAGCCGCTTGCTTGCGGGCCAGCAGCTGCTGGTGCTCGGCGGCGGTGCGCGCGGATGGCGCGGCGCGGTGGCCTGGTGCGGCCGATTCGTCGTCCAGCAGGCTGGCAGGCTCACCGTAGAGCTCGGCCAGTTCACGCTTGAGCGCCAGGACCAGCTGCCTGAACTGCCGCCGCCGTGCCTCATGGACAGCGAACTGCGCACGCACCTCATCGCCGGCCTGGGCCAGCCACTGCTGGCCGCCCAGGCGTTCCACCGCCGTGGCATACGACTCGTTAAAAGCCGTGTCGCCAGCCACGTAAACCACTTGGTGGGCCAGCTCGTGAAAGAGCATGCGCGCCAGCTCACCTTCGGGATAGCCGATGAAGGTGCTCAGCAGCGGGTCGCCGCCGGCCCAGTTCAGCCAGCCCAGGGTGGAGTAGGTGGGCACCGCCAGCACGGCCGCATCCAGCCCTTGTTCTTGCAGGCCCTGGGCCAGCTGCCGGGCCTGGGCCTCGCTGAAGAAGCCCTTGTAGCTCACGCAGCCGGCCACCGGAAAGCACCAGCGCTCTGCCTTGAGCGACAGCGCCGGCGCGGCCACCACGTTCCACACGGCGGCCGGTCGTTGCAGGTCGGCATAGCGCAGGTAGCTCGGGTTGTCTGGCAGGTGCAGCTGCTCGGCTGCGAAGGCGCGCATGCGCGCGGCCAGCGCCAGCCGCGTTTTCAGGCGCTCGGGCGCCTGCGTGTCCTGCAGCCAGTCGTCGATGGGGCGCGCGGCCTGCATCAGGCTGAGGTGCCCGCTCACGGCCTGCCAGTAGTAGCCCATGCTGGCGCAGCCGGACAGCAGCAGGCCGCTGAGCAAGGCCCCGAAGAGTCGCCCGTGCTTCATGCGCCTGGCTCGGGCGCCACCTCGACGGCACAGTCATAAAACACGGGCGCCCGGCCCAGGTCGGTGAGTTCTTGGCTGGTGACTTCGTTCACATTGGTGCCGGCCAGGCCCATCTTGCGCCACCAGATGCCCAAGCCCACCACCACGCCGGGCCGCGCGCGCTCACTCACCCGGGCGCGGCAGTGGTAGCTGCCGCGCGCGTTGAAAATGCGCACCACTGCGCCGTCGCTCACGCCCCGGCTCTGCGCATCCTGGGGGTGGATTTCCAGCACGGGCTCGGTCTCGATGTCGCGCAGGCTTTTCACATTCACGAAGGTGGAGTTGAGAAAGTGGCGCGCTGGCGGCGAGATCATGGCCAGGGGGTACTGGCTTGAGCTGCCGGCCGCCTCCCGGTTGGGCACATGGTCGGGCAGGCCGTCCAGGCCCTGCTCGGCCAGGCGCTGGCTGAAAAATTCGCAGCGGCCACTGGGGGTGGGAAAGCCGCCATCGGCATAGGGCGCATCGGGCAGCTTCAGGCTGGTAAAGCCCTGCGCCAGCAGTTCTTCGAAGTCCACCTGCTCGCCGAAGGCGCTGCGGCACAGGGTTTCGTCATCGTCGGCGAAGCAGGGCTCTTCAAAGCCCATGCGCCGGGCCAGCTGGCGGAAGAACTCGGTGTTGGGCCGGGCCTGGCCCAGCGGGGCAATGGCTGGCCGGTTGAGCAGCACATCGGTGTGGCCGTAGCTCGAGTGGATGTCCCAGTGTTCCAGCTGCGTGGTGGCCGGCAGCACGTAGTCGGCATGGTCGGCGGTGTCGGTCATGAAGTGCTCCAGCACCACGGTGAACAGGTCTTCGCGGCGGAAGCCCTGCACCACTTGGCCCGACTCGGGCGCCACCGCCACGGGGTTGCTGTTGTAGACAATGAGCGCCTCGATGCGCGGGCCGAACTCGGCGCTGGCCGGGCGCAGCAGGTCCCGGCCGATGGTGCTCATGTTGATGGTGCGGCTGGGGCCGCGCCGCAGCTCAGGGCGCTGCAGGGCCTGGGTCTGCACGGGGAAATGGCCTGAGCTGGACATCAGCAGCCCGCCGGCGCGGTGGCGCCAGGCGCCCACGAGGGCGGGCAGGCAGGCTACGGCGCGGGTGGCGTTGCCGCCGCCATGCACCCGCTGCATGCCGTAGTTCAGGCGTATGGCGGCAGGTCGGGTGCTGCCGTAGTCCCGGGCGAGCTGGCGGATCTGCTCGACGGGCAGGCCGCACACCTGTGCGGCCCGCTCGGGCGGCCACTGCAGGGCGCGCTCCCTGAGCTGCGGCCAGCCCAGGGTGTGGCGGGCCAGGTAGTCGTGGTCCAGCCAGTCGTGCGCGATGAGCTCGTGCATCAGCGCCAGGGCAAGAGCCGCGTCGGAGCCGGGCAGCAGCTGCAGGTGTTCATGGCATTTGTCGGCCGTCTCGCTGCGCCGCGGATCGATGCACACCAGCTTGGCACCCTGCCGCTTGGCCTCCTGCGCGTGGCGCCAGAAGTGCAGATTGCTGCCAATGGAATTGCTGCCCCAGATCAGGATGAGCCGGCTCTCGGCAAAGTGCTCGACCTTCATGCCCACCTTGCCGCCCAGCGTGTGCATGAGGCCCTCACCGCCAGCGGAGGAACAGATGGTGCGGTCCAGCTGTGAGGCGCCTAGCCGGTGGAAAAAGCGTGCCGCCATGGCCTCTCCCTGCACCTGGCCCATGGTGCCGGCGTAGCTGTAGGGCAGGATGGCCTGGGGGTCGCTGATGGCTTTGAGCCGTGCGGCAATGTCCTCCAGCGCCTCCTCCCAGCTCACCGGCTTGAACTGGCCGCTGCCTTTGGGGCCGCTGCGCCTGAGGGGCTTCAGCACGCGCTCGGGGTGGTAGCTGCGCTCGGTGTAGCGCGCCACCTTGGTGCACAGCGCCCCTGCCGTGTGGGCATGCGCCGGGTTGCCGTCCACGCGCTGGGCCACGCCGTCCTCCACGGTGGTGAGCAGGGCGCAGGTGTCAGGACAGTCGTGTGGGCAGGCGCCCCGAACCTGCTGGCGGGACGGTGGGCGGGACACCTCGGTTGCGGGCATGCGCGATCCTTTGCAAAACGCCCATTCTGCAAGAGCTCAAGGCGCGAAGGCGCCAAGCCATTGCGCTTGGTGCGGCTTCAGTCCTGCAAGCCCGCTTGCGCACGGGCGCGGCGTTCCTCAGGTGGCCCGCGGCGCGTAGGCCCCGGCCAGCCCCTGCAGGTGCTCGCGCTGCTGTGGCGCCAGGTGCGGCCCCAGCAGGCCCAGCACGTGGTGGGCTCCCCGCAGCAGGGCGGCCTGGGCGTTGTCGGGCTCGAGGGCGTGGCGCGGGTCGCACACGTATTCAAAGCTCAGCCAGTAGGTCAGCAGCACCGTCATGCTGGTGGCTGTGGCCTCGACGTCCTGGCTGTCCATGTGCAGGGCTTGCCGGCGCATGCTGTGCAGCATGGCCTGCAGCGCCTGGGTCTTGTGTTGCAGCAGCAGCTTCAATCGCGTCTCGAGCAGGCGGTTGCGGCTGAGCAGGTGGTTCAGATCGCGGTAAAGAAAGCGGTGCTGCCAGACCCGCTCGAACAGGGTGTGCATGAAGAACCAGGCATCTTCTACGTCCTGCACCTCCCCGCCTGCGGCCAGGAGGCTTTCGAGCGCCTGCTCGTAGCGCTCGAAGAGGGCGTTGACCAATTCGTCCTTGGCCGGGTAGTGGTAGTAGAGGTTGCCCGGGCTGATGCCCAGCTCAGCGGAAATGGCCGTGGTCGAGACATTGGGCTCGCCATAGCGGTTGAACAATGCCAGCGCGGCTTCGAGGATGCGTTCTGCAGTCCGACGTGGCGCTTTCTTTGCCATGCCTTGCCTCTTGGGGTTCTTCTGCGAATCACTCTACCCCAGTGGCCGCAGACTGCAAAGAGCGCTGCCCCTCAGGCGGGCGGCTCAGCGGCTGGCCTTGCCCCGCTTGGCGCTCGGTTTGGCCGCTGTCTTGTCGGCTGTCTTGGCAGCCGCGCGGGTGCCGGGACGTGCCGGCGTGCGCCGGGCGCTGACGGGCTTGGCGCTGAGTTGGCGCACCTGGGCCTGGAGTTCATCGATGCGCTGGTTCAAGGCATCGAGGTCGGCGCGGGACGCCATGTTCAGGCGCTCCAGGGCCTTGGCCACCCGTTCCTCAAAGATGCCTTCCAGCCGGTCCCACTGCTGCCCCGCCCGGGAGGACAGACCGCCGGCCAGTGCGCTGAGTTTCTCCGTGGCCTCGGCCATCTGGGTCTGGGCGCTGGCCTGGGTTTTGCGCTGCAGGTTCAAGCCGTCGGCCACCAGGGCCTCGAACACCTTGCCGCCTTCCTGCTGGGCTTTGGCAAAGGCGCCCAGGCCGGCCAGCCAGATCTGCTGGGCCGAGGCCTTGACCCGCTCGGCGGCCTCGGCCGCCGATGAGCCGATGGAGTCATCAGTGTGTTTTGCCATGGTCAGACGCCCTTCATGAAGATGGTTCCATGAATATAGACATTTGGGGCGCGCCTGCTTAGGTCGGGCGCTCTAATGTGCGTATGTACTTAAGCGTATGTACTGATGCGTTTGCCTGATCTGCGCGAGGACAAGGCTGTTGACACCGTTTATCATCGCGCCATGTCCGGTCAAAACTCGCATTCCTCCATTTACCTGCGCTTTTTGAACTTGGTTCAGGGCGTTCGTGCCCTGCCAGACTTTCCGGTGCTGGACCCGGTGGAAGAGCGCTTGCTCAACCTGTTTGCCACGGTCTGGCACAGCGGCAAGCAAATCACCGTGCTGCAGGCCATGGGCATGTCCACCGACGTGTCCTCGACCACCGCGCACCGGCGCCTGAAGTCTCTGCGGAAAAAGGGCGTGATCACCCTGGTGGCCGACGAGTCGGACAACCGCATCAAGTACGTGCAGCCCACCCCGGTCGCCGACCAGTATTTCAGCCAACTGGGCCAGTGCCTGGACCAGGCCCGCAAGAGCTGAGTCGCCCGACCCTTTCCCAGTCAAGCACCCGCCCCGGCGGGTGTTTTTCTTGGGGCCCAGGCAGAACCCTAGAATCGACGAGCTTGCCCCGAGCTGCTCGCGCATCCGGGCCCCTTTGTTTTATTTCTTTCGACCATGACCCTCTTGGTGACCGGTGGTGCTGGTTTCATCGGCGGCAACTTTGTGCTGGACTGGCTGGCCCAGCCCGGCGCGGAGCCTGTTCTCAACCTGGACAAGCTCACCTACGCCGGCAACCTGGAGACCTTGGCCAGCGTCTCCCAGGATGCGCGCCACATCTTCGTGCAGGGTGACATCGCCGATGCCGAACTGCTCGCGCGGCTGCTGGCCGAGCACCGGCCCCGGGCGGTGCTGAACTTTGCGGCCGAATCGCATGTGGACCGCTCCATCCTCGGCCCCGAAGATTTCATCCAGACCAATGTGCTGGGCACCTTCCGCCTGCTCGAGGCCGTGCGGGCCTACTGGGGCGGCCTCGAGCCTGCGGCGAAAGAGGCTTTTCGCTTCCTGCATGTCTCCACCGACGAGGTTTACGGCTCGCTGGCCCCGGGCGATGCGGCTTTCACCGAGCTTCACCGCTACAAGCCCAACAGCCCCTACAGCGCCAGCAAGGCCGCCAGCGACCACCTCGTGCGGGCCTATCACCACACGTATGGCCTGCCGGTGCTGACCACCAACTGCAGCAACAACTACGGGCCTTTTCATTTCCCGGAAAAGCTCATCCCGCTGATGATCGTCAACGCCCTGGCAGGCAAGCCCCTGCCTGTCTACGGCGATGGCATGCAAATCCGCGACTGGCTCTACGTGAAGGACCACTGCAGTGCCATCCGCCGATTGCTGGAGGCCGGGCGCCTGGGCGAGGTTTACAACGTGGGCGGCTGGAACGAGAAAGCCAACATTGAGATCGTGCACACCCTGTGCGACCTGCTCGACGAATTGCAGCCCCGCGCTGACGGCCAGTCCTACCGGGGACAGATCACGCACGTGACCGACCGCCCGGGGCACGACCGGCGGTATGCCATCGATGCACGCAAGCTGCACGAGGAACTGGGCTGGCGGCCGGCCGAGACCTTCGAGTCTGGTATCCGCAAGACCGTGCGCTGGTACCTGGACCACCCGGGCTGGGTCAGCCGGGTGCAAAGCGGCGCCTACCGCGACTGGGTCCAGACCCAGTACGGCGCAGCCGCATGAAGATTTTGCTGCTGGGCAAGGACGGCCAGCTCGGCTGGGAGCTGCAGCGCAGCCTGTCCCTGCTGGGTGAGGTGGTCGCACTGGGCCACCACAGCGCCGACCTGGCTGCCGATTTCACGCAGCCCGAGCGCCTGGCCGAGACCGTGCGCACCGTGCGGCCGCAGCTCATCGTCAATGCGGCGGCGCACACCGCGGTGGACCGTGCCGAAAGCGAGCCGGAGCTGGCCCGCCTGATCAACGCCACCGCGCCGGGGGTGCTGGCCCGCGAGGCCCAGGCCCTGGGCGCCTGGCTGGTGCACTACAGCACCGACTACGTGTTTGATGGCAGTGGCCAGCAGCCCTGGTCGGAAGCCGACACGCCGGCCCCCTTGAATGTGTACGGCCGCAGCAAGCTGGAAGGCGAAGAAGCGATTCGGGCCGCCTGCCCCCGGCACCTGATTCTGCGCACCAGCTGGGTCTATTCCGCCCGTGGCCAGAACTTTGCCAAGACCATGCTGCGCCTGGCCCAGGAGCGCGAGCTGCTCACCGTCATCGACGACCAGGTGGGCGCGCCCACCGGTGCCGAGCTGCTGGCCGATGTCACGGCGATGGCCTTGCGCATGCTGCCCCAGCGGCCCGAGCTGGCCGGGCTCTACCACCTGAGCGCGGGCGGCCAGACCTCCTGGCACGGCTATGCCCAGCACGTGATCGAGCAGGCGCGCGTCCTGCGCCCCGAGCTGCCGTTGAAGGTGCGTGAGCTGCGGGCCGTGCCCAGCAGCGCCTTCGCCTCGGCCGCTCGCCGCCCACACAACTCCCGCCTGGACACACACCGCCTGCAGGCCGCCTTCGGGGTGCGGCTGCCTGAGTGGCAGCAGGGCGTGGACCGCATGCTCCAAGAAATTCTCTGAAGGCCTCCCATGACTCTCCAGCGCAAAGGCATCATCCTCGCCGGCGGCTCCGGCACCCGCCTGTACCCGGTCACCATGGCCGTGTCCAAGCAGCTGCTGCCGGTCTATGACAAGCCCATGATCTATTACCCGCTCACCACGCTGATGCTGGCGGGTATCCGGGAGATCCTGATCATCTCCACCCCGCAGGACACGCCGCGCTTTCAGGAGCTGCTGGGCGATGGCAGTCAGTGGGGCCTGGCCCTGAGCTACGCCATGCAGCCCAGCCCGGATGGCCTCGCGCAGGCCTTCATCATTGGCCGCCAGTTCGTGGGTGACGCGCCTTCGGCGCTGATCCTGGGCGACAACATTTACTACGGTCACGACCTGGAGTCCCAGCTGCGTGCCAGCTGCGATCGGGCCCATGGCGCCACCGTGTTTGCCTACCACGTGCAGGATCCCGAACGCTACGGTGTGGTGGAGTTCGATGCGCAGCGCCGCGCAGTGAGCATTGAAGAAAAACCGCTCAAGCCCAAATCCAACTACGCGGTGACAGGCTTGTATTTTTATGACCAGCAGGTGCTGGACATTGCCGCGCATATTCGGCCCTCGGCACGCGGCGAGTTAGAAATCACCGACGTGAACCGCATCTACCTCGAACGGAATGAACTCACCGTGGAGGTGATGGGCCGCGGCATGGCCTGGTTGGACACCGGCACGCATGAATCGCTGATGGAGGCCGGGCAGTTTATTGCCACCATCGAGCACCGCCAGGGGTTGAAAATTGCGTGTCCCGAAGAAATTGCCTTTCGCAAGAACTACATTTCTGCGGAGCAATTGGAAAAACTCGCCCAGCCCATGCTCAAGAATGGGTATGGCCGCTACTTGAAGCAGATTCTCGATACCCGGGTGTTTTAAGCATGCAGCTCACGCCCACAGCCATTCCCGAGGTGCTCATCATTGAGCCGCGCGTGTTTGGCGATGCCCGCGGTTTTTTCTTCGAGAGTTTCAACCAGCGTGCGTTCAGCCAAGCCACAGGTTTGACGCTCAATTTTGTGCAGGACAACCACAGCCGCAGCGCACAGGGCGTGCTCCGGGGCTTGCACTACCAGATACAGCAGCCGCAGGGAAAACTGGTCCGCGTGGCCCGTGGGCGGGTGTTTGACGTGGCGGTGGATATTCGCCGCAGCGCGCCCACCTTCGGCCGCTGGGTGGGCGTGGAGTTGTCCGAGGAGAACCAGCGCCAGATGTGGGTGCCGCCTGGTTTTGCCCATGGGTTTCTGGTGCTCAGCGACTCGGCGGATTTTCTCTACAAGACCACCGATTACTACGCGCTTGAGCATGAGCGCTGCATCGCCTGGAATGATCCTCAATTGGCCATTTCATGGCCGGCCGACATAGCGCCCCGTCTGTCCGCCAAGGATGCCGTGGCGCCCGCATTTGCTCAGGCTGACTATTTCCCTTAATCTGTTTTCATATTGGCATATATTCCAAAGGCTAAGATCTGTCTGCTTTGAGGCGCCGGGTTCCGATATATGATCCGTTCGCTTTAATATTTCGAAACTGATTTCCAGAATCTGTTTCTCCCTTACTTCAAGGAGTCGCCATGAGTAACCTGATTGATATTCAGCACCAGATTGAGAAACTGCAGAAACAGGCCGACACCATTCGCTCCCGCGAATTCGATGCCACGGTGCAGGAGATCCTGGCCAAGATGCAGGCCTTCGGCATCACCCTCAAAGACCTCGCGGCTGCCCAACCCAAGGCAGGCAAGTCCAAGGCCAAGGCTGCCAAGGCCCCCCGCCGCGCTGGCGCCAAGGGCAAGGGTCGTCCGTCCCCCAGCAAGGGCGGCAGCGTGACGCCCAAGTACCGCGGCCCCAATGGCGAAACCTGGACTGGCCGGGGCCTGATGCCGCGCTGGCTGGCCGCTCTGGTGGCCGAGGGACGCACCAAGGAAGAATTCGCCATCACGGCTTGAGTGCGCCGGAGGGCGCCGGAGTGCGCTTGCGGTCGGCCCGCTGTGGGCGGGTGCTGCACAATGCGGGCTTTCATGCCGACTGCTTTTCCCATGAGTTCCGACGACCTCGACCTCTCCCACATCGCCCCGCGCGACAAGGCCGAAATCTTGGCCCAGGCCCTGCCGTACATCCGCAGGTTCCACGGCAAGACCCTGGTCATCAAGTACGGCGGCAACGCCATGACCGACCCGGCTTTGCAGGCCGCCTTTGCCGAGGACGTGGTGCTGCTCAAGCTGGTGGGCATGAACCCGGTGGTGGTGCACGGAGGCGGCCCGCAGATCGAGACCGCGCTCAAGCGCCTGGGCAAATCGGGCGAGTTCATTCAGGGCATGCGCGTGACCGACGCCGAGACCATGGAAGTGGTCGAGTGGGTGCTGGCCGGTGAGGTGCAGCAGGACATCGTGGGCCTGATCAACCAGGCCGGCGGCAAGGCCGTGGGCCTGACCGGTCGCGATGGCGGCCTGATCCGCGCCCGCAAGCTCAAGATGCTGGACCTCCAGGACCCGAGCAAGGAGCATGACGTCGGCCAGGTTGGTGAGATCGTGCAGATTGACCCGGCCGTGGTGCGGGCCCTGCAAGACGATCAGTTCATTCCCGTGGTCAGCCCCATCGGCTTTGGTGAGCACAACGAAAGCTACAACATCAACGCCGATGTGGTGGCGGCCAAGCTGGCCACCGTGCTGCAGGCTGAAAAGCTGGTGATGCTCACCAACATCAAGGGCGTGCTGAACAAGTCGGGCGAGCTGATCACCGAACTCACGCCCCGCCAGATCGATGACCTGGTGCTTGACGGCACCATCAGCGGCGGCATGCTGCCCAAGCTGGCTGGCGCCATCGATGCGGCGAAAAGCGGCGTCAATGCGGTGCACGTGGTCGATGGCCGCGTGCCCCATGCCATGCTGCTGGAAATCCTGACCGATCAGGCCTACGGCACCATGATCCGCTCGCACTGAGCGTTTGCCGTCCCTGCCTGCCCCTCCTCGCATGCCCGAACTTGACCCTGCGCTGAGTCCCGAGGGCGATGCCGACCTGCCGGTGCGCAAGCGCCCGCGCCCGGGCGAGCGGCGCCTGCAGATCCTGCAAACTCTGGCGCAGATGCTCGAGCAACCGGGCGAGCGCATCACCACCGCCGCCCTGGCGGCGCGGCTGGAGGTGAGCGAGGCGGCCCTTTACCGGCATTTCGCCAGCAAGGCGCAGATGTTCGAGGGGCTGATTGATTTCATCGAGCAGTCGGTGTTCTCCCTGGTCAACCAGGTGCAGGAGCGCGAGGCCGATCCGCTCGAGCGTGTGCGGCGTCTGGCCCACCTCTTGCTGCAGTTCGCCGAGAAGAACCCAGGCATGGCGCGGGTGATGGTGGGCGATGCGCTGGTCTTCGAACACGAGCGCCTGCAGGAGCGCATGAATTTCTTTTTCGACAAGCTCGAGGCGAGTTTGCGCCAGGCCTTGCGCGAGGCGCCGGCTGCGTCATGGCCCCAGGAGGATGTCCAGGTGAGGGCGTCCCTGCTGCAGTCTTTCCTGCTTGGCCGCCTTCAACGCTTTGCCCGCTCGG
Source organism: Comamonadaceae bacterium (assembly GCA_027486255.1). GTDB lineage: Bacteria > Pseudomonadota > Gammaproteobacteria > Burkholderiales > Burkholderiaceae_C > Polaromonas. The sequence continues at coordinate 18,504 of JAIXPL010000069.1, forward strand.
GCTTCAAGCGCCTGCCCTCCGAACAGCTTGATGCCAGCCTGGCCGTGCTGCTGCGCTGAGCGCCCCCTTTTTCACCACAACTCGAAAGGCACTGGAGATGAAACTCGTTCGCTATGGACAGCCCGGCAAAGAAAAGCCCGGCCTGATGGACGCCACCGGCAAGCTGCGTGACTTGAGCGGTGTGATCCCGGACATCGGCCCGGCCCAGCTCAGCGATGCCGCGCTGGCCAAGCTGCGCCGCATCAAGCCTGAATCGCTGCCCCTGGTGCGCGGCAAGCCGCGCCTGGGTTGCCCCGTCACCGGCACCGGCAAGTTCGTGGCCATCGGCCTGAACTATGCGGACCATGCGGCCGAGGCAGGCCTGCCGCTGCCCAAGGAACCCATCATCTTCATGAAGACCACCAGCTGCATGCAGGGCCCGAACGACCCCGTGATGCTGCCCAAGGGCTCGGTCAAGAGCGACTGGGAGGTCGAGCTGGGCCTGGTGATCGGCACCCGTGCCCGCCATGTTTCGCAAAAAGCGGCGCTGGACCATGTGGCCGGTTACTGCTTGATCAACGACGTGAGCGAGCGCGAGTTCCAGATCGAGCGCGGCGGCACCTGGGACAAGGGCAAGTGCTGCGACACCTTCGGCCCCATCGGCCCCTGGCTGGTCACCCGTGATGAGGTGCCCAACCCCCAGAAGCTGGAGATGTGGTTGGACCTCAACGGCCGGCGCATGCAGGCTGGCAGCACCCGCACCATGATTTTTAGCGTGGCCAAGCTGATCAGCTACACCAGCCAGTTCATGACCCTGGAGCCCGGCGACGTGATCACCACCGGCACCCCACCCGGCGTGGGCATGGGCGCCAAGCCGCCCATCTACCTGAAGAAGGGCGACGTCATGCGCCTGGGCATCGGCGGCCTGGGCGAGCAGGAGCAACTGGTCGTGCCCTTCAAGCTCTGAGCAAAGCTTGACTGCGCAGCAGGGCCGCTGGCCGGCCCTGCTCATCGGGCCGGCTTTGACTACAATGCCGGCTGTTCTTGAGGAGCGTTGCAACCCACCGTCTGCGTGGTCTAGGCTCAAGAACCCTCGATTCGCAACGACGCTCACCCGCCAGCACTGGATCAGTGCCTGAATGCCGGGTGAGTCCCCTCACTCTCTTCATGCCTGTCTGTCCCCTGGTGGTGGCCCATGTGGGCCTACTTGTCTTTGTCAATTGGAGAAAAGTCAGATGAACGCCGTCCTCAAACCCCTGCACACCCAGGATTACGCCATTGCCGACCTGTCGCTCGCCGACTGGGGCCGCAAAGAGCTCAAGATCGCCGAAACCGAGATGCCTGGCCTGATGGCCATCCGCGAAGAATTCGCCAAGGCCCAGCCGCTCAAAGGCGCCCGCATCACTGGATCGCTGCACATGACCATCCAGACCGGTGTGCTGGTCGAAACCCTGCAGGCCCTGGGCGCTGATGTGCGCTGGGCTTCGTGCAACATCTTCTCCACCCAGGACCATGCGGCGGCCGCCCTGGTGGTCAGCGGCACCCCGGTGTTTGCCTACAAGGGCGAAACCCTGGACGATTACTGGGACTACACCCACCGCATCTTTGAATTCAAGGGCGCCAAGGGCACCCCTGAAGAAGGCCCCAACATGATCCTGGATGACGGCGGCGATGCCACGCTGCTGATGCACCTGGGCACCAAGGCCGAGACCGATCTGTCTGTGCTGAGCAACCCCGGCAGTGAAGAAGAGGTGTGTCTCTTCAACGCCATCAAGGCCAAGCTGGCCCAGGACAGCACCTGGTACAGCCGCCGCCTCAAAAACATCATCGGCGTCACCGAAGAGACCACCACCGGCGTGCTGCGCCTCAATGAAATGGCCGCCAAGGGCTCGCTGGCCCTGCGCGCCATCAACGTCAATGACTCGGTCACCAAGAGCAAGTTCGACAACCTCTATGGCTGCCGCGAGTCCCTGGTGGATGCCATCAAGCGCGCCACCGACGTCATGATCGCTGGCAAGGTCGCTGTTATCGCCGGTTATGGTGATGTAGGTAAGGGCTCTGCACAAGACATGCGTGCTTTGTCGGCCCAGGTATGGGTAACTGAAATCGATCCTATCTGCGCATTGCAGGCAGCGATGGAAGGCTACCGCGTTGTGACCATGGAATATGCTGCTGAACACGGCGACATTTTCGTGACAACGACAGGTAACTACCACGTCAACAGCCATGCACATATGCTGAAGATGAAAGACCAGGCCATCGTTTGCAACATCGGTCACTTCG